>QYQM01000078.1 GCA_007280905.1 Porphyromonadaceae bacterium | reverse complement strand
TCTGAAAGATTATACAAGCTTTGTATGAGCAGGGCTTTGAACAACAACAACTTATTGAAAGGAGGTCTTCCTCCTTTTAGTAAATCCCCCTTTTCATCTTTAAAAGCCTGATCTAAAGGAGCTTCAAATATAATCCAGTCAATATACTTGCTCAGTTTTTGCAGAGGATCCCCAAGTTTACTAAGAGTTTCAAATAAAAAATGATCGTCAAAAAGTCCGAGAGGGTTTATGTTTTTCATGGCCTACTTATTTATGCTGTAAAATTAAAATAATTAACCACAAAAACATAGTTATGTTATTAACAATCTGATGGTTATATTAACAAAAGGTTTTTAGAGGTGCCCTTTATAACTTTCTTAAATTGTGCTAACTTTGTTGCGGATAAAACAGACAATACTATGAACATAGATTTTCACTGTCTTAACCCACCGTATTCCCCTCTTGTTGATTTTCGAAAATTTCTCTGTTAGTTGCTGATATTGTGACCAATACGACTCAAACGAGACCGGGGTTAAAATTGATGATACGGCCTTTATAATTTAATTAGTTTTTTCTGATCTCATTTTAATTGGTCCCGTGTTTATTTCGTAAAGTTATAAACAACAATCAATCATATTGTTAGTAAATTAATGATAGTTTTCTGTTGTTATTTTGTGATATTTGATTATCTTTATCACGGTAGTAATTAGCAGAACAATGGACCCAGTAACTTTCTTTCAGGAGCCTAAAACCGTGGCACAGAAGCAATACGAAGCATTACGGATGTACTATCTTGAAGGCGCTTCCGCCCAGGAGGTGGCCGATCGATTCGGGTATACCTACCGGGCTGCCACTTCCCTGGCATCTTCTTTCCGGATAAGGCTGAGTGCAGACCCAACGGGTAGTTATTTCTTCGTGGAAAACACCCCCGGACGTAAGATCTCTCAGGAAACAACCGGGGCAAAAGCCGTGATCATTGAGATGCGAAAGAAGTATTACTCGGTGCCCGATATCAAGGTCGCCCTCGATGGATTGGGCCACAATCTGTCGGAGAAAAACATATACAACATCATTCATGCTGAGGGGTTTTCACGTTTACCCCGGCGGACCAAACTGGTGAAGCAGCAGTTGGACAAAAGTTCAGATACAGGCAGAGAAATCAGTTCCCCTCAAATTTGAACCGGAATCCTTCAAGAGTTCCAATGCCGGTATCCTGATGTTTATCCCGATCCTCAAACGCTATGGGATAGATAAAGTGATCGAACAGTCTGGTTATCCCGGCACATCCGTCATTAGCAAGGCTTCGTCTATTCTTTGTTTTCTGGCGCTGAAACTGGCCAACCGCCGCCGGTATTCCTCCGACGATACCTGGTGCATGGATCGGGGAATGGGTTTGTTTGCCGGACTGAATGTGCTGCCGAAAACAGCTTGGTACACCTCGTATTCCGACCGGGTGACCCCCGGCATGAACCTTTCTTTCCTGAAACAACTGCATCAGGTATGGCTCAAGTTTGGATTGCTGGACGACACGGCTAACCTTGATTTTACAACCATTCCTTACTGGGGCGATGATAGTCATCTGGAAAACAACTGGTCGGGAAAGCGCGGCAAGGCCCTCGGCAGCATGTTGGCCGTACTGGCCCATGATCCCGACAGCGGGCTGATTGAGTATGGAAGCGCCAACGTATTGCAAAAAAGTGAAAGCGATACCGTTATGGAGTTCCTGGACTTTTATCGCGCCGGGACCCGAAAGAAGGACGACACACTCCGGTACGTTGTTTTTGACAGCAAGTTCACCAACTATGAGAACCTGCGGAAGCTCGACGAGAATAAAGTCAAGTTTATCACCATCCGCCGCTGGGGAAAACTGATCCTGGAGCGGATCGCCAAACTGCCCGAAAAGGGCTGGGCAAACATCAAGGTGGAATGTACCGGGAATAAGCACAGGACCTTACGCGCATACCATGAAATGGTTTTTCTCGCCGGCTATGATCAGGATGTCCGCCAGATCACCATCACGGGAAATGGAAAAATTAAACCTGCTGTTATCATTACCAATGATACCGATTTGACTACTGAACAAATAGTTAGGAAATATGCCCGCCGCTGGCTGGTTGAAAAAAAGATCTCTGAACAGATTGATTTCTTTCACCTGAACCTGGTCTCCTCATCCATGGTCATTAAGGTCGATTTTGACCTCACTATGTCGATTCTCGCCCATAACCTGTATCGGCTGTTTGCTCTGGAACTGGGACGTTACGAACATCTTACCGCCCAAACACTCTATGATAAATTTGTATTGAACGGGGCAGACATTGAAATCAGTGAAAAAACCTTTACCGTCAAGCTGAAGAAGAAACGGGAGTTACCTCTCATCTTGGAAGTCATGCAGAAATTTAGTCGCCAAAACTATCCCTGGCTTGGAAATAAAAACATTATATTTGAGGGAGCTTCGTATTCCTGATATACTTGCGATTGTTTACCGTGAAAATCTATTTCAAAAGAAAAAAGAGAGCTGCTATCAGGGCTACCATTTCTGCAGACTGTAAGGTGATTCGTAAATTTCTATCTTTCTTAAATGGTTTAATAATTTCTTCCTTTCCAATATTACGTAATTCTGCATGGTAAGTTTGTTGGTGATCGGTTGATATTAAAACTATTTTGTAATAATTCCCGGGTCTTAAATTTTCGTTAAAATAACTTTCTCCTGTTCTTGTTATGGTGATTTTTGCCCACCAGGTCTCACGTGTGTATGTTCCATAAGGTGTTGGATAACACATAAATGAATAATTACCCGAGGGTAATATAAACAGATCTTCAGGAGCACCCTGGAAACGACCTGTACTAAAAATGCAATTAGTACTATCTTCAGTCTTTTTAATTAGAAAGCCATAGCCATAGTCCCATGTTCCGTATCTAGTTAAGATAGAACTATCTTTAATATCATGGGTTTTAACATATTTCCAACTAACAGGTCGTATCCATTTGCATGAATCACTTGTTTGTGACCTCATTTGTATAGTACCTATTAATAAAATCAATAATAGGCATGGCTTTATTTTAAAGATTGTTTTCATCCGTCAATAATTCTTAATGTTAATGCCAGTGCTGTCCGGTTATTGAGTTTTAATATAGTTACAACTGCTTGATATAATGTTCGTTTAACAGTGTTCAGCGTTTTTTCGATTTGAAATCGTTTTAAAATTGATGAAAGTTAGAAAAACCTCAGTTCATTATGATGCCCTAGATCGCAGATTTTCTGGGTTCATGACTCTTTTTGTCATCGATTTCAGTGTGGCTTTGTCTTTCCCTGAGATCTTTGTGATCAAAATTTCGCAAATGAACAAAGAAAAGACGGTTTTTGCCCAGTTGATGGAGTTTCTACCCTGGTATGAGTTTGACAAATGTGTTGCCCGATATAGCGGAGATTATAAAGCGCAGACATTCGATTGCCGGCAGCAGTTCCTGGTTATGAGCTTTGCCCAACTGACGAGCCGTAAGAGCTTGCGTGATATAGAGAACTGTCTCGAAGCTGTTTCCAATAAGCTTTATCATTCCGGTATCCGAAAAAAAGTACCCCATTCAACTTTAGCGGACGCCAATGAACAACGGGATTGGCGGATCTATGCGGATTTTGCTCAAATACTCATACCCGAGGCCCGAAAGCTGAACCTGCAAGATTCCGGTTTTACCCTGGACTTGAAGAATATGGTTTACGCACTCGATAGTACCACCATCGACTTGTGTCTGTCCCTGTTTCCCTGGGCCCGCTTCCGAGCAGCGAAAGGTGCGGTCAAAGCACACGTACTGATGGATCTCCGGGGATCGATCCCCACCTTTATCAAACTGACTGATGGTTTGTGCCATGATGTTAATATTTTGGATACCCTTCCTTTGGAAAGCGGTGCCTTTTACCTGATGGATCGGGGATATGTTGATTTTGAACGTCTCTACCGATTTGTTACAGAAGGTGCCTTTTTCGTCACCCGGGCAAAAACCAACCTGTCTTTCAAAAGAATCAAGGCGGCGATTGTTGATAAGAACACCGGCGTTCGTTGCGACCAGACGATCGTCCTGGCAGGGGCAAATTCCTCCAAAGTCTATCCGGCTCCCCTTCGTAGGGTAAAGTTCTGGGATACGGAGAACAAGAGGCACTTTGTCTTTCTGACGAATGCCTTCAACATATCGGCCCTCATGGTAGCTCTGCTTTATAAAGAACGCTGGCAAGTCGAATTATTTTTTCGGTGGATAAAGCAGCACCTGAGAATCAAGTCCTTCTATGGAACTTCCCGCAACGCTGTCTATACCCAGATCTGGATAGCAGTTTGCGTGTACCTTTTATTGGCAATAATCAAACCGAAATTGCAAATAAAACAAAGTCTGCATACGATTTCGCAAGTATTAGAATTTTGTATTTTCGAGAAAATGCCTGTGAATGAGCTATTTGACGATTTGGTATTAAATGCGAATAATTCCGAATTTTCTAACCAATTGAGTTTGTGGGACTAATAACCGGACAGTACTGTTTTCAATCATATAAAGTTTGATTAATAGCATTTTATTAATCAAAGTTCTTTTTATCTTTGTTTGTACATATATTCAGACTTCTTAAAATCGAATCTTAGTACCTCCGCAAAGATAAGGAAATTGGGCCATTCGTCAAAAATGCGATATAATTGGACATAGCTTTTGGCCATAACATTAATATAGTGATAATTATTGAGGATTCCAAGCGAAATTTTTGAATTTATTAATTATTTTGCATTTATCTTTGTGGCAAAAGTAAAAACAAATGTCGACACTATTTGACGATTCACAGGCTGACGACCAAATAAAACCAATAGGCAAGCATTATGCCATCAAGGTAAAGTCAAAAGAATTAGTAGAAATATACCATAAAGGCCAACTCCAGAAAGTCGCCAAGATAGACCCACCTATTGAAAAGCGTTTAGTAGTCATTGATTTGGTTGAGAGGTGCAGCGTTGGAAAAGAGAAATTGGCTGATGCGTTGGGAATATCCCGGCAGAGCATAGACACTTGGATAGCAACCTATCAAAAGCGCGGCGCGGAAGGTTTGGTCAACAACACGAAAGATAGTTGGAAGAAAAACCCCAAGCGCTTCACCGGAAACAAGGCCAGAGAGTTAGAAGAAGAAAATAAGGCGAATCAGCAGGAAAAGCAGAAACACGAATTGTGCATTAGTTTTCAGGACGAGGGTACAGAAAATCAGATCCAGCCCACGGACAAAGAATTTTTTCTGGAAGAACACGCCTTTGAGGAAAACAGGTATGCAGGCAGTTTCTTGTTTTGGCCGATGTTTAACAACTATTACGATATCAACAAGTTCTTCAACAAGCATATAGGCGAAAGTAAGATTGTAATTTTTCTATTTGCCATGATGCAGATAAACCGGATATTTTCGATTGAGCAATTCAAAACGGTTTACAAAAAGGAATTTGGTAAATTGCTGGGATTAAATAAATTACCATCAGCACCTGCATTATGGAAATGGATACATGATTATGTAACCCAAACAAAAGAGTCCAGCAAAACAACAATAAAAGCGTTTTTTAAGCACCAGATATTGCGTGGTATCGTGGGTGTTTTTAATCTATTTATCGATGGCCATTTTATACCCTATTATGGAAAAGAAAAAGTACACAAGGGATGGTTCACCCAACGTGGCATGGCAATGCCGGGAGTAACAGCCATATACGCGCACGACAAAAGCGGACGGGTAGCCTATTTCGACATCTATGATGGCAAGGCCGATATCGTAAGCACGGTCAAGGAAATCCACGAGGATTGGAAAGCCTTAATCTGGAGATCGCTCCGATGATCGCCATCGACCGGGAGATTTGGGGAGTGGACAACTTTTGTGAGCTACAACCCTTTAAAATTGTGACCTGGGAAAAATTCAGCGATGAATCAGAACTGTATGAAATAGAAGAAAGCGCATTTTGTCACCAATTAACCTGGCAAAAGAAGCAATATAGAATTACCGAGGATGAGAAAACCTATAAAGACAATAAAGGGAACCAGATAAAAATGAGGCGAATTGTATATTTCAAAATGTCAGAAAACCATCGCTTTGCAATAGTTACCACCGATAAGGAATCTCCCGTGACAGAAGTAGCCCTGGCCATGTTAAACCGCTGGGGCAGCAATGAGAACACGTTTAAATACATGAACAAAAGGGTGGGCATGCACTATAATCCGACTTTTGACCTACGCCGCGAAAGTCAAGATCAGCAAATAAAAAACCCCGCCCATACAGCCGCGACAAAGCAAATAGCTAATATTAAAAACCAAATCAAAAAGTGCGAACAAGGTCTTGGGAAAATTAACACAACTACTGATAAATCCGGTGTTTTACGCAAAAATACAACACGGGACAAATTGCAATTAAAACTATCTTCCTTAAAAGAGGAATTGCAAACGCAACAAACTATCCTCGAAGCGATACCCAAATTTACTGAATTAGAAAAGGTAACCGGCGAAACATACAAGACCTATTCAACAGATGGAAAAATTTGGTGGGATTTGTCCGAAGCCCTTGTATGGAATAGCCGGAAAAAACTAATTGAAATATTTAATTATGTGCCTGATAACCGCGATACCATACCCGTATTAGAGGCTATCATAAAAGGTAAAGGATGGATAAGAACAACCAGAACCACTGTCACAGTAAAGCTGGAACCCCTGGAACGGAAAAGCTACCGGACCGCCCAGATTCAGCTATGCCGACATTTGAATACCTTAGAAACAAAACTGGGGGATGGAAAGATTTTGGTTTTTGATGTAGCCACTAAACCCAATAATGTCCAAATTTGAAACCTGAATTTTAAGAAGTCTGAGTATGATGTTATTATCTCCCTCCTCCATAACGGGCTGACGGAAGGGCTGATCCATGGACTGGCCTTTTAGTGGGGAGGTTAAGGAGAACAGGATAATGTTGAGGAAGATCAGCCTGTATATCATACTCACCCGCAGACTGAAGTCTGGGGTTAATGAAGTCTGTCGTTGTAGCATTTCAATCAATTTGTAATAATTTAATTTTGAATATGTTGCTGAATCATTTAAGCTCATTGACGCATTGGATTTTAAGCTCAGCCAGTAAATCCTCAGTGATGCCGGAATAGCTGATTTTGTAAATCTTTCCCGGGACCGTGGCAGAAAGCCATTCGGTATCACCGGCTTTTCTGAATTTCCATTCGCCGGCCAGGATAATGCTTTTGTTCTCCTGGATGGAAGAACAGCTGCATAGGATGATCAATGAAAGGATCAGTGTATAAAATAAGCTAGGCTTCATGGGTTATTCCTGTCAAGAGATATCGGTTACCTTAATATTTCCATCGGTTTATATGCACCAAACCAAGGTGAAGGCTCATACTTCCATTTGATTCCCGAAGGTTTAACTGCAGGGATTTTCTCCGGAACAAAATCAAATTCCAACTCGTTTCTATACAAAGGCGCACCTATCTGATTATCAGGTGGAAGATATTCATAAACCACTACATCAAATTGTCCTATCCTGCCCGGTCGGTTTTTGTAACCTTCAAATAAATTTTCAGTTGCCACAAAATTCCGCTCTTTCAATGCTTTCTCAACTTCTTGTGTAGTGAAGGTAAAACCCATTTCATAATCCCATCCTTTATCGCAAATATTACGGTAGATAAAAACATCGCGGAAATTCTTCGACAGAATATCGATACTTCCCACACCTCCGCTGAATACCATGGGAGAACCGCAATGGTAAAAAGTATTGTTATAAATATGAATATCATAGCGTTGTAGGTTACTCCCCCACATGCCGAACAGAACACCGGAACCTTTCATATTGTAAATCAAATTGTGGTGAATACGAACATTTCGCAGTTCTGAATTTTTGCCTTCAACGCTTAACCCAAAACCCCACACACAATTGTAAGCAGTATTTGAATGAAATTCAACATCCTCAAGCAACCCGAACCATGCATCGATATAATAAGCCTGGCGGGGCAAATCATGCACCAGGTTGTGATGAATCACACCGTGCTTGCTTACTTCTTTGCAATCAATACCTTCTTTGAAGCAATGGTGAATGTGATTATTTGCAACTTCAAAATAATTCGCCCCACAAATGGAAAGGGCTTCATGGGGAGCCTCGCCCCGCTTTCGTTGGCCGGGTTCATAATATTCGTCGCCGTTATCGTTGGCTCCCGTAATTTCGCAGTTTATCACCCGAACCGAATCGCAATACCACAGTCCTATTCCGGAATTGTGGGAATGATTTGATTTACAGCCGATCAGTTCAATCTTTTTACATTCCGGGCCCCTGACAATAAAGCCGGCGGCATTTGAATTCCGGACTTCAATATTTTCAAAACGGAGATAATTCACTTTTTCAATCTGGAAAATCCCCTGAGTGAGTCTGGTGAATTTCACGGAATCACCTTTTTGCAAAACTTTTGTAATTAAGGTTCCGTCGAAAATGGCAGTTTCATTCGGGGCGGCACGGTACAGTATCCATTGCGTTGATATACCTGAACGTAAAGGTTTGAACTGTTCCTGCAGTTTATATTCTCCGCCTCGTATTGATATCGTATCGCCAGGCATGGCCATTTCCGAGGCTTTGCAAATACTCCTGAATGGGAAAGCTTTTGTGCCTGGATAATTATCATTTCCATTTAAGTCAACAAAATATTCGGTGGCAAAACCGGAAGTAGCTGCAAAAAGAAAACCCATAAATAATAGCCTCATCGTCATATCAGTTTAGTCTTTCAATATTTGCCCACAAATTGCTGGCTGATAACTCAACAGCCTTCTTAAGGTTCTCCGTTGCCGCCTTAGTATCATTAAGACCCTTATCACCAAGACCTTTCAACATATATGCGTTTGATAATTGCACATTGCCAGCTTCGCGTTCCCCGAATTTTGCAAAGAAATCAATCTCAGAACCTTGGTTAATCCATTTGTTACCCTCTTCAATCAACGAATTGAAAATTGCTGAGGCTTTTCCCTTATTACCAAGTTTAAGATAGCTTAGTCCCTGATAATAAAGAATATAATTAGTCTCTTTGATCGATTGGTCCGTTGACAAAGTATAATAGGATTTTGCTTTTGCTCTATTACCCAGAGCCTGATAAGCAATTCCAATGTAATAATTGATCTGAGGACCTCTCCTATCCCCTGTTCTGCCTCCCGATTGGGAATTATCGGGAGACTCAATTGTTGAAAGGAATTGCTTCAGGGCCTGTTCGTACTTCTTCTCCGAGAAGTATTTTTTACCAAGCAACAGGTGTGCATCTACTGTAATATCCCTTACTCTTGAGCTTCCTTCACGAAAATGGAAAACATAGTTAGTTAAATACTCCACAGCCTTTTCAGATTCCCCGGCAAGATTCAGAACAATAATCTCACGAACATAAGAATCATCACGTTGCTTAACAACTTCATTGCCCGACTCAAATAGTTTTGATCTTTTTTCGATCGGCGTATTGCTCATTTCATAGAGCGGATCTAATTCAGCGTAGTAAACCGGGTCATCTTTTTTAGCGGCAAGAGCTTTTTCGTATGCGTTTATTGATTTTGCCAAATCATGAGAATACTGGTAATATCCCCATCCAAGGTTTCTCCAGGCAATTGCCAGTGAAGGATCACGCTTTACAGCATTTTCCCAGTTTTCAATTGCCTTTTGAGGTTGCTTGTCATAGAGTAAGTTACCCAGATAATACCAGGGTTTTGCATCATCCGGATGATAATTAGAGGCAAGGTTCAGAACTTTTACAGATTCAAGTCTGTAGGGAAATCCATAATCCACAGACTGATCAGATGCTGCTTTGAAATATTTTTCAGCCTCGGCCCTGTTTCCATTCATATTCTGGATGTATCCCAGGTAATAACTGACCTCCTGATTTTTCCCTTTGAAACGGCGAAGAATATCTTCAGCGTCCGCAAACAGTCCGTCATTCAGATATCCAACTGCAAGCTCAAGGTAGTTCTGGTCAAAATCTCTCATTTTTCTATTAAGCTCGGAAAGAATTTTTTCGCTATCCTGAAGTTTGTCGGTTTTAATGGCCAGAAGATAACTTTCATTAACAGTTCTGAAGTCTAGCGGATCGTTTTTAATAACACCTGCCAGTGTTGCCCTGGCACTTTCAAAATCACCCAGTTTTCTCTGGATTGATGTTTTCAGGTTAATGGCGCTATTATTATTGGCATTTGTTGACAGCGATTCGTTGATCTGACCGAGGGCTTTTTGAAAATCGCCCTTTAAGCAGGATATTTTTGCAAGTTCGATGTATGCTGCTGAATGATAAGCATAATCCCATGTTGCACGGTAAAGGGTATCAATTGCCTCATCATAAAGTTCAAGCGCCTTAAGCGTTAAACCCTGCAGGTAAAGTGCTTCACAGGTCGACGGCCTGGTGTAATCTTTTGTAAGTCTTTTTATCGCTTTGCTGAAGTAGCTTCTTGCAATGTTGTATTCACCATTTTTTAGATATTCATTTCCGACTGCGATATTTGTTCGGATATCATTAGGATCACGTTTTAACGCTTCCTCAAAGTAATCCATGGCTTTAAGTGTCGGGT
This sequence comes from Porphyromonadaceae bacterium, assembly GCA_007280905.1. GTDB lineage: Bacteria > Bacteroidota > Bacteroidia > Bacteroidales > UBA12481 > UBA12481. The sequence goes on along the minus strand of QYQM01000078.1, from coordinate 41,200 downwards.
TATAGAACTGCAGGATCCGGCTGCCTGCCAGATATAGTTCTTCGACGGTCTGCATATCTTGTGGCAGAGCAGGTTTCTTAACTTCCTCAGGAAGATTTCCGCCCTCTTTTTTCTCAACAGGCTGGTAGGAGACCAATACTTCATTATTTTCTAAATTGATCATTTCTGTTGAAAGATCCGTGATATTATATGTCCCGTCAATTTTAATTGATCCGGTAAAAGCAATCTCAGGAGAAATATCCATAATCTTCTCAAATACTGTTTCACCTTTTCTTTTCAGTAAAATCTTCGCTTTGCTGACCTTCTGTGTTGAGTAATATCCAAGGAAGACTTTATTGTCCTCCCTTTTTTCAAGATTAACTGCCCCATTGAGGTTAGCATTTTTAAATCCCTGAATATCCTTTACCGGGTACCAATATTGCTTAAAGGATTTCACTTCATAAGGTCTTATCCAGCTGTAATCAGGCTGATTGTCGGAAAATGCACCAACCATTATTTCTACGTAGGGTCCGTCATTTTCTGTTAGTCTTCCCTCTGTTGCCTGGCCGGGTGCACCTGATCCCCATTCCCATAATTTAGCACCCTTCACGATATTATGGTCGCCAATATGCACCGTACCAGTCTCTTTTCCATGATCATAGCCTCCCATAAAATCTTCTTTCAGGTCATAAGCGAAGTATGAATTCTGATTAACAGAGTTTATCCACCAACTCACATCAACACCTTTTGTAAAATCCTCTCCGCTGTACACCTCCGTCGATACCGGCCAGCGTGTGAAACTGTTTTTTGCATGGTAAGTGGCAAACTGAACACTGGGTGGGAAAATCGCCTGGTAATCCTTATTGGTATTTGCCGCCACATTGGCCCAGTATAAAAAGCTATTTGTATAAGGAGTCGGGTTATGTATTTTTACCTCTGCCGAGTAATAAGATTTACCGGGGTAAGCGGTAATCCCGATGGTCCATCTCATCCGGTGACGTGGTTCAGTCTCGCCAATCCAGATGGTTTTGCTTCCATCTTCATTCTCGGCAAGGTCGTAGTCTACAGGCAGGAAGGTGGATGCCCTGTGGTGATGGATGACACACCATTCAATTCCACCTGAAACCCATGCTCCTAACATGCCGATATTGGCAGGTTTCACCACATTGTTTTTATATATGAAGTTATAGCCGTTCGTCTTGTCGGTGCCATAGTAAAGTTTTCCGCCTATCTCCGGGGTAACGCATAACTTAATATATTCGTTTTCAAGTATTAATGCCTTCCATGCCTGATCCGTCTTTTCATTGGCCATCATATCGATCAGACCATATGGATAGATGTATTTTGAAGCGCCTTGGTAAGACTCACCCTTAAAAAACATCGGGTTTTTATCGGGAGGGCTCACTTTATAGGTTGGGATAACCCACTTTTGTTCAGATATTTTTACCTGACCCCAAAGGCTAAAACCGTGGGGGAAAATAAATACAATTAGGCTTACAAAAAGTGGGAATCGTTTGACAATTATGAATTTTAATTTCATTTTAGTGATTGTTAAATTAAATCAGTATCAGGTTCTATTGGTTGAACGTGCAGTTTTCCATGAATAATTTTTGGCTCTTTGGGGAGTTCGGATTAGCCGATCCAACAAATCCATCGATTAAAAAATCTTTCACTTCAAGGCATTCAATTCCATGTGTAAAGAATTCCGGCAGACCTTCTCCCCATTTTAAACCAAAGTTACGAATGGAGAGATTATCAACATATTGTGCAAAAAGACCGGGTATGTCATGTTCAAATATCTGTTTCTCATAGATCGCTGTCGGACGCAAATCGAAGTTGCCTCCCTTACTCATCGTCTCAAGGCCTTTCAGTAAGCGAAGTTGAACATTATTGAATTGAATATTTTCCATGTGACTCTCTTTGTCTCCGTAAATCACAATTCCTTGTCCTCCGGTTGCAGTGATATTGTTAAATTGCACATCCTTTATCTGACCTGCAAATTGTCCCGGAAACCTTGAAATAGCTGATAAATGTATTGGTTCTCCATTTCCCCACCAGATTCCGTTATGAAGGCGTGTTTCAATAATGATATTGGAGAAAATCAATTCTTCAATATTTGATGCATCGTGTGCAAAAACGCCTATCCCCCTGTTTGATTCAGAAATCACGATATCAGTAAAGATACACCTGCGGATAGGGTGTTGTCCATAACCAATTCGGATAGCCGATGATCGGGATTGCAGGTGACAATTTGTTACCTGGATATTCTCAGCGTAAATGGTTTTATTCCCGTGAGTATATTTGTCCTGTTCTTTGGAATCAAAACCTGGAGTATCTTCGATTCTTGCAAAACCGGTAACAATTATGCAATCGTCACCTGCCCGTATTTCGCAATTGTCAATCCTGACATTCCGGGAAACAGTAATATGAATCCCGTCACTATTTGGGATCAATAGATTATTTAAAAGTGAAATCCCTTCTACCAGCACATCCTCGCAATAACCGAATCGTATTGCCCAGACCGGAGTATCCTTAATTGTTATATCTTTAATTGTGACCTGGTTACAATGAAAAAAAACGATTGTCATTCCCGGCCTTGGTTTACGCTTTATGGGCCCATCCGTGAAAAAAACTCCTTCAGGCAGATAGTTTTCCTTCTGCCTGGTCAGCATTTTATCGTAATCTTTTCTGACGCCCAAACCACTATTTTCGATATGATTTTTATCCGGTTCATAAAACTGGGATCCCATGGCATTAATAATGCCCTGTCCTGTTATACTGATATTGGAAGCATCCTGGCAAAATATCATGCCATATCGTTCGGAACCGACAATAAAATCATTCATTTTTTCGCTTGACCTGAGCTCTGCACCTTGCTCCAGATAAAGGTTGATATTACTTTTGAGGATAATAGCTCCTGTTATATATATTCCAGCGGGAACAACAACCGTTCCGCCACCGGCTTCGTTGCAGGCATCAATTGCTTTTTGAATCGCAAAAGTCGATAATTGATTCCTGACAGCACCAAAATCCAGAATATTATACTCTTTTGCATCAACTACTTGAATTACAAGCAATACTAATACTAAAATTAAAATATTTTTCTTCATCGTGTTATGGTTAATTTTTCTCCCATCCTTTCAATGATTCCTGAAAAAAGTCCTTGGTACGGTCGCCGCCTTTCTGAACATTCTGGTTTTTAAGTACACGGAAATGTTCGAGTGGAATACTGCTTATTCCTCCATCCCAATCCCGCAGCAAGCCTTTCCACGATTTATCAGGATATATCCATAAGCCTTCGCCGTATAAAACATTGCCCGCAGCAAAGTCAACCACTACCATCCCATATTTCTGCAGGGCTTTGGCCACGGTGAGTTCGCCGGGTAAAAGATGGAATTTCGACAGGTCGAGCCGGGGGTCCAATTGAATAATGGATCCTTCGGGAACACCGCCTTTAAAATTGCCATCCGTCCAGATGGCCGGATACACGTATTCTTTGTATGCGACAAAGCGAAGGGCACAACTCAGTTTGTGCCTGATTTCACCGGCCATAATTTCATCATACATGATCGTGCCGGCAAACGAAGGCACACCGGCCGCACGGCTGGGGCCATATTGATGAATGGATTCATCATCCTTAACGGCAAAGTCAGTTTTATTGAAAACCCCCGAACCATCCAGGGGAACAATCACACCGGTACAGGAAACCCAATGACCTGTGCTGTCTGTATCGGCAAGAAACATGTCCCAGGCAAGCTTCCGTTTCCAATCGATGATAGTTGCATGCTGATCACTTCCCGGGGAGGGTTTGAAACCGGGCGGGATGGGCACGCCGATCTTGTCAAAATCAGGATGGTGGCGGAAATTGAAACCCGGATGATTTCCAACCTTAATAAGAGGAACAGTGCTGTCAACCTCATAAATCGGAATGGTGTAGTTGTTTAAATTGATGCCGAAATTCTGGTGGCTATGGTCCTTTTTAAGCAAACTGATATAATAGTCGCTCTGAGGATCAATTTCTAAATTATCACCCAGAGGTTGGTTCCAGAAACTGCCTTCAGCAAAGAACCGCTTAATCAACGGTTGCTGCCTATTTCCCTCGAGTCTTACAGTCTGTTTTCCTTCTTTCAAGTCTATTCTCTGGTCTCCCCAAACAAAATTAGCCTGCATGCCAGCTGGAACAGTGGCAGTGCCTTCAACCTTAGTACCGGTGCGTTTCAGGTCAAGTTCGATGTTCCCCGAATGATGCGGATATACAGCCTTGATTTGGGTCAGCTCACCAAAGGCAGGAGCGATTTCCACCGTTTTGTGACCGGCAGATAGAGGGTTTATGCCGCACACCGTCCGGAAGAAAAAGTAATTCGGGGCACTGCTCCACGGGTGACATTCGGAACGCTGATTTTCTTCGCCCCATTCCAGCGGAACCTCGACAAATGTGGTTAAGGCGCGGTCCATCATCAGCTGCCACTCTGAAGTCTCCTGCATAAAATACTCCTGTAAACCCGTTTTATTCAGGGCTTCGAACAGGTAAAGATGCAGGAAGAGATCGACCTGGCCAAACCAGTCTTTCGGTTCAAGCAGTTGTTTCATCAGTTGTCTGGCTTCATCCCCAGTGGCTGCTTCTGCCAGTATGGCTAACAGGTTTGTAATCTGACTAATCTTTTTATTATCAGGGGATTCAGTGTAAAATCCGTCATTATTTATACAAAACGAATTAACGGCTGTACAAATCTGATCAGCTCTGCTGCGATACTCACGGGCTTGTGCATTTTTTCCGAGATATTCAAAAATATCGGCTGCATGGCGAAGTGTATAAGCATAATGCAGCGAGTACAGCGTGTTATTCCCTTCGTACACGGTTGGCGATTCTCCGTTTTTGTAATGTCGGGGCCAGGCCAGAGCGCCCCACCAATCTATCTTGCCGAGCAAACCATTGGGTTGAATGCGTTTTTCGAACCAGTCGAGTACACTGTAAATACCAAGTTCAAATCCGGAAATAAACGCTTTGTCGTCTTTCCAGAGCATATAATCATGTACCTGATCGATCCAGATCAGTGAGTAGGAAGGAATGATGAGGTGGAACGGATTGGGATAGCAAGCGTAGGTGAGGCCTTCCGGAATGCGCGATTGATCGAACTGGATCAGTGCATTGCGGGTTAAGCGGTCGTCGCCCGAAAGGGTTAGCAGCGAAAGGTTGTGCACCCGGGAATCGCCAGTGTATTGCATTTGTTCGTAGGCAGCATCCGAAAGAAGCATGTCCTGCGCGCAAATGCTGATGGTCCGCCATCCTGCCTGCATCATCCAGTCTGCTAAAGAATTGTTGGTTTCAAATCTGGCCTTCAGTTCAATTGGGGCAGTACAGGCTACATGGGTGTAATTCTCAATGACCAGCGGTTCGCCGCGGGTTTCAATGTCCAGTTGAATAAAACGGAATGCACGGATATACGTCGGCTTAAACAAGCGGTTTTTGCCGCCGTCAGGGAGGAACACATCTTTCAATCCAACCATTCTTTTGCCCTCAATGTTGTTGCGGTTTCCTTTGGGCGCTTTGGTTTTTACGATGAGGTTTTCGGCATACATCACCTGAATGCGGGCATCCTTTCCTCCGCTGACAGTCATTTCGGGATATCCCATCGTTTCTTCGGTCTGATCAATCAGGATGCTGATATTCTTGTTGGCTGGAATAGTCAGGCTTCCAATCCCTTTCAGAAAATTATCATTGATTTCGATACCGGTTGCTCTGCGGATACCGGAAAATGGCACTTTGGTCTCTTTCAACAATCCGGTTCTTCTTGGGATGAGCAGTTTTCCGCCGCCAAACAGGATACCGCCCCCGCCTTGCTGATCGCGCCCTCCGGCCAGATCACCCCAGGAGGCCGGAAGCCAGACTGTATCGTCGAAGTCGGTTTTTTCCCAGCCCCAGGGATACAAATCGGCGCGAATACTGTCCGTCGGATTACCAACATATAAGCCAAAATCGATCGTGCTGCGGTCGGTCATCCAATCCACCATCTTAGGGTTGCAGGCAAGATTCTGCATACACTTCCAGCTTCCGCCAACAGTATTAACAACTTTCTCAGCATCCGAATGGCCCTGCATGATAAAAGAGGACATTTGCGAAAAGAAGGTGAATGAGCGCTTGGGCCCCCAGTTGACAACTTCGGCAGCGATGGTATTTTCTCCGGCCTGAAGGTATCCGGCAATATCGATGGTTTCGTAAAACCAATGCGATATATCCCCTCTGGCCGGACCGCGGGAAATATAGCTGCCATTTACAAAAAGACGATAATGATTATCAGCCGAAACATGAACCACAAATTTTTCAGGTTTCGCCCAAAGTTCAAAACTTTTTCGGAAGAGTATAACGGCATGTTGTTGAGGCTGCACAGTTGGATGTATGATCCAATGTGCGGTCCAATTTACATCCTGTGAATAGGATGAAATTGAAAAAAAAAGAAAAGGGATGAGGTAGACAAGCTTATTTATCAATTTCATCTTTCTTGCAGTTAGAAGTTTTTTTACCCAAAAAGTGTTTCATCAAACGGATGCGCCAAATAATTTTTTTGCTTCTTCCAGCATCGCAGCGGTGGCAGTAGCACCACAACGTGATATGCCAATTTCCTTGAATTTTAAAAGGTCTGAAAGTGTACGTACCCCACCTGATGCTTTTACCCGAACATTGGGAGCGGAATATTTACGCATCAATGCCAAATCGTGGGCAGTAGCACCGGTATAGGAGAATTTCCCATCAGCGCCTTTCACAAAGCCAAATCCCGTAGACGTTTTAACAAACTCTGCTCCTGCTTTTGAACAAATTTCGCATAACTTAATTTTATGCTGATCTTTAGTTATATAGTCTGTCTCGAAAATAACTTTGGTAATAGAGTTGTATTTGTGTGCAGTGTCGACAACTGATTTTATTTCTTCTTCAAGATAAATCCAATCTTCCTGTAATGCTTTTCCAATATTTATTACCATATCAATTTCAACAGCACCGTCCTTGCAAGCCTGTTCTGTTTCGAATGCTTTTACAGTTATAGCACTATTTCCGGCTGGAAAACCAATAACACAACCAACCAATACATCTGAACCTTTTAACTGTTCAACAGCTAGTTTCACTGCATACGGCTTTACACAAACCGAAGCCACATCATACTGTTTTGCAATTGCACATTCTTTAATTAAATCTTCATCGGTGTAAAGCGGACTCAGGATTGAGTGATCAATCATCTTGGCAATTTCTCTAATTGTACTCATAGCATTAATTATATTTTATTCACTTTTTCATATTCAACCAACTAAGCCACAACTTTAAATTATTGGTCCACGAAGCAACATGCTCATTGTTAATTCCCAACCCGAAACCATGCTCACCTTCGGATAAAATATGCAATTCGGCCGGTATCTTCTTCTTGCGCAAGGCTTTATAAAATAGTAAGGTGTTTTCAACCGGAACACCGGAATCATTATCGGCGTGGACAAAAAAAGCGGGAGGGGTGTCATCGCGAACCTGAAACTCATTGGAGTAATTGATTAGTAGTTCTTTACCCGGATTCTTACCCAGTAAGGCTTCATGCGAACCCGGATGCGAGCAGGAATCAACAAATGAAATCACGGGATACATCAAAATCATAAAATCAGGGCGACAGCTTTGTCTTTCAACCGAATCGACTGCAGTTTTATTCCCATAATCAAAATGTGTTGCCAGCGTTGAAGCCAGGTGTCCGCCGGCCGAGAAACCCATGATGCCAATTTTTTCAGGATCAATGTTCCATTCTCCAGCATGTTGTCGGACCAAGCGCATAGCACGCTGGGCATCCATCAAAGGTGCTCTGTGAGGCTCAATGCAGTTTCCATAGGTTGGCAAACGGTATTTCAAAACCACGGCAGCCACTCCGATCGAATTGAAATACCGGGCAATATCTGTTCCCTCGAGATCGTAAGCCAGTACCCAATATCCTCCACCGGGACAGATTATTACGGCTTGTCCGAATGCAAAACGTTTACTGGGCAGGTAAACCGCAATATCAGGCTTCTGTACATTACTGATCAGTATGATGTCTTTTTTCTCAATCTTTTCCTGTGCTCCGGTGTACTTTGAGTTGGGAATGGTTCCGGTATACAAAGGCAAAATGTAATCCTGTCCATAACTTGTTAAACAGTGAGCAAATAGGACTACAAGCAGTAATTTGTGAAATATTTTCATGCTTGGAAATGATTAATTATTAGGTATTCAGAGGATTCCATTAATAACTTCATTAATAACTCAAAAGATTTGATTTCTTCTTTACAGTAACCATATTTTATCTCGTGGCAATGGTGTAAGTTGGTAAAAACAAATTTTTCATCTTATTTATTTTTCATTACTGCTTTTTACAAAGTCCCATCAATTAATGTTTTATCCTTTGCCACTTTTTCTTTTATCTCAACAAGCAGGTCATCTTGAAAATCTGGTAATGAGATTTCATGTTCGTTTCGCAGTCCATCTGATTTAAATTCCATTTCACTGATTGGTACTAAGTTAGATGGATTGATAAAGCTGATTTGATAAATTCCATCTTTTATTCTGACATATGCCTCGCTTTTCTGAACGTTTTGTGATGTTTTTCTTGTACAACAATACATTACAGATAATTCCCGGTCAGGCGATGACAGGGTTGCAAAAACTAATTCATTATCACGTGTTGTACATACAGTATTATTCTGCTCCAGTGTACAAAAAGGAATAGATTCATGGTATGTTTTCATGGGTTTTAAGTATTCCCAGCCACTGGCAAAATAGGTTGTATCATTAATACCTTCACATCCATCCCAGGAATGCCATGTCCAGAAACAACCGGAATTGGAAAACAGCCAGGCTTGCTTTCTCCTATGCACAGGGTCATCGTTTTTATGCCGGATCTCTCTTCCCGATTCATTATTGAATGCCGGCTTACCATATTGCCTCGTGTTTTTCGCAATATTTAAATACCAATCCTCCAAATCAAATTTTTCCTGATTGCCTGTACACGTATGAACGATTGCCATGTCCATCCAGTTTTTGTGCGGCCAGAGTGCATCTTCTGTAGTTCCGTCAGATGAAATGACAAGGTGCTGAAAAGGATCATTTGCTTTGAAGTAATTACCAGTACTATCCTGAAAAGCTTCATTGGAAGTTTCTTCATTCATGATTTCCCATGCCAGGATATTACTGTATTTTGACAAACGATTAATGATCGTTTCCCAATATTTTTTTTGAACAGCAATATCTGCAATTGAAGGCACTAAATCGAAGTACAGAACTAAATCTATTCCTATTCCGTGTTCCCCGGCAAGTCTGATTCTTTGTTCAACTTCGTTCCAATAGTCCGATTTAAAATTGTTATAGTCGGGATTTTTTCTGGATCCTTGCCAAGGCCATAAATCATATCCGAGTTCTTTATCGTAGGGGGTTCCCTCCAAACAAACCCTTATAACATTTACTCCATGTTTTTTTGCATTTTCGATTACTTTTTCAGGATATTCACAAACAAAATATGTCCATGCTGTTTTATTCAGGATATAAAGATATTGGCCGTTTTCGTTTACCAGTTGGTGACAGTATTTTGTACTGACCCTGTAAGGTGAACTCCACGTGTTATCAAATCTTATCCATTCGGTATCATCATTTATTTTTGATTTACATAAAATTAATACAAATAAAATTGCTAAATAAAATAATCTATATTTCATTTTTTTTATTTGTTAAGTTTGAAGGTTTTTAATTGTACTTGATCATAACATCTATTGCCTTAGGCAGATCTAATTTGAAATCAACATATTGCGAGTTCTCCATTTTGGAAGTTGCAAAATGTACAGCCTTACCGCCCGAAGCTACTGAGTTTACAGATGTTGTGCCTTCGGGCAGAAGCAAGTGCATGTCAATATCTTCGCCGCTCCCGGTCAGAGTTATCAGTATTTCCTTTTTTTGAGGAAAATGTTGATATTGATAAGCCACATAACAGTTTGAAGCCGGATAATGAACGGTAACATTTACGGAATCAGTGCCTGATGAAGTCCACCTTGGTGAAAGAGCGACATGGCTATAAGCAAGACCATTATCCTTGACTCCAGCTAATCCTTCAACCAATGCTGCCATTGCATTTGCTGCTGCCCAGTTGTCGGGACCGCCAAAGGATTCAACTTTCGGTTTCACGTATGGAACACGATCGGCCAGGGTAATACCAAGCAAGGCATAAATTCCACCTTCGAGTGGTGCATGAAAAATGAGTTTTGCAATTTTTTTTGATGGATTCGGATTGATGACAGCAGCCCGGCAAACGCCGACTTTTGCACTGACAGGATTTGGTCCCGACCAGGCAACTCCTGCATGATCATTTTCCAGGTCGGAAAACCACCAGTTAGTGATATCATCCCCTTTCTTAAGGTATTGCGAATGACTCGTACCATCGGCATACTGAAAGGTAACGGCACCTGCAATGGTTGCCGGCATGTTGTCAGATGAGGAATGTAAAAGATAGATTGCGGCTGCTATGTCGTTGACCAGAACTTCAACTTTTTCCGGAAAGCCGGGTTTTACGGACAAGGCTATGGCCACACGCCTTTGATTTTTTCCAGGATCAAGAACCGTGAACGGGATGTTTTGAAAAACCTTCGGGCCTGTTGGCAGTCCGCGCATATCATTTCCTGCGCGACTATCATTCATCCATGGAAACGTTCCTTTTCCACCTTTGTCCCAGATATCCATGTTGGCAATGCCTGAAATATCGACAGCTTTGAAATTAGCTGCTGGCGGAGGTGGAGGAATTGAACCGGTAAACGAAAACCATACTCGATTTCCAGTTTGCTTTCCAAGATTGGTTAAGCGATTTAGAATATCCGAAGCATAATTTTCATACCCATTTTCATAGGCACCGCGGGCAAGTTCTCCGGCAGCATGCCCGGCTACGCCTCCATTCATATATTGCCATTTTTCGTTATGCGGGCCAAATCCTCTTTCGAAGGGCGGATAAATCGCATACCATTCGCCGGGTGAACCAACGGGCAGGTTTTCTTTCAGGTTGAGGTAGGTTTTAATGATCGCGATACTCATTTCATGCGAAAGGCCCCGATTAATCGAATACATATTCCCCTGCGCTATTTGTGACTTTTCATCAACTCCAAGATTTCTCTTAACTGTTGGGTCTTCATCAATAAAGTGTGTGAAGAATTTTCCGTTCCAGGCCAATGCAGTTAAACGCTTCAGAATATCGCTGGCACGATCACGGTAGTTTTTTGCTTTATCATGTTGCCCTGCAAATTCAAGCATATCAGCCAATTGGTTGCAGGCATCAAAATATCCGGTATTATCGCCGAAAAATATTCCGTATTTGGTTTTCTCGGGTACAACAACCATTGTTGGGCTGATAGGTGTGGCTGGCGTATATTCATCATCTACCTGAAAGTCCCACGAATCAATGCAGTAGGGCCGTTTCAGCAATTCGAAGCGTTTCGACCAGCGAATGGTATCTGTAACACAATAATCGAGCGCACGGGAAGCACACTCTAAATTTGTTTTCATCCAGGCATTGTCGCCGCTGGCTTTCCAGTGCTGATACATCATATTTACAAAATTGTATTCCACATGATTCTCCACCGGTTGACGTACAAACCAGGCATCGCGGTCTTTTCTGAAAAAATTTATTGGACCGTATGCTGTCTCGTAGTAATAGAAACCATTTTTATCGGCATTCACAAAGCTCCAGATCATTCCGTCCGGTTTCTGGGTTTGGCGAAAGAGATCAACCATATCGCCACTATACGGGCTGAAATACTTCATGCCTTTACCGGTATTGTTATTGTCGAGCACCCAAGGCACGAAAAAGCGATAGGTTTTGCCATTCCAATTCACCTGGCTAAAGCCATCGCTGTTATCAACCAACATCCCGTGATGAAAAAGTTGAAACATTTCTCCAATTTTTCCTCCATCATCAATATTAGTTTTTGCTTCAACAAGAAAAGAGGTGCTGTCAATCGGATTATCCCATTTATCCAACAAAACAGCTTTGTGCCAGCCCGCAGCGCCAGCCACGGTTATTGCTACTTTTTTGTCGGCAGCTGTTCTCATGTATTCTCTGTTTTTTGCATCTTTCACCAACAAAATGCCATTGGCAGAGCAACATAGAATTACTTTTTCTAAAGGTTTTATGCTTTTTACAGGTTGGAAAACTGCAAGATTATTTTGAGCTACGATATTAGTATTAAGCTGGAGAATCAAAAAAACGATTCCCCAAAAACTGCTTCTTTTAATAATTTTTGTTTTCATCTGTCGGGATTGAGCACTTTAATGTTTAATTGATTATTTCTGAATCGGAACGTAGCCTAATTTACTGGCCTTTAAATCAGCAAGTTTCAGGTTGATTTCGATGACTTTTTTCTCATCCAGCTGATAAAAGAAGAGTGCGACAACAGCGATAGCGCTCCAAATGGCAGGCATTAAGGCAAACAAAACACGCACGCCATTTTCTGTTTGGGCAGTGACGGGCGTGTTGGCGACAAAGCCAAACCAGGCCAGCAGATATCCGGCGATTGCGCCTCCGATTGACCAGCCTAGCTTTTGAGCAAAATTGGCAGATGAAAAAATTAACCCTGTTGCTCTTCTTCCTGTTTTCAGCTCCGAAAAATCAGTGGTATCGGCATACATGCTCCACATCATAGCCATTGCCGGACCTACAGCAAAATTGCACAGCGCCTGAAAGGTAAACATGGCTGTAATTTGGTTCTTATCAAGGAAATAGTAGGCGACACTTAAAACAGAACCTAAAGTCATCGAGACCATGTACACTCTCTTTTTCCCGATCAACGCAGCCATTGGTTTCAGCAACACGGTACCCAAAATACTGCAAACAGTGCCTACAATCATAAAAGTTGAGACAAGGGCTCCTGCCCCGATCTGGAATCCGAACAAATCAGCAGTACCCGTATTATTGATGTAGTATTTGAAATAGTAAATGATGGATCCGTTTCGTATGGCCACATACAGGCAAGTCATTATCCCAACCAGGGTCAGAATCATCCAGGGCACATTGGTAAACAGATCTTTCAAATCTTTTTTCAGAGAACTTTTTTTATCCAATATGGGCTTAACCCGTTCTTTGCACATTAAAAATGTAGTGAGAAACAGGATAACGGCTAATACCGAATAAATACCCATTGCCGCCGAAAAACCAAACTGTTCGTTGGCAGAACCATCCGCATTGGCTTTAATAAGGCCGAAATAATGGACCAGCTTAAGCGTGAAAGCCTGTACAATAATTCCACCCAGGAAGGCAGAAATAGAACGAAAAGCCGACAAGCTGGTTCTTTCCAATGAATTGGATGTCATTACAGCCATCAAAGCTCCATAAGGAACATTGATCGTGGAGTAAACAAACATCATTGCGGTATACGTAACATAAGCATAAACCAATTTGCTGCTTGTTACCAGGTCAGGAGTGATAAAGGTTAAAACACCCAACACTCCAAACGGTATGACGGTGTAGAGTATCCATGGACGGAATTTGCCGTATTTGGAATTTGTCCGGTCGGCCAGTATCCCTACAATCGGATCATAGAAAGTATCTAACAAACGAACAACCAAAAACATAGTTCCTGCAGCAGCGGCCGAAATCCCGAATACATCGGTGTAGTAATACAGTAAAAACATAGTAAAGGTTTGGTAAAAGAGATTTGATGCCAAATCACCCATACCGTATGCTGACTTTTCCCAGATGGTGACTTTATCTGTTTTTGGATCCATAATTCTTTTATAATCTTTATTCAATTACAAAGCGTTCTGTCTTTGAACTGACATCACCGGTCATTTTAATAATGTAAATACCTTTATTCCAGTTTTTGACATTGATCGAAACATGATCAGATGAAACGGTTTGCCGGAGAATCAATGTACCGGCAATATCCGTGATAGTAACCTCTCTGAACTGATTTGGTGAAAATTCGATATTCAAATGTTCACTGGCCGGATTTGGATATATTTTGCACGGTTCCTGGGCCAACCCGTTCACACTGCTTGGGTTGATCACAAAAACATAAAAAATCACCTGACGTTTTTTTCCTTCAGTGCCGGTTAGGGAAAGTTTTATTTTAGCTGTACCGATTTGATTGCCTGCGGGAGTGAAACGAATGGTAGCCTTGCCGTCGGTTCCAATCCCCGAAACGCTGATAATGCTGAAGAGACCTTCATTGGAGTTTTCAAAATCAAGCGTCAGATCATTGGTACTTCCTGCTCCATCTGTAATACCTTCGATTGAAAGAATGGTTTCCCCTGAATTTTTGGCCACTGTGGTATCCGCAACCTGATTCATGGTTAACAGGACATTTGACTCTGCAACCAAAGTAATCACACTGCCTGCCGGGAATATCATAGTGCTTTCACCGGTATTCAAAATGCCGGCATCTGCACAATTTTCCGACATTGTGGTGCGGTAAATGCGATATCTTTCGGGCAAATTGTTGCCGTAAATCCTGGCAGGAACAGGTCTCGATCCCTTGTTAATGACAACTACGGCAAATTTTCCATCGGTGTTTTCGAAAGCAGTAACCAAAAGGTTCGAATTGTCTGATTTGGAATCAATCTGGACGGCTCCGGGCCGGATAAACTTGAAATAGTTTTTGCTGACATAGAATGATGAATTCGGTGCATTTTTTGACACTTGCATTCCGTCGAAACTCCAGTTAGTCCAAAGACTGATTTTACCTGCCCACAGGGAACCGTGGATAGCCCCGGCCAGGTTTAATGCTGAGGTCCAATCGCTATAGCCAATATAGGTTTCGGTCATCCAGGATTCTTTCGGATGATTGCCTTGCTGAGCAAGTGCTGTCATGCTTGCCCAATGGTTGTATGTAGGAAATCCGGATGTAATACCTGTTCCGTCATAGCCATGCACAGCAAAGTATTGGCAATATTCATCGGCTATCAGATCGCTTTTCAAGGTAGTTAAATAGCCTTCGCAACTGTAATCACCCCAGCCAATACCAAAAACCTGCTCGGGCATATAGAATCCAACCTGGCTTAATCCTTCCTTTTTAAAACGATCCCCAACGATTTTCATCAATTGTACAAATTGAGCTCCACCCAGAATGGCCGATGGATAGGGCTCATTAAAATAGGGTTCGTTTTGCAGTCCGATTGCCAGAATATCTATGCCGGCTTCCTGTTTCATGGCTCTGACCAAAGCCGCCATGCTTTCGGCAAATTCCTCATAATAGTAGGATTCTAATACATTGTCGGTTTTTTCCCATTCAATGGCCTGCTCCTTATGATCGAGGCTTAGATTGCGCTTCATCCATGCCGGCGGGCTCCAGGAGGTAATGATGAAACTTTCGACTCCTTTTGCTTTCAGATCCCGCAAATAGTTCCAGTCAAAGGCATTATAATTAAACCCCTCCATGTTGGTCACATTGGAATCTTCATTATCATTTTCCGGTTCCCACTGGTTTCCGATAATACCCAATCGCACCACCGAGGCCCCCAGATCCCCGGCGTATAAATCTCCGAACCGGGAATCGGGCAGGAAAGTACCAAACCCTCGCATTGTTTGGTATTTCAGCGTTTTATCGATCGTTAATTTGGCATAGCCTGCCGGGTCGTTCTTCAAAACAGTAACTATACTATTAACGGTTACCGGTACCGCACCGGTGGCCTCAATTTTAATGCTGATCAGGGCTGAACCGCTAGCCAACGGTGTATAAGTGAGTATTGCGCTTCCATCGGGATTTATTGGTGAAACTGAGGACACAGCAGCGATGTTTTCAGAGGAACTTGAGGCTGTTATGGTAATATTGTCGATTCCCTTTTTTCCATTGGAAATTCCGGATAGAAGGATAGTTTGACTTCCTCCGTTTTCGTATGCACTTTGGCTGGCAACCGGGTTCATGGTTGCATACACCTGTTCAGGGGTATAAACAGCTTTGTCGCCAAAATTAATGTTGCGTAGGTATAAAACTCCGGTGGCATTGGTGAAGGGCCATGTTGGTTTTGCATTGTGCATATTTATCAACAATGCATTTATGCGAGATGCATCGATCGGATTTCCCCCATCATTATTCAAATCGCCGGGCTGACGATAATCAAATGAAAGGGTAGTCCATGAATCAGCCGGAGCTTGAAACTGATGATCACCTGAATTTTGAGTATTTCTGTTCTGCCCTCCATCCTGACCTTTTGCATCATAAAAATAATTCCAATGCCAGGTTGCCTGATTCACCGAAAGCACATCATAAGAAACAACCGGCAATTGGCTCAGATTAAGTTCAAAAGGTAAATCCATCCAAATACCGGCATACGTCCATTTATCTTTCATGGTCACGCGCAGTGCCTTGCTTCCTAAGGTATCTACAATGGCAATGAAATAGGCAACTCCAAGATTCTCGGGTTTAAAATAGCTTAGTGCACCAGAGGCTGATAAATCAAATTCCAAGCCGGTGGGACTGGATACAATCACTTCAATGGGTATCAGTAAATTCGTTGTCTTATTACCATCATTTTCGGCATTTCCACCGTTATCGGAAATGGTAACGGTTATGTTTGCCAAACCTGCCACACCAGTTGGATTAAAGCCCAATGTTGCTGTTTCACTCCCTTGATCAAAAATTATTGTGGGATCTGGAATTATGGCAGGCTCTGAACTGGTTGCTGAGATTATCAGGGTCTGATTTGAATGGTCGCCATCCCCGATGCCGGTTAGCAGAATACTTTGCTGACCCGATGTATTGGTAACGGTCAGTTGATTTACCGGATCAATCACCGGGGGTTGATTGATTGATTTGAAAGATGTTGCAATAAAGGAAGTATTAGTAATTGCACCTTCATTGTCTGCAACAGTCAGCGTTATTTTTGCAGTTCCGGCAGATTTTGACGAAAAAGATATTTTTCCGTAATGATCGGGTGATGAATACCCTACATGAATAGTCTCAACAACTGAAGTGTTATCGCTGATAGCTGTCAGAGTAAGAGTTTGATTGGCTTCGCTATCGCCACTTGTGATGCCTGTAAGTTTGATCTCATTAAGCTGATCTTTTTGAACCACATAGTCTGCAACAGGATCAATAGTTGGCAGATTGTTATTTTTCACATTAATTGCAAATTTCATGGAGTTTTCAGCAAACCCATTAACTCCCATGGCTTCCAGGGTAATGGTATCCGAACCTATGGCATCTGCAACCAAACTGTATGTAAGTTTTGCGAAACCGTATTGAACACTTGTTCCGTTTTCGGTCGAGGTTGTATAAGTTATTGGTGTCACAGCTGCGTTGGCGATTAATAACGAAGCGCCTGATACATGCAGTTCTGCTGCATTTTTGATTTCCGGAATCAATACCTCTTTTGTACCAGTTGAATTTTTCAAGTAATTGCGCTCAGCCAGCTGCCCTATATAGGCCATTTTTATAGCCTGGTTTCCCATTCGGAATTCATCGATCGTAAATTTCCCCACAAACGTTAAAGCTGTGCCATTACTGACAAATTTTATTTTTGCGATTTTTTTAAGATCAAGAATGACAGGATTAACTGATGAAAAATCAAATGAAACTGTATTAAAATCAACTCCCTTTAAAATCCGGGCTGAACGATATTCGTTTTTATCAGGGACCAGTTCATCATATTTGTATTGACTTCCAACTAAAGCTGTTTGATAACCCTTACCATCTGAGTCAATTAAAAAGAGCTGCAGGATCATATCGGTTTCGGTTTTCAGCTTTACATTGATAACCGGATTTGCCGAAATGTCGTAACTGCCCCCGAGATCGTAATCGAAACCAAACCAGCGGCTATCTCTGCTGACATTTACTTCCAGCGCTTGCAGGTTAAGTGAAAAAGTATATTTTGAGTTTTGAACTATTCCTGCCGGAACCATTGCTTCATCAAATGCTTCAACAAAACCGGTTTGTTGGGCAAATATTTGCCAATTAAAACACAAACCGAACACCAAAAGAAGAAAGTAAAGTTTTTTCATAATTCTAATTATTACTGTTCATAAGGCATTATTCTTTACCACAAAGGGCACAAAGTTTTTACACAAAGTTCACCAAGTTCCCTCGATGGCTCTTTTTACAGCATCTTTCAGCAAAATAAATGTTGATTAATTGTCCATTCTTGTGTTAGTCGGATTTTAGATAGGCCTATATTTTTCATTTTCTTTGTGTTCTTTGTGTAAACTTTCTTTGTGAACCACTATATAACTCTTTGTATAATGCTTATAATCAATGCTATTCACAAGGTATCTTTTAAAGGATGTCCGAAGGAAGACAAGCAGGTCATCTGAACCCACACCCCGGCGAAGGCCGGGGTCCCGTCGCTGACCACGAATGCCTGCCATGTTTTATGAACCGAAAGCCTCAGAGTAGCGTGACGGGATCCCGGCCTTCGCCGGGATGAAAGCGCTTCCGGAAACGCTAAAAAGAGAGGAGGGGAAGAGAGTATGGGTGTGCGCCTTTGCATAGATTGTGTATTTTTCCCGGAAGTCATCTGTTTTGTTGTTCGGTTACAAAACCGCGGTGACTTTGTAGTTAATCTTTCTAGATTTGATTTCTAACATATACCTTAACAGTAACTTCTAATTTTTTGCTATAATTTATTCAAATTCAATTATCTGATCAGAAAGAATTTGTCAGATTTATTCAGATCAGAGCTTTGAAATCTGTAGATATAAAGTCCTGGTTGTGTTTTCAAACTTTGTTGATACAGTTGACAGCTGAGGACATTCCTTCCAGCAGGCAATAGGTTGCCTCCGACTTTCGATATCACCTTTCCTGAAATATCATATATAGTAATATTAACCGTTTGAGATTGAGTTATATAGAAAACGAAATCTACCTGATCTGCACCCCGGGGATAATTAATTTGCATATCCAAATTACGTTTAACTTTTTCCAGGATGGCAATATGATTCAAAAACGAACCCGATTTATAATGCGAAACCCCTTGATGAGTGGCTAGCCAGGCAGAACCATCTGTTTCGAAGGCAATATCATAAACCGTGTCACAAACCAATCCGTCTTTTTGCTGAAGCGATTGCCATTGCCGGCCCGAAAAAATTGAAACTCCCCCTTTTGTTCCCACCCAGATTTCTCCTGATGGGGCCTCGCTGATAGCCAGGATATAATTATTTACCAATCCATCCGCAACAATAAATTGCGACCAGCCTTCCTTTGCAAGAATGCCTTCATGTTTCTGCAATCCAACACTGGTTCCAAACCATTGATTGCCTTTTGAATCCACAAAAATAGCAGTAATATCATCTGAAAGCGGGCTGATTCCATACTCACTGGTCCATCGGGTGGCTCCTGTCATGCCATCCACTGTATTCACAAAACGGCCAATGCCTCCCGAAGTGCCCGCGTAGAGGCTGTCATTACGGGAATGGATCACTCTGACCGGGGCATTGGGAATGTTGTCCGGGTAGGTACTGTATGTAAGAGATTTCCAGCTGTTGCTGCTCAGATAATTGATGCCTGAAATAGAAGCAGCATACTGTATACCCTGGTTATCCCGGCAGAGCGATAATATGTCATCCCCCAATAAACCATCCAATTGGGAATAGGAAGCGCTTATTAAAAATTCTCCCTGGGAATAAACAGCTACCGAAAGTCCTCCCCGTGTTGCAACCCAGAAGATCATATTTCCATTTGTCTCATCAACCCATATGTCGTTGATGAAAAGGGAAAACAGAAAATTCCCGGATCCATAATTTTTCCAGTTTATTCCGTCTAAACGGGTAAGTCCTTCATCGGTTCCAAACCACTTGGTATCGTGGCCATCAATATAGATTGCTCTGACCACCTTCCCCTCTAACCCATTTGAGTAGGTTGATTGGTATTGAGCGCCGGCATACAAAACGTTTAACAATAAGCATCCGATAAAAAGAAATCTGAAGCGCATGGTTAAACTTTATTTTTTGTAAAACCTCTCAGTAAAATTTTCGTTGCCCGCATTAATCCTTATTAAGTAAGAGCCTGTTATTAAATGGCATACATTCAGATGGATTAATTCATCAGGCTCTGAGTAGTTGAGATTTTCACTGATTACCCTTACGCCATTCAAGCTATAAACCTCCACCTTAATAGATTGATTATGGATTTTTGAAGGTAGAGTCAGGAAAAGAATCTCTGAAGCGGGGTTAGGATAAATGGTTATTTTCCCGGAAAGACTATTATTTACTATGCCTGACGTCTCGTCAAAGATCATGAAATTAAGGGAGGCTTCATATTGGCCGTCTGTGGCAGTAATGGTAGCCAAAACGTCACCAGCATATTCATTATCGGCAATTACCGTCAACTTGTTTCCAACAGTACCGAAAACCAGGTTCCCGGATGCACTTTGAACATGATAGGAGAGAGTATCCTGATCGGGATCAAAAAAATGGGATGAAAGATCCTCGACAATGGTGAGCGTTTCATTTTTCTCCCTGATATTGATATCCGGAATTTCAGCGATCGTAACCACCGGGTGGTTCAACCCTGATATCGAGGTCACCAGGCGTATCGAACCAAAGCCGTTGGCATTCATCCAATGGTCGTTATATTCGGTTTCCGGGACCCACACCGAACCAAAGAAGTTATCCCGCACGCCGTCAGGATCGTCATTATCACAGTATGCCAGGCTCATACCCATCAGTTTGTTTTCAGCAAGTGTAACCCTTGAGTTTTCGGGATTGCTCTTTAAATAGGTATCCGAATAAACTTTCATGGAGAATTCATAGGTATATACATTTCCGTTTCGTCTCATTTTAAAATCAGGGAAATGGGAAGCGTAATTTTCAATAACACTGTTACCCCAATCGGTGCCTGAGATATCGCAGGCCACCAGATCGGTCGAAATTTCTCCATCGGCAGGTTGACTGGTAGCCATATGATAAGAAAAGGCATTTTCGGCATTTTGTCCCAGGGTCGGATTATTATCAAATACATGCAATCCTCCCGACTTATCTTCATCGATAAAGACTTCAACAATATCAAAGTTCGGATATCCATCTCCGGGATATACATAACCATCAATAAATGCATCATCTGTAACCTTGACAAGAAAGTACATCAAGTTATCAGCCGATGACCATGAGATTTTAAATTCTCCATGAAAATCGGATGAATCGATTTTTTGTCCCCAGATAATCCAGGTTTGATCGATAGGGTACCATTTTGCCTCGGTCCAGCAAATATCATTTTCCTCACCATCGAATGTGGGCGGAGTTTCAGTTTTAATAGCAATTACTGTAGTTTTAACCAATTCGGGCGATGTTGACATTAATTCAATTCCCTTATTATATCCAAGGTTATGGGAGTATTGCTTTTTACCTGAATCGTTCCAATGTTCGCAGATACCCAAGCTTCGCATAATGGTGCCATCATTTTCAGGATCATAACGTATACCTTCAGGCCAGAAACTTGAATCGGCAGCCTGAAGCAGATAATCATCTACTGCACCAAATTGAGGACGGGCTTTACCCGGACCGTTAGGATCAGTAAATTCACTCCGTAAGAAATCCATACAAACCGATTCAATGGCCACCGGATCCTGGGCGATGAAGATGGAATTAGGCCAGTCTCCATTAAATGGGGCCATGTTCCATTTTACCGGTTTCTCAACTGCTTCGGTTCCACCCCATAAGCCATCTATCATAAAAAGCAGGGTATTGCCCCCTAACTTTTCGTGACCCATTAGATCGGTTAGTACCCTGTAATTCCTGTATTCAGTTCGGATGGGTTGATCGTTCTCAGGTGCGATCAGTCCGTTGTGCAAGTGATCAGCCCCTGCACGGGTTTGAGAGCCAAAATGATTTTTGGTATTGAGGGTAACGCCGTTGCGGGCATGTGCTTTCAGCGCAGCAATATTGATCAGGTAACCGGCATCCTGCATCTCAGTGTAAATTTTGTCTGAAACTGCTGAAGGCATGACGGTACCTTTATCTGAATAGAAAATTACCGGAGCGGCTGGAATGGTAAGTTTGGTACGGCCAATGTTGCTATGATCTTTATCAACATATTTTACATCAGGAAAAACTGCCCTCAGTTGCTCATACACATGTTTATAGATATGTGCAATCGGATCTCCCAGGTAAATGTCCTTTTGCTGAACTCCATAAATCGTTACGAGTTGTTTCAGGAGTGCGATCATGATTGCCGGAGAAGTTTCTGCCAATCCGTAATAACCTGCAGCCCATGGTAGCGAAATAAGTGACAAGTCGTTCGAATTCGTTAACCAGCTGCCGCCTCCAAGGTTCACTTTGATAAAGATTTTTTGTCCAGGCACATATTCAACACTTCCCAATCCTTTACGCTCATTGAAAGATTTAAAAAGTGCCGTCCACGCATTTTTTACCGAAGAGGCGCCTGTTAATTTCCGGATGGCATCATTGAGCATGCTGTCGACCACCACCTGATTGTTGTTTTTGGCTAAAAAGTATCCATCAGCCCCCCGGATAGGGTCATTCAGATTGTTTGTGCAATTTATGTCCGTAGCATCCGGATTCCAGGCCCAAACCACACGGCCCGGGAAAATTCCACGCGGTTCTCCGAAGGGTAAATTGGGTACAATTTTCGTGGAATTTGCCGATTTAATTTGCGCGTAAATGGTTTTCAGGTTAAGATTGGTTGCAAAGGCAAATAGTGAAATTGCAATCAGAAATAGTCCGCCTGCTGCAATATATTTGGAACGTGTCAGATGTGTTTTTGCCCTTCTAAAAACCATTACCGATCCGGAAAGCGCTATCAGGTAAATGATAAAAGCTGACATGACCGGCGATGCTGCACGCATGCAGGGATAACTTGCGCGCGAAGGCTTGGGGATCACCCGGATCAGGAACCATGCCGTGGAAGCAATCCCGGAAATGATAAAGCCGGCTTTATATGGAATTTTGAATTTGACCACCTGGTTAAAAGATTAAAAAAAAGAGGTTGATTATAATTAACCAACCCCTTTTAAATTCACCAATTACTACACTAATATTAAACCAATTACTAACGAACAATTTTCCGGGCTTCATTATTTGCCCGAATAATATAGAATCCGCTTTTCAAATTGGACAGGTCAATTTCAAGTATATTTTTTCTTGACAAAATTTGCTGACCTAAAGTGTTATATATAGTCACATTGGCAGCTTTGTTGAACTGAATCCGGTCAGGAGTGACAACGTAAAAAATGCTGGGCTGCATGATGATAGTTTGTTCGATACCTGAAGCAGATCCTTTCGTGCCTAAAAATCCGGCAAACATGTTCGACTGCCAGCAATCATTGGTGTCCGAATTCCACCAGTATTCAGCAGGTTTTTTAACCGGTGGGTCAGAAGTATCAAAAGCATCGTCTGTATCGACATCATTTACTTTTAAATCGAAGGAAATGCCTTTGCCATTGTTAAGAGCTTTCCATATTGCCGTGTTGAATTCAGGGCGATAGTCACCCGTGAGTGCCGGATACCCAATGGTAATGATCCATTTTACCGTTTTTGAACCGGCAGCAGTGTGATCGTCAAAGAACAGGTTATTGGCAAATATGTCGGTTGAACCGCCCCAGTTGATATGACCTACTCCAGCGGCATCCACATTGACCATCATGGCTGCATTAAAACCATTTTTATCAAACAGGAGTTTATTGGCCCCGAACTGTGACCAGCGGGTATACCAGGCGGTCGGGAAATCAGTGCGATCAGCCACATCCAGTTTAAAGTAAGGCGAAAGGCAAAGCTCCACAGACTCAGTACCAGTAACATCGTCATCGGTAAATTGAAGCAAAACATACATATTGCTCTCATCATAGAGCACTTTAAAGGCTGCATCCTTAAAATCGTTGGGACCTGTGTTTGAGGCCGGGAGACCCAAAGCATTCGCAAGGGCATCACCGTTTCCGGATACACTCCCCCAGGCGGCATCGAAGTTAACGGTTGCTGCGTCAAAAGAAGCTACCGGTGCGGCATTTGCTTCTTTTCTCGGATAAGCATCGATCCCAACCGCTGGCGCTGTGGCGCCGGCAAACCACCAATCGATGGGCAACTGCCAGTTGGCAACAATCTCGGCATCCGTTAGTCCGGACCCGGAAGTGTTAGTGCCTAAGAATCCTGCAAACATGTTCGACTGCCAGCAATCATTGGTGTCGGAATTCCACCAGTATTCCGCTGGTTTTTTTACCGGTGGGTCAGAAGTATCAAAAGCATCGTCAGTATCTACATCATTTACTTTCAAATCGAAAGAAATACCCTTGCCGTTATTCAGTGCTTTCCATATTGCCGTACTGAAGTCAGGCCTGTATTCGCCTGTTAGTGCGGGATACCCAACAGTAATGATCCACTTAACGGTTTTCGAACCGGCAGCGGTGCGATCGTCCAGGAATAAGTTATTAGTGAATGTTTCCGTTGTTCCGCCCCAGTTGATATGACCTACTCCGGCGGTATCAACATTAACCATCATGGCAGCATTAAATCCATTTTTATCAAACAGAAATTTATTGGCGCCGAACTGTGACCAGCGTGTATACCAGGCAGTCGGGAAGTCAGTGCGATCAGGCACATCCAGTTTGAAGTAGGGCGACATGCATAATTCTACAGACTCTGTACCGGTAACATCGTCATCGGTAAATTGAATCAAAATATACATGTTACTCCCATCATTCAATACTTTAAATGCTGCATCTTTAAAGTCATTCGGTCCTGTGTTTGAAGCAGGAAGACCCAAGGTGTTAGCAATTACATTGCCGTTTCCGGGTACATAAGCCCAGGCAGCATCAAAGTCGGCAGTTGCTGCATCAAAGGATTCTGCAAAGGTGGACATCGCTTCTTTTCTCGGATAAGCATCAATCCCGACGGCAGGTGCTGTGGCGCCCGCAAACCACCAATCAATAGGCAATTGCCAATTGGCGACTCTTTCGGCATCGGTCTGTGCAGAAAGTCCTGACATGCTCAAAAGAGCAATGAAAATGAAAGTAAATAAATTTTTCATACGCTTTTTAATTTAAAATATTAATAATAATGTTAATTGAATCATTAATTTATTTCACGTTAACTGTTACTTTGTATTTGTCCCCTGCTGTTGTTCCCTTATAGAAGGTATAGGTAATTGGTGCCGAAAAGTCGTTAACTGTCACTCCGTTGGTTTGAACAGCATTTCCAATGGTCACTTTCCCAACGGAACCAGTCCATAAAGCTGCCAGTTTGGTAATGTCTGTTCCTCTCAAAACATCTACTGAAATAGTCTTCGCAGCAACATTAATCACTCCTTCCGGAGCCGGCACCAATCCTGCGAAAGTAAAAGCCAAAACAGGGTAGCTTGCCAGCGAGTTTATAGTGTACTCTGCTTCCGAGTTGTTTTGTGCAATAACTTTTATTGTCTTCAATCCCGTGGCCGATAAGTTATAGTTCTTCCTGTCGGAATAGAGTGCATTGCTTATATAAATCTTACTGGCGTATGACGACTCCAGTATCAACCTGACAGCAGCCAGATTTGTTCCATAATTTGCAGTCAGGCTGATCGTTTTGCCCGCTTCATCTACCTCGCCAATCTCACCATTGCCGCCCACTCCCAAAACGAACTTTGTAATTTTTTTCTCACTGGATGCCGGGAAGGTGGTGAATTTCACCGTGTATCGTTTTTCAGTGCCTTGATTTGATTTGACTGTGTAAATTACGGGTTGAGAAAAATCATTTACAGTTACTCCGGAGGTCTGCTCAATTCCATTTACATAAACTTTTGCCTGGTCAGATTGCAGTCCATACACAGCTATGAAATTATAATCGGTCACAATATCAGGAACACTGAAACTGATTTCGTTATCTGCCGAAATTACGCCATCAGCACCATTAATATTGAATACGGTAAATGAGTTCCGATCGTCCACCGTATTGATCTCAACGCTTTTTACTTCACGCGAAACTTCTTTCCCAAAATCGCCTGAACTGGTTGAAACTAATGACAAATTGTATTTACCGGCAGCGCTGTAAGTTACTCCGATTGAATCGGCTTTATTAAGATCAATCCCTTTTGCACCGGCTTCGCCCCACACATGTCCTGCGGTTCCACTATACAGTGTAAGAAACTCTCCTGACCCGGTGGGTATGACATAAAACGTCCTTCCTGCAAATGCATCCGTCATTCCATCCCGTTGAAATGACACAATAAAACCGGGATCAACCTTTATCATATTTTCCTTTACACAGGAAGAGGAAATAATCAAAGTAATCAGTATTGCAATGGGTTTATATGTGATTTTCATAATCATAGTCTGTTAATTTTTATTCCATATTAATTACCAACCGGGATTTTGCATCAGAGATCCTTTATTAGCATCAATTTCCCTTTGTGGAATCGGGAAATACAGGTTTTTATTAATGTTAAATTGGTTGTTGAAAAGTTTAGCAAAATCGATTCGGAAATCCGGGTCAAAACTCCAGCGAATGATGTCGTTGTAATGGTGTCCCTCAGTCGCCAGTTCTACAGTCCGTTCATGAACAATTGCAGCTGGAGTCAAAGATGTAACAGCGGGCATATCCACCCGGGCTCTCACCTGATTGAGAGCGGCTAAGCCTGATCCGTCATTGCCATCTAACTGATAAGCAGCTTCGGCATACATCAGCAGCACATCGGCATACCGAATAACACGCACATTAAATGGAGCACAATTCGGAGAAGATTTAATAACAAACTGTGGATAATTGTACTTCTTTAAACCGATAGCTTTACTCGGAACGGGACCTTGATAAAGATTAAATTTTGAGACAGTCATCTTCGTATGTTGCTGGCTTTGAAATCCAACTTTTTGACCTGATTCTTCTCTCCAATCCAGGGTATCTCCGTCCAAATAGCAGGTAGCATAAGCACGAGGATCCCGGTCATAGCCTCCCGGATGACTTGTCACCGTTTCAAACTCATACCACAAAGTCGGATCGATTTCATGATTTCTGTAGCCCAGGGGTGAAAAATAGAGATATAAAAGATTTCCGCCCCACTGCCAGCCGGGTAGCCAACCACCTGCAGCGCGGTTATCGTCATTGTATTGTATTTCCCAAACAGATTCCGCGTTATTCTCGGAATTGTACGATTCATTTCCGACAGGAATATCAAGATAAGAGGAGTTAGAAAGTAAAGCGGCCTGATAATCAGCCTTAGTTTTACTGATTGGTAAAATCAAATGGTAAACGTCGCTATTCATAACGCGCTGTAAAGCCTCTTTTGCTTTTTTCAGGTTTTCCTTAGCTTCAGCCGTATTTCCCTTGTCAAATCGTAAATAGTAGTGATAATGCTTAAACAGCAGAGCCTTACCCAATTGCGCATTCGCGGCACCTCTGGTAATCCGGCCGGTTTCGGTGGAGGGCCAGGTGTCAGGTAAATTCTCTGATGCAAAAGTTAAATCTTCTTCCAGCTTATTCCAGAATTCTTCGGGCGTTCCATTGGTCAATCCGACGAGGGGATTGGTCGGCACATTGGTTTCATCATAATAAATAGGGAGGTTGAACCAGGTAACCAGATAAAAATAGTACATTCCCCTTAATGCCCGAACCTGTGCTTTGTATTGGTCAAATTTGCTTGGTTCAACAACATCCTTCAACCTGTTAATATTGGCTAGGATATCAGATGTCCTGAACAGGCCTACGTACAACGCATCCCATTGGTCCTGAAAATCGGAAGTGTTAATAATCATTTGATCGGCACCTCCTAAAGGATTCTCGAACCATATATACGGATCCAGTGTATTCAATCTCAGAAAATAGCCTAATCCGAACATCCCTCCGTGAGCCAAAGGGGTATATGCGGCATTTACTGCCAATAGGAGATCATTTTCCGACTTAAAAAATGATCCGACATCAAGGCTGTTTTTGTTTTCTGTTACCAGAAACTCGTCCGTACACGCCGAAAAGGCCACAACGGAAATGAGTATAAAGAACAATTTTTTCATTGTTGTAATTTCTTTTCGTTGTTGTTAGAATCCAATTTGCAAGCCCCCAATAAATGATCGCGGAATAGCATAATCTCCATAGTCTGTTCCGGAGCTTAATGGGTTAGCCGACATAAATCCCTCCGGATCTCTTCCCTTATAGGAGGTAAAACAATACAAATTTGAGGCACTGGCATAAAGTCTTAAACTTGCTATGCCCAATTGTTTGCAACTTTTTTGAGGCAGATTAAATCCCAGCTGTACATCTTTTATCCGTAGAAATGAACCATCTTCAATCCAGAATGAAGAAATCTGATCATTGACGTTCCTGTTGGATGGATCCACCCGAACATATTTTGTTGAGGCGTTCTCTGGTGTCCATGCGTTTTGAACAAACTCATTCAATTTGTTGTGGTCCATATCCTGGCTGTTCATGCTCGACAAGCTGGCTCTTTGGCTGTTGAAAACGTCAAAATCATTTACGCCAAACAGGAAAATATTAAAATCGAAGCTTTTGTATGAACAATCAAACCCGATGGTATAAGTGAAACTCGGAATTGTTTTTCCGATGATTGTTTTATCCAGACTCGTAACATCCCCGTCTCCGTTTAAATCGGCATATTTTAAATCGCCTGGTTGGGGTGTATTGCCAACGTGAGTTGCGTGTTTATAACCGGTATAAAGTCCGTTTGCATCTTTCTGCCAGTTTCCGATGCTGTCTTTTGCATAATTGGACTCGTCCAGTTGTATAATACCGTCGGAGACATAGCCGTACAAGGCACCAATGGAATGACCTTCAATGGTTCTGTTATTTCCGGTGGTAATATCAGTAACCGGCAGGTATTTTACTTCGTTTTTGATGGTAGTAAAATTTGAAATGATCCCATAACTGAAGTCCCCGATATTATCACGCCACTGAAGCGAAAGTTCCACACCACGGTTCTGAATATTTCCGGTATTGAACCATGGATTACCATCAATACGGCCAAATGCAGAAGATATGGGAATGGCGACCAGCAAATCCTTATTGTTTTTCACGTAATACTCAATAATGGATTGAAGTTTATTATTGAAAAGACTTAAGTCGATTCCCAGATTCAGCATTTCTGCGGCTTCCCAGTGGATCTCTTTTGATGCAAATCCATAGAAAACGTATTGTGCTCTGGCAATATGCTGGTCATCACCAAATACCGGGGAAAAATTTGTTGCTTCTGAAATTCTATCCAGATATTGAAATCCCCCTCCGATAGAAGAGTTACCTGTTTGACCCCAGCCTAAGCGCAGCTTTAGGGCATTAATTTCTTGGACATCCTTAAAGAAAACTTCGTTCACTTTCCATGCCACAGAAGCGGAAGCGAAATTTCCCCTTCTGAATGCCGGGGCAAATACATCCACACCATCTGAACGGAAAGAAGCTGTGGCATAATATTTCCCTTTATAGTCATACATAACTCTCCCGAGGTAAGATAGCATGCGCGATTGGGAGGTATATCCGTTCATGCTCTTCGATGTTGTACCCCCATTCGTTAGCGTGTTAAGCTGTTCAAAATCGAAACCATTTACCGCACCCGACATATTATTAAACTGACCGGAACGAACGTGATAAACGGCAGTGGCCTGAACATTGTGAATTTCATTAAACGACTTCTTGAATAGCAGCTGATTCTCTAGATTGAGTGAAATTCCTTCCATATAATTCTCGCTTAAGCTAGCCTGTCCGGGCGTGCGATTGCCTTCAAATTGGGGTAACCAGGATTTGCCTCTGCTGTAAAAAACCTCGGCCGCCGGAGTTATTTTATAGGTAAGCCAGTCGGTAAAATCAACCTGCATATAAACGCTGGCATTTGTTCCCAGCCCATAATTTCTGTTGTCACCCAATGAGGGGGCTGCAAGGGGGTTGGGTTTATCATTGCCCAAAGTATTGGAGTAAACCGGACCAGTATAGCCATCGGGTAATCGACCTTGCATTAAATTACCGTCAGCATCTTCCCAATAAACTGATTGATAGGATTCAAATCCGCCTTTGTAATAAGGATTACGAATCTTCATCAAAGGAGATGCATTTAGATCCCATACAGATGTTTGAACCACTATTGGCGATTCTTCTGAACTATAGTTCATACTGAAGCTCTCACCTATTTTTATATGTTTACTGAGCTTAAAGTCGGAATTCGCTCTGATTCTGTAACGGTCGGCGTTACTTTTAATAACTGTTCCATCATCCTTGGTATAGCCGAAGGAAACGCTGTAGTTACTGTTGTCACCTCCTCCGGAAACAGAAAGATTATAGTTTTGGTTTAGCCCATTTTTAAACATTTCATTTTGCCAATCAGTACCTTGTTGCCATCCGGCCCCGTAATATTTTTCACGGAAAGCCTGCTCATATTCCGGTTTAGCTCCGCGTAATGCCGAATAGAAGGCCGAATACTGGTCAGCATTCATGACACCATACTTTTTGGGTGCCAGATTGAGACCAACGAAAGTGTTCAGGTTCACCTGGGGCTTACCTGATTTGCCCCTTTTGGTGGTAACGATAATGACCCCATTGGAACCATTGGCACCATAAATAGCAGAGGCAGAGGCATCTTTGAGCACCTGTAAACTCTCAATTTCCTGTGGCTGAATTCCGTCAATGTTTCCCACCTGAACTCCATCCACTATATATATAGGGTCTGATCCATTATTGATGGAACCCACGCCTCGCACGCGTATGGTTGCTCCGCCGCCTGGTCTGCCGCTTTGAGTGACCAGAACCCCGGGAGCCTTACCCTGAAGGGCCTGTGCTGCACTCGCGGTCGGATTCCTTGTCAATTCTTCTGTTGATACTACCGACACTGAACCAGTTAAATCTGATTTTTTTACAACCCCATATCCAATTACAACTACTTCTTCCAGATTCAACCGGTCTTCTGCAAGAGCAATAGTCAGTTCTGTTTTGCCATTTAATAATACCTGCTGGCTGGTATATCCGACAAAGGAAAACTTAAGGGTGGCCGAAAGATTCGGTACCGTGATTGTAAATTTCCCTTCCAGATTCGTGGTGGTCCCCTGATTGGTCCCTGCTATTGATACATTGACACCCGGAATGGTTTCACTTGTTTTAGCATCCCTTACCGTACCTGTTACAACAGTCTGAGCAAAAGTGTTAATATAAATAGTGCCTATTGTAAACAACAAGCCTGTCAGGAGACCAATTTTCATTAATCTGGCTATTTTGGTTTTACGGCTAAACGAAAAATGGCACCAGTTTTTTGTAAAATATTTCATACATTCAGGTTTTCGAATAGGTATAATTCTAAAAAATGCAATTCGTTTTCTGTTACACATCTGTTGATGAAAATTACTTTATAAAGATAGATTTCGCAACACTGATCGGATTATCGATTCAAATCCTTCAAATTGACTTTATGTTATAGCGAACATTATAAGTATGTTACAACAAGTGCTAATACATAGATACAAGAGAAAGTTACAAAAAGTCAATTTTTTTTTGTCCCAGTCGTAATAAAACAGAAAAATCAATTGTTGTTTTCCTCGATATACTGACGCGGAGTGATGCTAAACTGTTTACTAAAGACACGGGTGAAATGGGCCGGGTCTTTAAACCCAACCTGATAGCAGACTTCAGATATTGAATACTTCTTTGCCAGTAATAATTTAGCTGCCTTCTTTAATCGGGTTATTCTGATAAAATCGCTTATGTTTTCATTGGTTAAGGCCAGAAATTTCCTGGACAACTGCACCCGGTGAATTCCTAAAGCGAGAGCTAATTTTTCCACATTGAAATTCTCATTTTTCGAATTTTGCTCGATAATTTCTATAGCCTTTGTTAACAGGTGCTCATCGGCGGAATTAAACACAATATCTTTGGGCTCAATCATAATTTCACTGGAGTAGCGCTGTCGGAGTGTTTTTCTGATCTGTAATAGATTTTTAATTCTTGCATGTAAAACCGGCATTTGAAATGGTTTGGATATATAGCTGTCGGCGCCTGTTTCATATCCTTCTGTTCTTGATTCTTCGTTTACTTTCGCTGTGAGCAGAATAATCGGTATGTGCGAGGTATGCTTGTCTTTCTTTAGCGTGTTGATCAAAGTTAAACCATCAACCAAAGGCATCATCAAATCACTTATAATTAAGTCTGGTATTTTTTCCAATGCCAATTCTATTCCCTTAGCACCATCAGAAGCTTCAACAATTTGATATTCTGTGCTCAATTCGTCAACCAGGAATTTACGCATATCATAATGATCTTCAACTATCAATATAATAGGGAGCTTTGATTTTTTATCGATGTTAGCGTTTGACGACCCGCCTTGTGTTTCATCATCCTGCTCCCTGTTTTGGAATAAGGCCATATTGAGTATATCAACTTTGCTGTGTTGAGGCTCAACTGCAATTTCCTGGTTTATAAACTTTTCTTTAGATACAGGAAGCATTACCGTAAAGCATGTGCCTTTGTTCAATACACTCTTAACCTGAATCGATCCTTTAAGTAATGAAACCAAGTCACGGGTTAATGCGAGCCCTATTCCGGTTCCTTTTATGACATTACTTTTTACCTGATAGAACCTATCGAAAATGTGTTTGATCTGTTCTTCGGGAATACCAATACCATTATCTTCTACTTTAATAACAACCTCTTTGCCTTCCGAAGTGGTTCCATCAATATAACTGGCTTCTACTGATACATCTATTTTGCCCCCGGGATTGGTAAATTTGAATGCATTGGATAACAGGTTATAGATAATTTTTTCCACTTTATCTGCATCAAAACAGGCAATAACAGAATCAGCATTTTTGCTAAAATTATACGTAATTGATTTGCGTTCAGCGATAAACATAAAAGAATCGAAGATTGGCTCAATGTGCTGTATGACATCACCGCTGGTAATTTGAATCTTCATTTCGTCGGCTTCAACCTTGCTAATATCCAGAACCTGATTCACCAGTCGCAACATCCGCATGGAGTTTCGCTGAATCATCTTATACAGTGATGATTTTCTTGACGCAGCTAAGGTGCTTTCCTGATCAATGAGTTTTTCAGCTGGCCCCAAAATCAGGGTTAAAGGAGTCCTGAATTCGTGCGAGATATTGGTTAAAAACTGAAGTTTTTGCTGGTCAACATGATGTAAATGCTCGGATTGGGCAATAATTTCTTTCTGATGTGCTTTGATTTCCTCGTTTTGGTTTAAAATTTTCTCATTTTTTTCTTCCAGCAAAGCATTTGCATTCTGCAATTCAAGGGTCCGGTTTTTGACTTTACTCTCTAATTCTAAATTTTTATTCTTAAGAAAATTTATTCGTAACCTTAAAAATGTTATTATTCCGGTGGTCAGAACAACCAGAAAAAACAATCTAAACAACCAGGAGTTCCACCAAGGGGGTGTAACGATAATTGTTAATGTTTTTGTATTGTCGCACCATACGCCGTCGGCATTGGTGGATTTTACTTTTAGTTTATAGTCGCCCGGAGCAAGGTTTGTATAATTCAGTATTTTATTTTCCGCATCAGTTTCTATCCAATTTTCATTGGCGCCTTCAAGCATATAGGCATACCGGATATTTTTGGCTGATGAGAAATCCAGGGCCGCAAATTCTATTGAAAAAACGTTTTGCCTGAAGCTTAGTATTAATTTTTCTGTATTGGAAATAGCCCGGGTGAGGAATATGTTACCATTATATTCTTTTTTTACTTCTATTTCATTATTGAAAATCTTTAATGATTCGAAAACAATTTTGGGCACAAAGGTTGATAATTGGATAGAATCGGGATAAAAATGGTTAATGCCATGGTCGCCGCCAAAATATATTTTCCCCGTAACCGGGTTCTGAAAAAATGAGCCGGCCACGAATTGCTTCGACTGCAAGCCGTCTTCTGCGGTGAATGTGTACGTTTGATTAGTTTCGACGGTAAACCTGATAATTCCATCAGTTGAACTCATCCATAAGTTACCGGAATGGTCTTCAAATACCGCAAAGATATTATTGGATGGAAACCCGGTTGATTTATTGTAATCTGCAAAGCGATTTTCATTTTCGACAAACCTGATCAATCCACCACCCTCGGTGGCAATCCATATACGCCCTTTACTGTCCTGCATGGTGCATTTCACATTAGAGGATGAAAGGGAAAGGAGGTCTGGCGGGTTGTGATAATAGTTGGTGGTTTGGGTGCGTTCAGCATTCATGCAACTTAGCCCGTCTGCGGTGGAAATCCAAAGTCGCCTTTTGTCGTCTTCCATAATATGCCAAACCTGATCATTAGCAATGGAAGTAGCACGGTTATCATTTTTGAGGTAATGCTGAAAAAACCCGTCAGGATGATTTTTTTCCGGCTTCTGATAAAGGTTTAATCCATCAAAAGTTGACACCCAAATATCACCTTTGCTATCTTTGAAAATATCTGTGGTTACCCATCCGAGAAGGCTGGTTGGATCGCTATTATCCTGCTTGAATTCATTAAGCAATTTCATAGAGTGAGTTTTATGATCAAATAGGAACCGTCGCAAAGGAATGCTTCCCACCCAATATTCATTGTCGGAGGTTTGCAAAAAGCCGGTACATATATCGAATCCGCTAAATTCCGGTTTAGAGTTAGTAAGATATTGAAAAACTGAACCTGTATTCATATCAACTATATTCAATCCTGAGTTTTTGGCACCTACCCACAGGAGGCTTTTATTATCCTCGTAAATACCCCAAATACCGTTGGAAGATAAACTATTAGGATTGTTAGGCAGATTTTTAATGACAGGAAATTTTGTTTTTCTTAATGAGAAATGGACAAGTCCTGTCCCTTGAGTTGGTAACCAGTAGTTTCCGGATAAATCTAATGTCATTTTTCCTGATATTACATCACTGTAGATGTCAGGTGCAATGGAAGTCGGATTTCCAGATTCGTGTTTGAATTCGATGAAATCCTTTATTCTATAATCGAATAATTGCAATATACCATTATTGTGGACAGCCCAAAGATTGTATGCAATATCAATTAAAAAATACGCATTTGTCGATTTAATCCCGGTATAATTCTTTGATTTTGTCTTAAATTCAATGATTTCTTTTGTTTGCGGATTATATTTCCTGAGACCTTGATTTACAATAGATACCCATATCATTCCCTCTTTATCTTCAGTAATGCTTGAAATTAAAAATTCAGTTCCAGGGTTGGGTTTTTGCCCATTAAAGAGATCAACAAATTCAAAATCAAAAGTGCTTTTCTTTTGTTCCGGCAAAACATAAAGCCCGTTCCTGGCGCAGTAGATGATCCCTTTTGTATCCTTAAATAAATAGCTGAAAGTACCGGGTGCTGAAAGATCCTGATTTACATTTTTGCTAATGCTGCGGGTTGAAATCTGATTGTTTTGCAAATGAACAACAATTAGTTCGCTCCCATTTGCAACAATCCAGAAGTCATCCTGATCAACAAAAAAAAGTCTTTTATCGCCTGTAATCCAATATTGCTTGCCGATTGTCGCTTCATTAAAAATTGCTAGTAAACTATCAGTTTTTGTATCTATTATAATATATGATTTGGAATACATATCCCAACAACTCAATCTTGCCTTATCATCTAAATATATGCGTGCATAATAGCCACGTAATTTAGAAAGATTTGCATGCTGGTGTAAATCAGTAAATTTCTCTCTGGAAGGATCAAACTTAACCATCCCATTTGCTGTGCCAAGCCATAATATTCCATTTGAATCAATTTGTATATCTTTTATCAGGTTGTTGGGAAGACTGGTGCTGTCAGATTGTATATTTTGAAATAGTTTAACTTTAACCCCATCATACCTGGCTAATCCGTTGGAGGTGCCGATCCAGATAAATCCATTTTTATCCTGAACAACACCAGCAATAATATTAGATGGCAATATATCGTCGGTGGATAATTTCCGGAATTTGATATCATAAAAATCCGAAACCTTTTGCGCACTGAGCGAAGTGGCAAATATATAAATGAAGAATAATAGTAAATAAGAAGGATTTTTAGAAGATGAGTAATTCATGACTGAAACTCTGGAAATATTCAAATTGTTTAACTCGCATAAGATGGAGGTTGTTTTCTAACCAGCCGGCCCTGGTAGGGTGATTCAACCAGTTTGTCAATCGGTATGTTTCATATCTTTTCCATAATCCTACTGTTTAAAGGGTGAAAGATACGATATTTGCTTTTCATAGCAAAGAGAGGAATTGGTCATGTCCAATCCACCAAATGTTTCAAAAAACCCCCATCGACTTTAAGACTGTATGATCAATATGGGATCTTCAGACAGCCAACGCCTTATATTTTCTGTATTTCAGATCATAATAGGCCACCTTTTCCGGATCAGGATGGTAGGTGATATCGAACCCTTGCTCCATGGCTGCCATTGCGTCCTCAACTTTTGGATAGATCCCTGCAGCAGTGGCGGCAAACATGGCGGCACCGAGGGCACAAGCCTGGTCGGCTGTTGAAACCTTAATGTCAGTATTCATTACATCAGCAAGGGTTTGCATCACAAAGGGTGATTTCCTGGCAACACCACCGATCGCAATAACCTCGCTAATGGGAACGCCTTCATCTGCAAATCGTTCAGCAATGGCCCGGCTTCCGAATGCCGTAGCTTCAACCAGGGATTTAAAGAGCATTGGCGCATCGGTACCAAGGGTTAACCCTGAAACGGTTGCAGTCACAGTTTGATCCGCATCCGGGGTGCGACGTCCGTTAAACCAATCAGTAGCCACCGGAATGGTATCATCATCAGGCAGCAGCAATGCTTGTTCAGTAAGTTTGGCGAGAATCATATCACTGATTCTTTCGCCTTCCAACGGATCAGAAACATATTGTAAAGGCCAACTGATCATTTTCTTAAACCAGGCATACACATCGCCGAACGCGGATTGTCCGGCTTCCAGTCCGATCATTCCGGGAACAATGGATCCATCCACCTGGCCGCAAATCCCGCGTACCAGTTTCCCTTTCATATCTTCATACGGAGCAATAAGCATATCGCAGGTGGAGGTTCCCATTACCCTAAGCAGAGAAAAGGGTTTAATACCTCCTCCAACGGCACCTATGTGGGCGTCGAAAGCACCAGCTGCTATAAATACTTCGCCAGTCAACCCAAGTTTTTCAGACCATTCTGGAGTAAGATACCCTACTTTATAGTCTGCCGGAAAGGTATGGGTGAATAATCTTTTCCGGAAGGAGGTTAACAGTGGATCCAGCGCGGAGAGAAACTCCTCCGAGGGCAAACCACCGAAATCCTCGTGCCACATGGCTTTGTGGCCAGCTGCACAGCGGCTCCTGATCACCTCCTCAGGAATGGTTTTTCCGGTGAGGATGGCAGGCATCCAGTCGCAATGCTCTACCCAGGAATAGGCAGCCTTCCTCACAGCCTGATCTTCCCGGAGCACATGTAATGTTTTAGCCCAAACCCATTCCGAAGAATAGATCCCTCCTTCATATTTAGAGTAATCTATCGGCCATTTTGAACAGAGGACATTGATTTCAGCAGCTTCAGCGACCGCGGTATGATCTTTCCAGAGAATGAACATCGCATTCGGATTCTCACTGAATTCCGGCAGAAGGGCGAGGGGAGTACCCTCCTTATCAATAAAAACCGGTGTTGATCCGGTGGTATCAAATGAGATGCCTGCAATTTTACCCGCTGTTCCGGCAGGAGCATAAGCTAACGCCTCATGAATCACCTGGGTCATTGAATCCAGATAGTCCTGAGGGTGTTGCCTGTATTGGTTTTTCAAAGGATTGCAATAAAGACCCTGTTTCCACCTGGGATACCAGGCCACAGCACTCGAAATTTCCTCGCCATTTCCCGCATTAACGATTACGGCCCTAACCGAGTCCGTCCCGAAATCCAAACCAATAACGTACTTTTCCATAATATTATTTTTTTCTGTCATCCCCGCGAAAGCGGGGACCTCTACACGCTGCACTAATTTCCCTTGTCATCCCCGCGAAAGCGGGGACCTCTACACGCTGCACTAATTTCCCTTGTCATCCCCGCGAAAGCGGGGACCTCTTATAAATTGCTACACCTCAACATATTCTATTCCTAATATCTCACAAAGCATCCTCCATTTACGCCTGGTATCACCCAGATGCAATGTCTGATGATGAGCGCCGCCGAAACGAAGCCAGCCATCGTTACAGGCATTAACGCCAGTCTCAGGTTTAAAATGGAAATAGGGCATCTCGATAAAAGGAACCACTGGTGTATCTAAGATTTCACCATAGGTAACTACGAGCCGGAAATATTCTCCTTCGATCGGTACGAGGGAAACGAAGGTAGCCGGACCCGGTGTGGCCTGGAAAACGCACGTAGGAGGATTTTCCAGGTCGCCTATGGCCAAAACCCTGTTAGCCAACCGTATAGGTCTGTCCTTGCGGGCAATCATATAGTTACCTTCACCCATATGGCTCATGAGCATGCTCCCGAGTTTCCAATCCATCGCGTACATCTCGGTAAAATGGGCGTTTTCCTGGATACGGTGACCGGCTGCAACCATGGTTACTGTATTAGTATCACCTTCAGCGGCATAGCCATAACCTTCGGCCATCAGGCGGGAAGCGGCATACATAGGGATCTGCTCAAAACGGCCATCGCCCTTGAACACATCGAAATGGGCGCTGAAGCCGGCATAGTTATTATCTTCCAGAAATTTTTTGAATCCCAGGTACATCCGAACAGCATATTCGTGGTTTTTCTCCGGCATATCTTGATCAACCTGAAAGGCTTTAAAGTTGAAATCCATTTCCTTGCGGATCTCTTCAATCGATACACTTTCCATATTCCGGTGGATCTCGCCAATATATTCCTTGTGGATAACCGGTCCCATCACCCGCATAAAGGCTGCTTCATCTGAAATGGTATCGCCCATGTCGTGCATTTTACCGATTTCGGCAATCTTCATCCTTTTCATATCTGAAGCGGCCATAGCAGCATGACTCCAGTCGGTAACATAGCTCTTAAAATCGTCGTGCTTCCAGTACCCGGTACAAATAGCATAACCTGTGCCCATGGTTCTCATGAGTGCGTTAGAGATATCCTGGGCGCCGTGGATTCCTTGATTATAGGTAAGATCGTCCATGTTCCAATCACTGGTTACTTCAGGAACAGGTTGGGTATTAGTTAGTAATACCGGAAGATGATTTTCCTGAAATGCCCTTACGATCCGCATTCCGGGTCCGTAAGTGAGCATTACGATCATGATTCCATCCAGCCAATCCATGTTGAATTGACTCACGATGGCTTCAATATCAGCACGGTTTCTTGCTGCCCTGGGAAAAACGAGTTCAACTTTTCCGGTAAATTCCTGAACTATGTTTCGTGCATACTCTTCCTGATGTGCGGTTATACCGGGTAATGATTTATCGTATAATTCCTGCATGATACCCAGCAGGCCGATTTTTGGCAATCTTGATTTGTACATGTGATGAAATTTTTATTTCCAGAAATAGATATAGAATCCAATAACAACAGATAAAATGATCACGGAATTGATAATATCCCATTTGTCATAACTGGCTTTTGTAATAGCCCGTTGTTCGGGGGTTGAGGAAAAATAGGTCAACCCTACCAGGCGTTCTTCAGATACCCGTTTGGTAAAAAGACTTACCAGCACAATGGTTGCAATGCAGATGAAAAACAAGTATATGCAGTAATGGAGCCAGTTCGGAGCCAGGAAAGTCTTAAACAGGAAGCCATCCGGGTTAATTGAAGTCGAGAAGATTTTTAGTCCGAGACGGGTCATCCCGAGCGTGAAACCAACAATCATTCCCCACAGTCCGCCTGCTGCAGAGGCTCTTTTCCAGAAAACCCCGAGCAGAAATACCGAAGCGATACCCGGAGCAAGCAGCGATTGAACATCCTGAAGATATTGGTAGAGAACTTGTCCAAGACTCTTCATTACCGGAATCCAGAGTACGCCGAGAATCGTAACCACAACCGTTGCCCAGCGGCCAACCTTAACCAGCTGTTTTTCAGTAGAAACCGGGCGGTATTTTTGATAGAAGTCAACCGTAAATAGTGTTGCTGATGAATTGAACAGCGATGCGAGTGAACTCATCAGCGCTGCCAGCAGTCCACCGACTACAACTCCCTTGAGTCCGATTGGCAGAAGGTTTGAAACCATCGTTGGAAAAGCAGCATCTGAACTGGTCAGGGTCATGAGGCCTTTTTGGTTCAATGCATAAGCTATCATTCCAGGGATCAGGAAGATAAAAACCGGTGTGAGTTTAAGGTAACCTCCGAAGATTGCTCCGCGACGAGCCTGTTTCTGATCCCGGCCCGAAAGAACCCTCTGTACAATGTATTGATCTGTGCACCAATACCAGAACCCAATGATGGCAGATCCCAGTATAACGCCGGTCCATGGGAAATCCGGATCATTTTTCGACCGCATCAGGCTGGTCATAGAATCCCCCAGAGGAGTAGTCTGAGCCCGGCAAATCTCCATCAGCTCATGCCAGCCGCCCAGTTTATGAAGGCCTACAACCAGGATCACGATCGAACCAATCAGAAGGACTGGTGTTTGGAGAATGGCGGTGTATAAAACCGATTTCATCCCGCCGATTACGGTAAAGAGGCCGGTTAAAACTACCAGGCCGATCGCACTGATCCAGAAGAAATCTATCCCCATAAAGGTTTCGATTCCAAGAACCTGCTTAAAAACTATTCCACCGGCATATACTGTAACGGCCACTTTAGTAAGTACATAGCTTACCAGAGATATGATTGACAGAAGCGACCTTGCTCCGGAATTATACCTTCGTTCGAGAAACTCAGGCATGGTAAATACCCCACTTCGGGCATAGAACGGAACAAACACCCAGCCAAGAACCAGGATGAGCCATCCATGCATTTCCCAATGAGCCATGGCCATCCCTGTTGAAGCTCCGGCACCCGCGAGACCTACCAGGTGCTCCGACCCTATATTGGATGCAAAGATTGATGACCCGATTGCCAGCCAGGTGGCATCCCGGCCTGCAAGAAAATAATCAGATGAGGTTTCTTCTTTCATCCTGCTGACCCAAACAACAATCCCCACAAGAGCAAGGCCGAACAAACCCAGCACTGTCCAGTCTAACCAATGAAAACCAACCATGATTCTAAGTTTTTATTTATTGAATCGATAGAATAATAATTGTTAAAAATACACTTTTAATTATCAAAGCGAAAAGTAATTAAAAAAAACTTGAAGGTTGCAGAATCCGTCCGAAGACCGTATTTTTAAGCCATCAACTTAAAACAAACCAAATGAAAGGACATGTCGACCGCAGGTCTTTCCTGCGAATTTCAGCTTTAACCGGGGCCTTTATGGGGATACCACAACTGGTTAATG
>QYQM01000162.1 GCA_007280905.1 Porphyromonadaceae bacterium | reverse complement strand
TTTTAACGAGGGTGTGAAACGCTACCACCCACCGGTAAAACGATACCACCTTGATGAATGTATGAAGAGAGATTTACCCTTTGGATGAGTCTCAATTAGCTTGACCGAGTTAAAGGAGGTTAATAAAAGTGGTTTCAATTGCCCCATCAATGGCCGTAACCGCCAAGATAAGGCCTGGCCAGAACCCGTCAAGGGCAAGTAAATGCCTTTGCCTACACACAATTACATCGCGCAGGCACCCTTGACAGAACCTGAGCCAGTCCTTGAAAAAGCGTTTAAGGACCATTGATGGATCGCTCTGTTGATGAGTTCTGGCTGCCTCTTTACTTCATTTTTCAAGGTCCTCACGATGTTCCGCAACTTATCTCCATTTCGTTTGGGTAAGTAGAAAAAGCTGCTTATATTTGACAAGTGCTGACAAAACCGCATCAATTAGTCTTCAATAATTTTTGCAAAGGAAACAACTGTGTTGCCGCGCGGCAACAAGGTAATTATCAGTTTATCAAGTAATTATATTTTTAGTACTTTGACGAGCTATCGTAATGCTATTTCTTGGCTTACTTAACCTCATAGTGAAGTCGGTCGGACAAGAGGATGCTAAAATGCTAATTATTTGATAGATAAGAAACATATTGCGATCGATTCCCTGACAAATACGAAACTCGAAAATTGGTGCTTGTTTTAAATCGAAAATCGAACATGAAAATTTCCACCGGAATCCTCAAAATATCAAACCTCTGTATCCCGCAGCAGATCAACAACACAAAAGGGTGGTATCGAAATGTTCCGTTTGGTGGTAGCGTTTTAAAACCTCGTTATAATCAGGATAATGTTCATCAGCGATTTCCTTAGTAAACTCCGCCCAATCAACCTTACACTTCTTGTCAGTAATCTTTACAGTACGGAATCCGGCCAATGGTTCATTAGCGAGGAAGATGTTACAAACTCCTAAACGTTCATATTCATAATCGCATTTACGGTCATGCCCTTTACTCATCGGAATCGGAACACGTGTTTCACCAATCAATTGTTTAGGCGATTCATCCATGCAAATTACCGGTCGCATTGGGTTATAAGGTCTTTTGTACACATCCAAAACTCTTTCCATCGCTGCCACAAATTCTCCGTTTTCTTTGGCTGGGATGACCCAACCGACTACTTTCCAAGGCTTAAGTTCGTTTTTTTTAGCGTCCGGCGAACCGTTTCATACGAGATTTTATCCGCAATTCGTTGTTCAACCAACCTGTCAGCCAATAATCGCAGTGACCAACGGGCGTATCCTGTTGGTGGTTCACCACAGGCTAAGGCAATCAAGTGGGCTTCCATGTCTCCGTCAACCAACTTTTCATATTCCCTTGAAGTGGGTGCCATTTTTAACGCTGCCTCCAGTCCTTCTTCTACAAAACGCTTTTTCACCCGGTCAATGGTTCTCATACCGATCTTTAATACTTTACAGACCTCTTCATTGATCTGCTGTTCAGCATTAAACGCACCTCGGTCCACATTCAGTAGAATAAGTGCATGAATAATCTTCCGTGCAGCATGAGTTCCGGTTCGGGTAATTTCGGTCAATTGATCTCGTTCTTCCTGCGTAAGAGTAACTTTGTAA
Organism: Porphyromonadaceae bacterium; assembly: GCA_007280905.1. Lineage (GTDB taxonomy): Bacteria > Bacteroidota > Bacteroidia > Bacteroidales > UBA12481 > UBA12481. The sequence goes on along the minus strand of QYQM01000162.1, from coordinate 28,641 downwards.
GTGTTCATAGCCTTTTTTGGGCTAAGATACAAAATATTTAGATTGCGTCATATTAATTGTGACGTGACACTAGTTTGTAAAGATGGCAAATTCGCGGGTCGAATTACAGCTAACCATAAAATATATGAAGTTCGGTCCATCAGCAAAGACAAACATTTCCTGGTTGAATTAAATGCTGCCAATTTCGCTATTGATGATGGTGCAAACGAAAATCCAGACATAGAACCAGTAGTAAAACCAAAGTTAAAGAGTACCATGACCGAAGATCCGGTACTAATCAAAATATTAATTCTCTATACCGATAGTTGTAATATGTACTACGATAGAGATATGGGGCCGTGGATTGATCTGGCAATGGATGAATTACAAGATGCATTGACCGAAAGTTTATCAAATCTCACGGTAGGCGTGTGTCTGGCTGATTCGGCAGAGACGACCCATAGTGAATCATATTATGGTATCGAAGAAGATAAAGACTGGTTGGATAGTGATTCAAATGTTGCCGCATTAAGGGATGCCACGCATGCAGACTTGGTAGTCTTATTGACTCATGGTTGGCGCAATGAAAGGGGAACTAGTTGGCCAGGACCAAATGCAAACACTGCATTTTGTGTTGCCAGGGCTCCCTACATCACGGCAACTGCATCGTTTACCCACGAGGTTGGACATTTGTTTGGTTGTAAACATCAAAGATACGGTTATCAGGATGGTGGTATTAACCATGGATTTCGATTTGAAGAATGGGATGGTACCCATTCAACCATAATGCATACTGTCTATTCCTGGGAGGAATCTCAAAGGCTGTTTCGATTCTCAAATCCGAATAAAATTTACATTGAGTTTCCTATGGGCGATGTGAATTACGCCAATAACGCATTGTGGATTGAGCAACATGCGTCTACCGTTGCCGATTTTAGAATTGATCCAACTCCAAATTATTTAATGGCTTTCATCTCAGGACCAACACATGGTATGCCGAATGTTAATTATACTTGGCAAGCAGATTATACAGGAGGAACCGGCCCATATGCTTGCACATGGTATAAGTACTATCAAAATGATTACATACCAGTAGGTACTGGTTGGTCTTATACAGCACCACTTCCTACCACTGGGTCAATGTTCTACCTTAAGGTTATAGTTACCTCAGGTGATAATCAGGAATATGCTGCTTTTTATGCTGTTGCAATTGATCAATACGAACCCACAATTGAGGTAACTCACAATCACAACCAAAACCAACTTGCGGCTGGATACAACAAGTCCAATTTGGAAATTGATGTGAGTTTGTCCAGTACCATCACTATTTTCCCAAATCCTTTGACTGAAGTTACGGTTATCCAATATTTAGTAAAACAGGCTTCGCAGGTAGAAATAAAACTATCTGACCTTTCAGGCAGGACATTATTTACTTTCGAAGAGGGTAGCAAGGAAGCTGGAACATATTCCAAAAGACTTTCTACTTCACGCCTTAATCCTGGCATATATCTCTGTTCAGTGAGAATTGGGGATACAAATACCATTAAAAAATTGGTTATTCAATAATGGACAAGGCCTGGGGATGAGGCAAAACAAATTTTACCTTCATTGAAAATGATATTGTGCCTCATCCCCAGTCTTCCTTCTTTGAAGGAACTTTTTAATTTTTACTGGTGACTCTGGGGTGATAATCGTTTGCGATTTATTAGATTTGATTGACCTTATTTTTTCTAAAAAAGTTCTAAGAAACATGCTCAATAAACTATTAATATCCATTACGTTCAGCCTTTCTCTTACGTTTACCCAGGCCCAGAATAGTTGGACAAGTAAGGCAGGTTCGCCTGTCGAAAGAGAAAGAGCAACTGCCTTTACTATTGGTAATTATGGTTATGTGGGAACCGGAGTGGGAGGTGGCAGGTTGAGAAATGATTTTTGGAGATATGATCCGGAAACTGACACGTGGTCTGAAATTGACACCATGCCAACCTTGGGAAGAAGAGGTGCTTTTAGTTTTCCCATTAATAATAGGGGATATGTAGGTGGTGGGGTAAATGAAAACAGCCTTACCGATGATGAATTTTGGGAATACGACCCAGCCCAATCAAAATGGTTGAGGAAAGTAAATTTACCTCATGGACTTGTGTATGCCGACGAAACACTTGTAGGCTTTTCGATTGGCAATGAAGGCTATTTATTGGCTTCCTTTAGTAGATCCAATTTTTATATGTACAGTCCAACCACTAACACCTGGTCATCCAGAGCAAATTTCCCTGGTAACAAAGCACTGGGTCAGGTAGGCTTTACGATAGGTGGTAAAGGATATGTTGGAAGTGGATCTGGAATGGACTATATCACCGAATTCTGGGAATATGATCCGGTTACCAATCAATGGTCAAAAAAAGCTGATGTGCCAGGCAAACCAAGATCGGATGCGGTTGGATTCAGTATTGGAAATTATGGATACGTCGGATTGGGACTTAACCATAGTTATTTCCAGCATGATTTTTGGGAATATCATCCGTTGACTGATACCTGGATACAAATTGACAGTTGCCACTATGCTGCATGGTACGCTGTTGGAATAGGCATAGGATCCAAAGGGTATTTAGGGACGGGCATCAGGTTTAGTCATGACTCAGGTTGGTGGGAATATACCCCAAACATTTCTTCTGTGAACGACATCGGGCAATCTGAGAAAATCAGAGTTTTCCCTAATCCTTTAACGGACATATTAAAATTCGATTCAAATGGACCGGAGATTAAAACCTTTTCAATTTACTCGGTTCATGGGCAGCTGGTTAAGACAGGTGTTGCAACCGACCATTCGATTCCAGTTGCCGAACTTCCGGAGGGGGTATATATTTTAAAATTATTCACTGCGGATAAGGTTATGAGTAAGAAGTTTATAAAAGAATAAAAGTCAGATAGTGTACCTGTCCATCCCCCGCTTATGGCTTCAGGAGTCTTTAATATTTTCTTATAACTATGATTCTGCCGTTAATGATCTGTTTTTCAGTTCTGATCCGATATGGATAAATTCCCTGTGGCAAGATGTTGCGGTAAGTGATAGTTTTTAATACTCCGTCTGCAATATATCCATCGAATATTCTGCTGATCAATTGCCCGTTAGGCGAGAAAAGATCGACCGTTACAACAGAGCCTGCGGGTAGGGAAAGCTGAAAACTGATGTCAGGTCCAAACATAGGATTAGGGAAGATTTTAATGTTGCAGCCCCCTGAATTTACTATCACCTGGCCGGTCTGCAAATCCCCCATGCAGCCTTTGGCCGAAACTTGCCTGAGCGTCAACTCGAAAGTGCCTTCGAAGTTCCAGTTATTGACAAATGCACATGTCGTGCCGCTCTGCACCTCGGTGCCGTCAATGGCCCAGGTATAAGTGGAGCCCGGGTTTGCGGTCGAATCCACCCAATAGCTTTTGCTGGCCCCGATACCTACCTTGTCGGGCATTGGCAACTGCGCAGCAGCCCTAAAGGCGCTGAAAAACACGAATGTCAGCAGGAGCAAATAGCGTATCAGGATTGTCATTATTGGTTGTCGGTTATCGGTTGTCAGTTGTTTCGCCCGAGCGCCCCCTCTCCCGCGAGCTTGCGAGCACGGGAGAGAGCCTGCCCCGGCGAAGGCCTGGGGGGAAGGGGGAGAGGTGCATCGTTAATTGTGGTAGATTGGCGATGTGATTAACTGAGGCTGAACGGTTAAAGTAACATTGTTAGTCGTCACTGAACCATAACCAACTTCTGGAGTCTGGATCAAATGATACTTAGTAGTCTGAGTCAATGCACCCGGAGCATGGGTCAGGTTGGTCGCACCTGCTACTATTACCCATGTGGAACCGCCATCAATGGAGGATTCCCACTGATAAGCATAGATACCATTTCCACCTGTCGGTGCTGTTGAAGTGATTGGTGCCGGTGTACCATTGTAACAGATAGTCTGATCTGCTGTAGCTGTGCCTGCGACCAATGGATTCTGAACATTTATAGTAACAATATTTGTTGTCACTGAACTGCAACCGGTTCCTGAAGCCTGGATCAAATGATACTGTGTTGTCTGAGTCAATGCACCCGGGGCATAGGTTAAGCTGGTGGCACCTGCTGCTATTACCCATGTCGTGCCGCCATCAATCGAGTATTCCCACTGATAAGTATAGGTACCATTGCCACCTGTTGGTGGTGTTGAACTGATTGGTGCCGGAGTAACACTGACATTGATAGTTTGATCAGCAGAAGCTATACCGGGAACTAAAGCAGGTAAAACAGTAACCTGAATATTAACGGGAATCCCTGTGCAAGTTGCAGACGTTTCTATTACCTGTAATGTGCAAGTTCCGGAACTAGTCCAGTTAACAGAGATCAGGTTATTTGGAGGCAGCCCGTTTGTTATGGAACCTGCCCCACCGGAACCGGCTATGATGCTCCATGTATACGAGGAGCCGGCGGTTGGCATAACACCGTAAGGCTCAGTTGAATTTTGACAAACAGTCATATCTCCGGTCTGTGTTAAAACCCCTACTTGAGCCCATGTTCCCAATGAACCTGCCGAAAGCATCAGTATCATGAGCCATGGTAAAAATCTAAGTTTTGTTTTCATGTTTTGTTGATTTAAGGATTTGTTGATATTATTTAAGTTCTTGTATCTGTGTTGTTTAGTAATGATAAATCAATGACGTGGTGGGTAATGCGTTCACTGTAACTGCCACCGCAGTGGATGTAGCATTATTACACGATCCAACAGCCGGGAATATATTAACACGATAATTTAAGGTTCCAGCTATTGAGGTCACGGGTGAATAAGTTGATGCTGTAGCCCCGGGAATGCTGTTAAACGTAACATTTTCTACAGACGATTGCCATTGATACGAGATGGTTCCGATTCCATCAGTAACTATGGAAGTTAATGTCAGGGTTGTATTTAAGCAAAATATCCCTCCGCCTGAAATGGTTACACCAGGATCCGGAACGATGGTAATTAGTTTAGCCACCGTATAAACAACCGTGCCGCCCGCATCGGTAATGGCACAATTATAACTATAGGACCCGGCTACGGTTAATTGTGGTGGGTTGTAGGAGGATAGTATTTCTCCGGGTATCGCAATGTTGTTTATCTGCCACTGGTAGGCATAGGGCGGTAAACCGCCGGAAGTTGCCGTCGTGAATGTTAATTGGGCTGGATTGTAACCGGTACAACCGTTAATGGGAGTGGTATTGTGTTTTCCTGGTATTAAGGCAGGAGGGGTTGAAAGTGTCAAGGTGCAAAATATCAGTAAGCTGGTTTTCCAGAGACTTTTAAGGCAAAGCTTGCCTAAAGGAACTGCTGTTCCTGCCGTATGAAGCCCGGAAAATCTCACGTATATTTAAAACCTGACTCCCACCGTTATTGGCCACGAACTGTGCTTCCACACTCCGAAACTCCGGTACCCCGGACAAGCTGTAACCCGTGCGCCGATCGCTACAAAAAGGGTTAATTTCTTTTTCAGATAGTAATCAAACCTTCCTAATCCTTCGATACCCCCGACAAATAAAGGATAGGGCTTATACAGATCGATTCCGTTAAGGAGATTAGCCTCGGTGCTGATTCTGAACCGCTTTGCCTGCCAGATGGTTCTATTAATTCCGAACCCCAGCAAAACTTCATTCCTCGACCGTAAAACAGAGAATTCCGCGGAGATATTCAGCCGGAGAACTTTGTTCAGAATCGGATGATAGGTTACACAAAGGCCTCCGCCATCGAACCCCGGTTCAAAATAGGAATTGTACCAGGATGACGGGAAAACGCGGAGTGAAATATCGGTTTGTTGAGCTTGAATACTATTTGTGGTGACAAAAAGTGTCACTAACAGCAATAGTTGCAGGATTTTATATTTAGTTGCCATATTCCCAACCGTTTTCGATGAAAAATTTAAGAATCAGTGATGAAACAAGCTCGGCCTGAGCTTCATGCGTGATCGTGGCGACTCCATCACCCTTCTGGATGCCATAATTTCCAAACTGGCTGTGGTTACCGCCAGGGATGGTGAAATATACTGTTTTTGGAACTTTGCCTTCCGGATAGTCTGAAAAACCATGGATCCACCAGGGAGTAGGCAGGAGCCCAATGTAAGAGGAGATCTTGAGACTGTCGACCAATCCGTCATATTGCCCTCGAAGGGACAGAACAGAACCTGACCAGTCATTCAGGTTTGTGGATGACCTCGGATAGGCAGCCATCAGAACCAAACCCTTGAAAAAATCCGGATATTTATCCACTACCGAACAGGCCATAACCCCGCCCAGCGAATGCCCTCCGATAACCCATTGCTGCACATCGGGGAAATCATTGTAAATCCAGGCAGCCTTATTGCCATCCAAAACAGCCAGATTGCCCGGCATTTTCACGATAACCACCTTGTGGGCCTTTCCGGCAATGGCAAATTTCGACAGCGGTTGTATATAGGCATGAGGGTCAACCAATCCGCCCGGATAAAATACCAATCCGGTTTTGGAATATTGATTGCTGGTAGGATTGATTTCGATATAATCCCGGTACTCATAGATCGTAACAGCGCTTGGAATTATCAGGTCGTCAGGCAGATAGCTGCATGAGGCTATGAAGAAAACAAGGGAGGGGATCAGTCCGGTTTTTTTAAATAATTTCATAGTTTTTCATATTTGCGGGTGAAATTAAGGTTTTCCGCTTTGATTTATTTTTTCCCGATTGCAATCATGGAATGCTGTGTTCTGAAAATAATCATACCGTCAGTAATTGCCGGTGTAGCCATACAAACATCATCCATATGGTTTTCGGCAAGGAGCTTATACTCAGGACCTGCCTGAATAACATATATTTCGCCGGTTTCAGCCGGAAAATAGAGCTTTTCGCCGGATGCAACCCCCGAAGCCGAGAACGCCTTTCCTAAATCCTTCTTGTATTTGACGGCTCCGGTAAGTGCCTCAATACAGGTTAGCTGGCCATTAATCTGCATGTTGTACAGGTAATCACCATAAACGAGCGGACTGGCTATGTAAGCCCCGCCGCGCTTAAAGCTCCATACTACCTGATTGCTGCGGGTTGTATCAGCAGGCAAAGTGATATCTCCGGTTGCAGGAATATCAGTCTGGTCAAGGATTCCCTTTCCCATGTAGCCGCGGAATTGAGGCCATTGCCTGGAAATATCTGCCTGGTTAAAGACGGGAATGAAATATACCAGCGAGAGGACTATCAGTAATGAAAATTTTCGGAAATTCATGGTTTGATGAATGTGGTTTTGAAACGTTTTAATCATTTGGTGAAGTACAGTAAAAATAATTACATCCATGAATCAGTCAACCTCTAATATCATCGCCTTCCTGATCGGGAGCATACCCATTATCTATTTGTCATGGCGTTCATTGGGCAGCACTAAAAATCACGGTTTCTTCCGGTTTTTCGCATGGGAAATTATTCTCTGGCTCCTGGTCATTAATATTCGTTTCTGGTTTAAAGATCCGTTTTCCTGGCACCAGATTATTTCCTGGATACTTCTGCTGATATCCATTTATCCGGTCATTGATGGTGTGTACCGATTTAAGGCTGCCGGCCGGATCAACCATGAGCGGAAGGATACGACACTCTTCGACTTTGAGCACACCACCAGCCTGATCACCACCGGCGTCTACCGGTATATCCGCCACCCGATGTATGCTTCACTGCTCTATCTCACCTGGGGAATCGCTTTTAAAAATCCGTCAGTCATTATTCTGATATATGCCGAAGCAGCAACCATTTTCCTTTACCTTACCGTGAGAGTGGAGGAGCGCGAGAACCTGACTTATTTCGGAGAGGAATACCGCCAATACATGAAGCGGACCAAGAGGTTTGTGCCCTGGCTTTGGTAGAGGCGTACTGATTCCCGTCAAAGTTGTCTGTTTGGTATTTGTTTGGGAATAGATTTTTCATTGATCACCTATTTTTTGATATAGATGCAGTGCGATAGTAGGAATGGAAAAAATGGGGCAACTATTTTTTTCCGATATCTTTATGCGGTGAAAACGTAAGCCTGCTAAACAAAAAATGAACCCGATGAAACCATGTATCTTTCCCCCCGAATGAAATAACCATCCAATTATGGACAAAGAGCAATTCAAAATCCCCGCCGATGAGATCAAGGACCTGGTCAGTTACAAGGGTTTCGGGATCGTTTCCAACCACATCACCGTTGATGGAATGAAGGTCGGTTTTATGTACCGTGAGGAGCGCTTCGATAAGGAGGATAGCGGATGGAGATTTCTTTCAGGTACTGAAACCGAAGAGTACCTTGATGACCCTGAAACCAGTAAAGTATTCAGCATTAATGCAATCGCGAATTACGATCCTGCTATCCTTCCCTATATTAAACTGCCGGTTGGAACTGAACTGGAACGTGTCGAGGGATCCGATGAGTTTGTAATAATAGAAAACTGACAAATTATGAGCAATCCCATATCCAACAATCCTTTGTTGCACCCCTTCGTGAGCAAATACCAGGCTCCGCCGTTCGACCTTATTCATGAAGTTAATTTTATCCCCGCCATCGAAACTCTGATCCGGGAAGCGGAAAAGAAAATTACTCGCATCTCTGCTTCCCCTGATGAACCGACGTTTGAAAATACGATAATCCCGCTCGAACAGAACGGAGAACGCCTCGGCATTGTAGCGGGAATTCTCTTTAACCTGAACCATGCCGAAACCACAGAAAAACTGCAGCAGGTTGCCCAGGAAGCTTCGCAACTGCTCACCGAATACTCCAGCCGGATGCTGATGAATCCCGCCCTCTTCAATAAAATCGAAACGCTTCATAACAATCATAACAATCATAACAATCACAACAATCATAACAATCACAACCCACAACCGACAACCGACAACGGACAACCGACATTTTCTCCCGAACAATCCACTGTCCTGCACAACTGGCACCGGGATTTTGTCAGGAACGGAGCTAAACTGGATGAGGTGTCGAAAAAGCGTTTTGCTGAAATACGGTCAAGATTATCCATGCTGACTCTTCAATTTGCTGATAATGTGCTGGCCGAAACCAATTCGTTTTTCCTCCATTTGACGGATGATGCTGATCTTAAGGGTTTGCCTGATTTCGTGAAGGAAGCTGCAGCCCAGGAGGCCGAAACCCGCAAATTGAAAGGATGGGTATTTACGCTGCACGCGCCAAGCTATGTGCCATTTTTGAAATATTCCGACCGGAGGGATCTGCGCAAAAAAATGACCAAGGCCTTCGGAGTCCGTGGTAACCAGGGAAACGAACATGATAATAAAGCCCTGATTGAGGAAATCGTCAACCTTCGGATAGAAATGTCTTTGATGATGAAGGAACCGGATTACGCTTCCTATATGCTTAAGGAGAGCATGGCAGCTTCGACTGCAAAAGTGATAACCTTTCTTGATGATATCCACCGGCATTCAAAACCGGCAGCACAAAAAGAATTGGCCGAAGTGGCCGGTTATGCCCGATCTGAGGGTGCCGATTTTGACCTGGAATCGTGGGACTGGAGCTATTATGCCGAAAAACTCCGCCAAAAGAAATACAATTTCCGGGAGGAGCTGCTGAAGCCCTATTTCAACCTCGAAAATGTGATCAAAGGTATTTTCCTGCTGGCCAACAAATTATATGGTTTGAATTTTATTGCCATCAGCGGAATACCGGTTTATCATCCGGATATGATGACTTATGAGGTAAAGGACGATAAGGGGGAATTCCTATCGTTGCTTTATCTCGATTTTTTTCCGCGGCCGGGTAAACAGGGAGGGGCCTGGATGACTGATTTCCGGGGGCAGTCGAATCTTAATGGTTTGACAGTCAGACCGCATATTTCGCTCGTATGCAATTTTTCCAAACCCACTTCCACAAAACCATCCCTCCTGACCTTTGATGAGGTGACCACCTTCCTTCATGAATTTGGCCATGCCCTGCACGGAATGCTTTCGCAGTGCACCTATCCATCGGTTTCGGGTACCAATGTGTACCGCGATTTCGTCGAATTGCCGAGCCAGGTAATGGAAAACTGGGCACTGGAGAAGGATTGGCTCGACCTTTTTGCCGTTCATTTTGAGACCGGTGAAAAGATCCCGGCGGAACTGATTAGTCGGCTCATCGAATCGAAAAACTTCCTCAAAGGATATGCGTTTGAGCGCCAGCTTGGCTTCGGTTTTCTGGATATGGCCTGGCATACTTTACCGGAACCCTTTGGCGGGGATCCGGTTGCCTTTGAAAAGCAAGCCATGGATGACACGCAGCTTTTCCGGAAAATCCCGGGTAGTTCAGTCAGCACAGGCTTTAGCCACATTTTTGCAGGTGGCTATGCAGCAGGTTATTACGGTTATAAGTGGGCCGAAGTCCTCGATGCAGATGCCTTCGCCCTCTTCAGCGAAAAAGGGATCTTTAACCGTGAAGTGGCTGCATCCTTCCGCAGAAATATTCTCGAAAAAGGAGGCAGCGAACACCCGATGGAACTCTATGTCAGATTCCGCGGCCAGGAACCCAACCCGGAAGCCTTGCTGGAGAGGAGCGGGCTTCTTTAAACATCCTTCAGCTTCGCTTGTTATCCTGTCTATGAGCGCTGAACATTACATCGATAATCGTGAGAACCTCACCAAATCCATTTTGGTAACACTGACATGAACACCCCCTACAAGAAAATTATCCGGGTAGTTACTACCGTTGAGTATTATCTGGTAGATAGATAAGCCGAATAGGTTATCAGTTGTCGCTTGTGGGTTGTCGGTTATCGGCCTTACAGATAACCGACAACTCATAACCCATAACTCATAACAATCACAACCTCTGAAAATAGATAAAAACGCTCCCTTTAATCGCACCTAATGAAACTACGATATATCCAACTTGGAGTTGTATTGCTGATTTCACAATTTAGTCTTGCTCAGGAAGAAATCACTCCTCTGATGGCTTCGTGGCCAAAATACCTTGAGCATAAGGCAAATACGCCTTTCAGACTTAATTGGATATCACTTGGACCCGTAATAAATTCAGCGCGGGTGGATGCTGTTCAATGTGATCCAACCCGGCCTGGGACCTGGTATGCAGGATTTGGATCGGGGAACCTTTGGAAAACCACCGATCATGGCCTTTCATGGAAACCGGTTTTCGAGGATCAGCCAGCACTATCCATCGGTGATTTTACCCTCGCTCCTTCAAATCCGGATATCATCTATCTAGGAACGGGTGAGTACCTGAAAAAGCCCCGCAATTTCACTTTGCCCGGCGTGGGGGTATTCCGGTCGGATGATGGTGGTCAGACCTGGAGGCACCTCGGACTCGAAAAATCCTGGCACATCGCTAAAATCAAAGTCCATCCCCAAAAGCCCGATATCGCTTTCGTGGCTGTTCTGGGGCATTTATGGACGCCCAATAGCGACCGCGGAATTTACCGGACCCTCGATGGCGGAAAGTCATGGGAAAAAGTTTTGTTCGTGAACGAAAAGACGGGTGCCAATGATATTGTCATATCTCCCTCAAACCCAGACGTCCTGTATGCCTCGATGTGGGAAAATTATCCGGGCATTTGCGGAAAGGAGAGTGCGGTATATAAAAGTACAGATGTCGGATCCACCTGGCAGAGGTTATCGGGTGGCCTTCCCGACGGTGATAAAACCGGCCGTACCGGTCTGGCTGTTTCCTGGCAGAATCCCGATAAAGTCTATGCCTTTGTCGACAATCTCAACCGCGGGAAGGATCATTCGGCTGAATGCTATAAAACCGTCGACGGAGGGTTAACCTGGAAACGCACTCATCCGGATGACCTGATGATTTACGCTGGAATTGGCTGGTACTTTTCCGATTGTGCGATCAATCCAAAAGATGATGAAGAGATATACCTGCTTGGCATCAGAATGGCTCACAGCAATGATGGCGGTCAGCATTTTGATCTTGTGGGAGGTGATGTTTATCACATTTTCCCGAGTCCGGCTGTTTCGTTTCATTTGGATCAATGCGATATCTGGATCAATCCGCTGAATCCTGATGAACTGGCTGCCGGGAATGACGGCGGTTTTTATTATAGTTATAACAAGGGCAAGTCGTGGATGCATTATAACAACCTCCCCACCGGTGAGTTTTATGATATCTCGGCGGATAACCAGGTGCCTTATAATGTGTATGGCGGGGTTCAGGACGATGCCTCGGTATTTGGGCCCGCCAGGGAATGGAATCCCCGCTTTGCAGATAAGTGGAAATACATCTGGGTAGATGCCTGGAGCGGTGGTGACGGGTGTTATACAATGGCCGATCCCGGAGACCCGAACATCATTTATTCTTCATCGCAGAATGGTGGAATATTCAGGAAAGACATGGCTGCTGACCGGTCGGTTTTTATCCAGCCGCAATTTCCCCGGGGAACAAACGCTAAGCTAAATTTTAATTTTATTGCTCCATACCTCACTTCGAGATATCAGTCAAACGTGTTGTATCATGCAGGAAATTACGTGTTTAAGAGTTTGAATAAAGGAGATAAATGGGAGCTGATCAGCCCTGATATTTCAAAATCATCCAATGCTGAAAAAATCTCGACAGCTGCCGGAGCCCTCGCTGAATCTCCAATGAAAGCCGGACTTCTGGTAGTCGGTACCGATAAGGGAGCCGCATGGATTACTGAAGATGACGGGAAAAGCTGGATTGAACGATCCGAAGGTTTACCTAACCGGTATATCCGGAGTATTGTATTATCGCGATTTTCGCAAGATCGCATCTATCTGGCTATGACGGGTATTAATGAAGATGATCTGGAAAGTCATCTGTTTGTATCTGAAGACCTGGGTAAAAACTGGACCTCCATAACCGCGGATCTTCCGGACGAAACGGTCAATTGTGTCGCTGAAGATCCTATTAATGAGAATTTTCTGTATGCAGGACTTCACAGGGGCGTTTTCATTTCGGTGAATCGCGGAAAAAGCTGGTCACTCTTGGGCTGCAATATGTCAGCCACTGTTATATCAGATTTGGTTTTCCAGGAACGCGAGCTTGACCTGATTGCAGGAACTCATGGCCGCGGTATTTACAAGATGAACCTTAAACCGGTTCATGCAGCATTTGATAATGGGTTCCCGCTAACAACCCGATTGTTCGCCATACCGGACTTAACGGCACCCTGGAGCAATGATACCCATCGCGATATCAACGAAAAGAGTGTTCAAAAAACTGAAATCACCTGGTGGCAGGAAACCGAAGGACCGGCGCATCTGCAAGTGATGCAGGGAATAAAACGGATCTGGGAAACAGACATTGCAGGAACCAGGGGGTTCAATCAAATTCGGTGGGATGGGGTGGTGAAAGAGGCAGACGTGCCGGAAACCTATTTTTTTCAATATAAAACCTATATCAACCCTGGAACCTATATCATTAAGCTAAGCGGGAAAGGATTTTCCGAAAAACAGGAATTTACGGTATCCGAAGCAAAAAAAAATGAATAAACCAATTCTTGAAGTATGTGCAGGTTCCCTTGCTTCTGCTCTTGCAGCCCAGGAGGGAGGGGTTTTCCGGGTGGAATTGTGCGACAACCTGTATGAGGGCGAAACCACACCAAGCATCGGTACCATTGAGATCGCACGGATGAAGTTGTCGATTAAACTGCACGTGATCATACGGCCCCGGGGAATGTCCGTATCACAATGGACGAGCTATGCTCCAACTTATGCAGAGGTGCAATAATATGCTAATTGGTTAATTTGCTAATATGCTAATGAAGGATGAGGCCAGCTGAGGGTACTGGATAATAATTTATATATTTAATGACGAATTAATTTTAAATTAATTGATAATTAAGCAATTAACGAAATTTCTTAACATTAGCATATTAGCATATTAATTCATTAGCATATTAGCAGATGAAACAACCCCTCTACTTATATACGTTTGTGGCGGCTCTCGGTGGCCTGCTCTTCGGATTTGATACGGCCGTGATCAATGGCGCCATACCTTTTTTTACGCAGCATTTCGGTCTGACCGACGCCATGAAGGGCTGGGCAGTGAGCTCCGCGCTGATTGGTTGTGTAATTGGTGCACTGGCTGTTGGACGCCCCGGTGATTATTTCGGCCGGCGATTTGTCCTCCGGGTACTGGCCCTCCTGTTTTTGGTTTCTGCCATAGGAAGTGGTCTGGCCTGGAATTTCCATTCGTTCATCGGGTTCCGGGTTATAGGTGGACTGGCCATCGGCGGTGCATCGGTATTGTCTCCCCTGTATATTTCGGAAATTGCCCCGGCTGCCAATCGTGGCCGGCTCGCCATCACTTTCCAGCTCGCTATCGTCGTGGGGATTCTTGTTGCCTTTTTCTCCGATTACCTTTTGTTGAATACCGGTAACAATAACTGGCGCTGGATGTTTGTTTCCGGTGCCTTGCCGGCCCTGGTCTTTTTTATACTGCTTTTCCGGGTAAGCCAGAGTCCTCGCTGGCTCGTGATGAAAGGGTATATTCATCAGGCCCGCCAGGTTCTTGATGAAGTGAACCCTGGAACCGATACGGAGCAACTCCTTACCGAGATCCGCGATTCAGTCAATACCGAGGTGCTCGGCAAAGCGGTATACCTGTTTAAAAAGCCATATCTGAGGCTGGTTATGATCGGCATTGCCGTTGGGATGTTTAACCAATTTACCGGGATCAATATCGTGATGTATTATACCACCGATATTTTTCGTACCGCCGGATTTACTACCGATTCTGCCATTCTCCAGACGGTTATCATTGGCTTCACTAACCTGATATTTACATTGATAGCCATGCGGCTGATCGATAAGATCGGCCGGAGGAAGATGCTCCTCATCGGCTCCGTCGGGATGACCATTTTCCTTACCCTTTTTGCTTTTGCCTACATCACAGGAGCTTTGGGAAGCTGGTTGCTCGTGGTTATGCTGATCGGTTTTGTAGCCTTTTTCTCCTCCTCACAGGGTGCGGTAATCTGGGTACTTTTATCGGAGATGTTTCCGAACAACATCCGGGCCCGCGGTGCCTCAATCGGATCTTTCTCGCATTGGTTCTTCAACGCCATTACGGTATTCCTTTTTCCGACCATCGCCGCCAGCTTCACCAACGGCAAGGGAATCGGGTATATCTTCCTCTTCTATGCCGCAGCTACCCTGATCAGTTTCTTCTTCTTTCGGAAATTTCTGTTTGAGACCAAAGGAAAAAGGCTGGAAGAGATGGGATAATGTGCTAATGAGATAATATGCTAATATGCAGAAAAAGAATGCTTTAATGGATTTGAGTTTTGAGTTTGCCCTTGAGATCATCGAATATTCGGAATTGCTTGAAGAAAGAAAGCAATTTATAATTGCCAGACAGGCCTTGAAATCCGGAACGTCAATCGGTACCAATGTTCGCGAATCTCAATCATCCGAAAGTCTGGCAGATTTTATACACAAATTAAAAATTGTTGAGAAGGAAGCCAATGAAACTGAGTATTGGCTGGATCTGTGTAAGCATTCCAGGAACTATCCTGATCCTCAACATTTATTTGATAAATTACTTCAAATCAAAAAATTACTTTCAACAATACTAGCCACCTCAAAATCCAAACCCTCCAACCAGTAAAAGTATCATTAGGCTAATTATTAGCATATTAGCATATTAATTCATTAGCATATTTATTATATGACCTCTAAAGAACGAATTTCCGCCGCCCTGAGCGGTAAACCCAGCGATCGAGTTCCGGTTATGCTGCATAATTTTATGATGGCAGCCAGTGAGTATGGGGTAACTATGAAGCAGTTCCGCGAGGATCCGGGAATCATGGCGGAAGCTATGGTGCGGTCGGTGGAAAAGTATGAGTTTGACGGGATACTGGTGGATATGGATACCGTTACACTGGCAGGTGCTTTGGGTGTTCCGGTTGATTTTCCGGACAATGGGCCGGCACGGTGCCACCTGGGCATCCTCACCGACCTGAAAGATTGGCGGAACCTGCCACCTGTAAATATCGAGAATTACCAATACGTGATAAACTGGCTCGAAGCGGTGCGATTGATTAAGAGATTCGTAGGTGATGAAATTTATGTCCGCGGTAACTGCGACCAGGCACCTTTCTCTCTTGCAGGTATGGTAAGAGGATCTGCCGATTGGATGACGGATCTGTATGTGGCCGAAGAGGATGATAAAACCGGATTGCTTGAATATTGTACCGAAGCCACCAGTCAGTTTATCCTCCTGATGGCCCAAACCGGCTGCGATATGGTCTCCAACGGCGATAGTCCGGCCGGTCCCGACCTGATCCCGCCGGAGTTGTATAAACAGTATGCATTTCCATACGAAAAAAGGGTAGTTGAAAAGGCCCATAAAACCGGAATGCCTTATACCCTGCATATTTGCGGCAACACAGAGCTGATTCTGAATGAGATGATTGCAACCGGCGCAGATGCTTTAGAACTCGACTACAAAACCGATATCCACAAGATCGCTGAAGCGTTTAAAGACCGGGTTACCCTGATCGGTAATATTGATCCCAGCGGTGTACTCGCCCTGGGCACACCGGAAGAGGTAAGGTTCAAAACACAGGAACTGATTAAAATAATGGGTAAAACCAACCGTTTTATTCTTAATGCCGGCTGCGCCATTCCGCCGAATACACCGGAGTCAAACCTGAGAGCAATGATGGAGGAATTATAATCCACCTCACCCCCGGCCCCTCTCCCGCGCTCGCAAGCTCGCGGGAGAGGGGTGGGAGCTCTGGCGAAACTGACAACAGATAACCGACAACTGACAACTCACAATTATGACAAACTACTCACTCGGCCTGGTACTGGGCGGCGGCGGTGCCCGCGGATTTGCTCATTTGGGTGTAGCGAAAGCCCTGTTGGAGAAAGGTATTCAGCCGGATATTATTTCGGGGGTTAGTGCCGGAGCTATTGCCGGAGCTTTTCTGGCATCCGGTATGGATCCTGATGATATTTTTAAGCTTCTAAAAGAGCAGGATTTTATGAAAATATCGCATTTTAAGATGTCTAAACAGGGATTTATCCGGCTCGATGGATTGAAAAACCAGATCAAAATCCATATCCCTTTTAAAAATCTGGAGGATCTGCCTACACCATTGATTGTAGCCGTTTGCAATCTGAATAAAGCCCGGATGGAGTATATTAGCAGCGGACCCCTTGCGGATATTGTTCTGGCATCTTCCAGTATTCCAATTCTTTTCTCGCCTGTAAAAATGGGAGATCAGGTGTATGTAGATGGCGGCGTACTTGATAATTTGCCGATTAAACCGTTACGGAAAATTTGTGATAAAGTTATTGCAGTGAATATTAGCCCGATCCATGATACTGATAAGCTGGATAACCTATTTCAGATTGCCACCCGTGTATTCCATGTCAGCGTCGATAAATCCACAATCAAGTCGGGCAAACTGGCTGATCTCTATATCGAACCACCCGGTGTTGATCATTATGATATTCTTCGCGTTAAGTATGCTGAGGAACTTTTTCATATTGCTTACGAGCACACAAAAGAGCTGATTTCGAGCGGTTTTTAATTACGGTCTGATTATCTTAATTTTGCAGCCAGACAATCCCGAAAAGTGAATCTGCCTTTAATCATACAGGATACTTATCATACCCCGGAGAATACCCACTGCTTATGGCTTCATCGGGTATTACCTCATGTCCAGATCGCCTTCAAATACAAATTCCTGAGAATAAACTTTCACGCGAGGAAGCTGTCTGTGCGGGGACTCTACCCGACGGAAGAATGGGCCAGGTCGTCGTACCAGGTGATGAAGCTTCTTGAAAGTTGCGGTGGCCGGTTTCATATCTCCGGTTTGGAGAATATCAGAAAATGCACAGAGCCTGTGGTCTTTATCGGCAATCACATGAGTACGCTGGAAACCATGGTTTTGCCATATCTGATCGCACAGATTAAGGATGTTACTTTTGTGGTAAAGGATAGTTTGGTAAAGAGTTGGGCATTCGGGCCCGTGATGAAATCCCGCGATCCCATTGTGGTAAGCCGGCACAATTCACGTGAAGATTTAGTCACGGTGATGACCCAGGGCCAGGAAATTCTGGCTAACGGCCGGTCGGTGGTGATCTTCCCGCAAAGCACCCGGCGGACTGAATTCCGGCCTGAAGAATTCAATTCGTTGGGTGTTAAACTTGCCTCCAAATCCGGAGTGCAGGTCATTCCCTTTGCCCTGAAAACCGATTTCTGGTTAAACGGGAAATTCGTCAAGGACCTCGGCCCGCTCGATCAGTGCAATAAAGATATTTACTTCACCTTCGGTCAGCCGATGGATATTAAGGGAACGGGAAAAGAAGAGAATAAGGCGATCATTGATTTTATCCAGGCGAACCTCGCTGCCTGGAAGACATAAAAAAACCCCCAAAGAAATGTCTTTGGGGGTTTTTTATCAGTAGCAATTAATTAGCCTTCAGCCAATCAATTGATTTTTGTAAAAGGGCTAAAGCGTAAACAGGGTTGTGAACGCCCTTCGATAATTCGCTGTTGATGTAGCCGTAATTGTAAGCGGCACCTAATTCACCGTATTTCCATTCACGGCCAATCCTCAAGGCAAAATCTTTATCAGCGGCCATGGTAACAGTATTACCATAAACAACTAATCCGGTTGCCGGATTAACAGTGTTCCCATTGGCAAGAGCTGTTGCGTATTTAGTTGTAGATTGAGTGGTTGGGAAAAGAGTTCCATAGAAATCATGGCTTTGTACTGCACCATAAGAAACAACACCGGAAGAATTCGTCGTTTTCTTGAATACTTTTCTGGTCAAAAGCAGTTCAGCCAGTTCGATTCGTTTAGCATCAATAAGGGCTTGAACAGGAGTTAGCTTATCAGAGCCATGGCATGCAGCACAGGCATCCTCGTTAACGATCAGGGAATGTCCACCGGTTTTCGTAGTTGCACTATAGTCATTCATGTGGCAATCAGTGCATTTATTTGCTGAGTGTTTCCATGTTCTTGTATACGTTTGACCTGCATATTCATAACCATTGATACCGGCAAAAAGATTGGACTGGTTGCCATCGTGAACAGAAAAGCTCTGTCCTACCTGGTATTTAACCGGAGCCTGGTCATCCTGACCAGCGACAAAAGGAAAGAATGGAAGTTGATCAAATGGCTGGACCTTACCCAGGCTGTCGGTATAATTAACAGAGGTAGCCCCGCGGATCTGGTGGCAGGTAGAACATAAATTATTGATTTTTCCGAAATCGGTAGTTTCAGCATTTTTGCGGTAATTCAAAGGTACAGGTGATGTGGTTCTTAAAATCATGGCGGCTGTATCACCTGAAAAATCAAATGCAGTCATCGTATGACAGGTTGCACAGGTAATCCTGGTGGCATTGGGAATACCATTTGTTACCACAAACTTACCTTGACTGGTAATCTCCTGAAATCCTTCATTTGTGTGGCATCTTGCACAATACTTGGTGTTTCTGGAACTCGAAGTACCCAAATAATGCTTTGATAAATGGTACTGATCTTCTTTTGCCTGCCAATTTGCCGTGTTATGGCATTTAACGCAACTCCCGTTTGCATCTTTTCCATCCAATCCGTTAAGTCCATCCTTTCCATTGAGCCCGTCATTTCCGGCAGGTCCCACAGGACCTTCACATGCGGTAAACAGGAATCCCGTAAAAACACTCAGTGTTAATAGTCTGATTACGATCTTCATAGTTGATAGTTTAAAGTTTTACATGCTTCAATAGTTTCGGATCGAAATGTACTAATAGTCTTTACTATTGGATGAACAGAATGGGTGATATTTGCAACAAGTTATATAGATAGATATGAGACTTATTGTTGATATATGTCAATATTAAACATGATATATGTTAGTTATTATTAACTTACCTATCTAAAAACTATTTTAGACACCATTTAACCCCATACCATGGATAGTGAAAGATTGATTAAAAGTTGTGAAACTTGCACGGTCGCCTGGAAGAATTTCAAAAATCTTTCAAAAAGCGAACTCAGGCTTGTTAATGAGAACAGGTATGAAGCAACATTTAAACCCGGCGAGATTATACTTAAGCAGGGATCTCCTGCCTCCAGCGCAGTTTTTCTTTCAAAAGGCATGGCAAAAATATATATCGAGGGTCGTGACCGTAAAAATTTCATTCTTGAAATTGTTATGCCCTCGCGTATGATCGTGGGCCCGGGTGTTCATGTACACGCCTGTAATTCATATTCTTTAGCTGCATTGACAATTGTTCAGACTTGCTTTATAAGTTTGGAGATATTCAATCAGTTAATGAAACAAAATGCAGAATTTGCATTTGGAATGATAGAGGATTTAAGTGTTAAGTCATATGCCATGCAAAATAAGCTCGTAAGTCTTACCCGGAAAAAAATGCCGGGCAGAATAGCTGAAGCAATACTGTTTTTTGCTGACGAGGTTAATCAATCAGATGTATTCGATATGATTCTTTCCCGGCAGGAACTTGGAGAGATGGCGAATATGGCCAAGGAGAGTGTTGTCAGAATACTAAAAGAACTGGAGTCATCGGGTGTTGTTAAATCAGACGGTTCCAAAATTCAGATACTCGATAAAGAAAAACTGAAGATGATATCAGAATTCATTCTACATTAGCTTTGAACAAATGCTCAACCTATGAAAACAGCACCCACTCCTCGTACCGGTCTTTTCGTTCTTAACCCTCTTCACGCTCTTGACGCCCGTAACTTCCTTATCTTCCTTATCGTCCTCACGTTAATCGTTTCCTGCTCAAAGAAGGATGATCTCCCGATTATTCTTTACCCTTCGGGCTCTGATGCTAAGGTCGAGCTCGCGGCCAAAGAGGTACGGCGATATATGTACCTCCGCACCGGCGAACTGCTGCCGATGCAAGTTTACACCGGTCAGGAACTGCCCAAAAAAGTTATCTGGCTGATGGTTAAAGGACAACAAGCTCCTGGCAACCTGATCTCAGCCGACGGGTTAACCTCAATAAACAACCTTGCCTCTGAGAGTTATCTGTTAAGCAGTAGCGCTGTCATCCCCGCGAAAGCGGGGACCCCGTCCCAAACCGCGAAATCCGACAGGTTGGTAATTGCCGGCGGCGATGCCATGGGCACGCTTTACGGCGCCTATGCTTTTGCCGAAAAACTCGGCGTGCGGTTTTATCTCCATGGCGATGTTATTCCCGATCAACAGATCAAACCTGATATACCCGTTATGGATGAAACCGGCACTCCACTATTTGAAACCCGCGGGATTCAGCCATTCCACGATTTCCCGGAAGGGCCCGACTGGTGGACACTGCAGGATTATAAAGCCTATTTCTCACAGATGGTAAAAATGAAGATGAATTTCTTTGGATTGCATACCTATCCCGAGGGTGGAGTCGGGCCGGAACCGCTGGTCTGGATCGGAACCAATGATCAACTGAATGATAACGGAACGGTGAAATCCGCCTATCAGTCGAGGCATTTTACGACTACTTCGGGCACCTGGGCCTATACGGCAAAGCTGACAAAGGATTATTCCCATCAGCTGGGCAGATTGTTTGAAAATGACAGTTATGGAACAGATTATATGATTGGCACCAACGGCTGGCCGGCCGGGGAGCAGGCAGAGATCGACCTGTTTAATAAATCTGCAAAATTCTTTGGCGAAGCGTTTGGCTTTGCGAAGAGCCTGGGCCTCAAAACATGCGTGGGAACCGAAACCCCGTTGACCGTTCCTAAACGGGTAAAAGAAAGAAATCCATCGGCCAAAACCTTGGAATACTATACCGGGATGTTCCAATGGATCAAGCGGAATTATCCGGTCGATTATTATTGGTTCTGGACCCCGGAGGACTGGACCTGGAGCGGGAACACCAAGGAACATCTGCAATTGACGATTGACGATCTGAAAGCAGCACAGGAAGCTGTAGCAGCAGTTGGAAATCCGTTCCAGCTTGCCACCTGCGGATGGGTGCTTGGGCCCGCGCAGGACCGGTCGATGTTCGATCAGTTCCTGCCC
The DNA here is from genome assembly GCA_007280905.1 of Porphyromonadaceae bacterium. Taxonomy (GTDB): domain Bacteria; phylum Bacteroidota; class Bacteroidia; order Bacteroidales; family UBA12481; genus UBA12481. Next base: position 6,712 of record QYQM01000162.1, on the reverse strand, counting down.
AAAAGCTGGCCGATGAGCTGCATCAACCAACAGGTTGGGTTTACGCCGGTTGATCCCGGATTTGCAAAGGTTACCGGAAGGCCTTTATGGGCCATCCCGTGGATGGAAGATGATCCGGCACTCACCAGCATGCAGCTCTGGGCCGGGCGCATGCGTGCTGATGCCGCCGATGCTTTAGCCTATGGGTGTACCGGATTGATCGGCATCCATTGGCGCACGAAAACACTGCAAACCACCGTGAGTGCCCTTGCACAGGCCGGATGGTCGGTCGTGATGCGTGATACGAAACGCGTGACGCGGAATACCGAATCCGTCACGCTTCACGAGTCACGAGTCACGTCATCAGAAGCCGATTCTAATTTTATGCGCAAAACCCGCGACCTTCCGGTTGGCGATTTCTATGCCGATTGGGCCCTTGCACAGTTTGGCAGCGGTGTGGCTGATTCGATGACGAAAATTTTAACCGACCTCGACGGGCAGGAGGTATCCATTAATAAAGGAGGTGGCAAGAAGACCCGGTTGCCGCGCCAGGGCGACTGGACCGGCCCGGGCGGAGTGATCATCGATACCCTTTCCTGGGAAAATCGCGCACCCGATTATGCTTTTATCGAACGGATCGAATCCTGGAGAGGTCAGGTGAGGACCGCCGGCAACCTTGAACGTTTCGATTACTGGCTTAATTTCTTCAAATATCACCGGGCATTCGGAAAGTTCGCGTGCACCCTTGGTGAAACCGAGAGATTGTTGAAGAAGCTCGAGAAAGCGGGACAGGCAGATGCCGGATCTTATGCAGATCAATTTATCAGCCAGCGTATTAAACTAATGGAGGTCATCAATGAAGCTCTAGGATATTTGCTCGCCTATGCCTCAACTCCGGGCGACCTGGGCACAATAGCCAACTGGGAACAGCACCTCTTAACCTATAATGTTGACGGCCAGGCCGCACGGATCGAGAAGCTGACCGGAAGGAAGCTTCCGCCTGAAGCACTGCCATCCGGTGAATCGCTCAAGATCAAGAAATTGATGGTCCCAACGGTCAGAACGATTTTGGAACAAGGGGAAAATCTTGAAGTCACGATGATCGTTTACGGCTTCGTACCCAAAGATGCTCTCCTGAATTTCAAACCGCTCGGCAACCCTAATTACAACAACGTCCCGTTCAAGCTGGTTAAAAATGGTGTATACAAAGCCATCATCCCTGCCTCGCAGATAACCGGTGATTTCGAGTATCACATAGTAACAGGCGAATCAGATCCAACCATCTCAAAATGGCCGGTAACAACTGGGAAGATGAACCAAACGGTGGTAATTGTCTCCGCTTCGCGTCGCTAATTATGCTCCCTGCGGTCGGGCCCACCCGGGCCCTTACCCGGGTTGAACCCTGTCATCCCGACCTGCTGGAATTTCCAAATGTTTTAATGATTTTTTTAAAGATTATGAGAGTGTAACAATTTTTTCTTCCTTGCGTCTAACTGCATATATATTGAAACCAACATCAGTATGAAAACTAAACCGATCCTTAAATCGCTGTTATTCATTGTAATAATTGCTTCGGCATGGTCGTTCAACGGACTCAAAGCACAGTCATTGGCAGGTGATTGGTATGGGTCGCTCGAAGTTCAGGGAATGTTCCTGAGGCTGAATCTCCATTTTACTCAAACGGCAGATGGCTATACCGGCGCATTCGATAGTCCTGATCAGGGTGCCTTTGGGATACCGCTGAGCACGGTCACACTCACTGGTCAAAAGCTTTCCTTCACCTTTGCGCAGGGTGGAATTGATTACCAGGGTTTTACAGATCCGGGCTTTACCAACATCATTGGTACTTTCAAGCAGGGAACATTGAAGGAACCGATGTCCTTTTCGAGAACTCCGGTGGAAATGCCGGAGGGTAGCCCAACTAAAATCATGGAAATCTATGATAAACAGGAAGTTTATATCACCATGCGGGATAGCCTAAAACTGTTCACCTCGATCTATACACCCAAAAATCCAGACAAACCGGCTCCAATGATCATGATGAGATCGCCTTACAATTCGGAACCAGGCGGTGTTGATCAGTTTAATTTCTTTGTTTCAGTTTATTACAGACTAATAAAAGAGGGCTATATTCTTGTATTTCAGGATGTAAGAGGTCGGTATATGAGCGAAGGAAAGTTCGTGAATGTAAGGCCTTTCAATCCGGATAAGAAAGGAACAGAGATCGATGAGGCATCTGATACCTATGATACTGCGGATTGGCTCGTTAAGAACGTAAAGAATAACAATGGCAGGATCGGTGTGATGGGGGTTTCCTATCCGGGATTTTATTCCACAATGGCGATTCTGGCAAACCATCCGGCTATCAAGGCAGTAAGCCCTCAGGCCCCGGTAGCGAATTGGTTTATCGGTGACGATTGGCACCATAACGGAGCCTTTATGATGCTTGATGGATTCTCCTTTTACACCCAATTCGGTGATCCGATGGCCGTGCCAACCAGGAAGAACAACTCGGGCTTTCGCTATCCGGTGCCCGACAGTTATGAGTTTTTTATGCGTCTCGGAAACGTTAAAAGCACCAGGCAATTCTTTGCCGATAGCGTAAAATACTGGCAGGAGTTGTTGGCTCATCCAAATTATGATTCGTGGTGGAAAGCGACAGATCCAAGGCCGTATCTGAAAAAGGTACAGCCGGCGGTGATGACTGTGGGCGGCTGGTTTGATGCAGAGGACCTCTGGGGAACCTTGCATACTTATCAGGCAATTGAAAATCAGAATTCACAAAAGGTAATAAACACGCTCGTAATGGGACCCTGGTCGCACGGACAGTGGGCAATGGGCGACGGGGAGAATCTTGGAAATATTTACTGGGGTTCAAAAACCAACGAGTATTACCACAAGCTCGAAGTTGATTTCTTCAATTATTATCTGAAAGATGAAGGAACGCCAGTACTTCCCGAGGCAACAATCTTTATTACCGGGGCCAATGAATGGAAAAGTTTCGAAACCTGGCCGCCGAAGAATACCGATGAAAAAACCATTTATTTCCAGCCCGGCGGAAAGCTTGATTTTTCGGCACCTACGGTCGCTGATAATTTTGATGAATACCTTTCCGATCCGATGAGACCCGTTCCCTACCGTGAGGACGTTGCAGCTCAGCGAGATGCCGCTTATATGACAGATGATCAGCGTTTTGCATCACGCAGACCCGATGTGATGGTATATCAGACCGAGATACTTACCGAAGATATGACCTTTACCGGTCCGCTTACTGCTGAATTGTATGTTACCACCACAGGCACCGATGCCGATTGGGTAGTAAAGCTTGTCGATGTATTCCCCGATCGCGTTGCTGCACCGGCCGGCAAGGACATTAAAGTCCCGCTCGGCGGATATCAAATGCTCGTTCGGGGTGAGGTGATGCGCGGACGCTATCGTAACTCGTACGAAAAACCTGAAGCCTTTAAGCCCGGCGTGATAACCAGGGTAAAATTCGACCTTCCTGACATTGCCCATAAATTTAAAAAGGGTCACCGCATCATGATCCAGGTGCAGAACTCCTGGTTCCCGCTCATCGATCGAAACCCGCAGAAGTTCGTGGATATTTACACCTGCGAGACATCAGATTTCCAGAATGCGACCATGCGGGTGTATCATGATAAGAAGAATGCGTCGTGCCTGAAGTTTAATGTTTTGAAGGACTGACGAACGACGGCAGATTGTGGTCAAATTGGAAAAATGGAACGAAGAGATTACATCCTTGATGAGATTCAGAAGTTTGGCCAGATGGTTATGGGCCTGATTGGCAAGCTGGTTCAGAACAAACAGTCGCAGCGGTATGATTTCAATCTGTCGATGGCTGATCTTGAATTTGAATCAGAAGCCGGATTCACGCTGAAAATGTTGATGGAAATGGATTCTAAAAACCTCGATGCTTTTCTGGCTAACCACCAGGAACTGAATTCAGAAAATATCGAATTACTGGCCGATCTGCTGATTGAGATATCGGATGACCCGGGCATTGTACCGCGGGTTTCATTATCGCGGGCCCGGGATCTGTTGCAAATCGTGGATGTCCGTGATAAAACCTATTCCATTGAACGTTCAGGCAAGCTTGATTTTATTGCAGGCAAGCTTAAGAATCCTTCCAACCAAAACTAAGAAATGTTATTCGGTAAAGTTTTCTGGTTTTCATGGAATTGGAACAATTTTTAAAATTAATTTCGCTCAATATTAGTCAAAAGGTTATGAAAGCAAAATTGGTTTTTCTTTCCACTTGCATCATGCTGCTGGTGGTTAATCACAACCATTCCTTCGGACAGGCTTCAGGCGGTGTTGGGTTTTTTACCCCGGGAATCTATACTATTCAATACAGTAAACTGAACAGTTCACTTCCGGCCGGTTACCCTCAGATCACCAATAAACCATTTGTAACGGCAGGTGCCGGATATGGTATTTTTTCGAATATTGTATTTGGCGGTGAAGGTGGAACGATGCATGCTGGTTCCTTTACTCAAGGTAATCAAAAGGTTGATCTGACCGGCGATTTTGGATTTTTCTCATTGGGTTATGTTGTGTTCAACAGCAAAGGCCTTCTGATGTATCCATTGGTATCAATTGGCGGTAATGACCTGAAAATGTATATACATCAGAAAGATCAGACCGCCTCGTTTGGTGCCATCACCGGCGAACCATTTCAGGCTGCTACCCTCCATTATAAATCAAAAATGCTAAAATTTTCAGTTGCCGGGCTGTATACTGTGCAAGGCAGCAAATCAGAAAAAGGATCTGCAGGCCTGATGATCGGAATGGAAGCAGGTTATCAGATAGCCTACAAAACCGGGGTCTGGACGTATGATAATGGTAGCGTATCTGACGGACCTGATTTCAACAATAATGCATTTTTTGTCCAGCTGATGATCGGCGGAGGCGGCGTGATGCGCAAATAAAAAGCCGGGCATCCTCCGGTTTTCGCCTTAGACACTCCGGGAATTTCTCCTCTGCCAGTGAAAACTGACCAACACGAAGCGTCGGAGGATCGCACCAACAAAGTATATTTAATATCTGAAGGCTTTTGCCAATTTAGGTGAAACAATCAATAACTTTGTTTTAAATATGATGATCGAAAAACATACTCATATCGACTCAACTAATCTGAAAAAATGTCCAACTAATAGGTAGGTAGGGCTACAACAAGGTGTTATGCAAAAAAAAGAAATATAACCCTAATCTATCTAGATACCAAGAATTGGACACTTTTGTTTGTCAATTCATTCCCTGCCCTTAAATAAGCTGAAAGCTTAACCACATAATATCCTTCTTCAAGATCAGCTATGTCCCAGGTAATAATCTTGTTTTTGGATTTTTCAAATCTCCATCGTTTTCCTTTTGAATCGTAGAGTGATACATCATAAATGATACCAGGAGAAGAATCATCCGTTATATCTATATTAACCGATTCATTGGCAGGATTCGGATAAACTAACATATGTGGGCAAGTCACATTTACCCAAAAAGTATCTTCAGTATATCCATTACAATTATAACTTCTAACTTTGATCATACCCCAGCCACCATTGATTGCAGCAATGGTACAATCGAATGAGCAAGAATCTATGATACTTAATATCGAATTCGTTGACCAAGTATACCATTCTGCTGCTTCCCGAGAATTTTCGGAAACATGAAAATCATAGTTATAATAACAAAACAAATCGCTTTCTCCGGTAATTTGTGGAGCCTCCGGTTTCCCTATCCAAATACTATCTCTGAAAGTATTTGTTTTATCTGAGCCAATACATAGATCCTCCATGGATAAGGTGAAGTTAATGTATCCTCTTTGACCTTCCCCTGAAGGAGGATTTGTATTTAATGATGCAGGGTTGGATGTTCCGGCAAAGGGGCTAGAAAAAATGCTTGTGGGTGAGACTGACCAATTGATCGCATCCATGATTGGGAATGGATCTCTTTATTAGATGCTCCTTCTGCAGCTGCTGCGGTGGCTACAGCGGCACACATATCTGATATACCTTGATGCTGAATCTGTTCTGTTAAAAAGTTTTTGCCGGCCTGATTTCGCCAATCAAAACCTGACCAAGGTGTCATTGGGATGATTATTGAATTTCTCCTTCTTGGATTTGAAAGAAATTTTGGTTCAGTTGGTGGTTTAAAACTACTGTCATTTGCGGCAAACAATTTAGAATAATCTCCATTTTTATACATTAGGGATAAAAGGTATATTTCCTCCTTAACTTTATCCTTCGTATCCTGATAACAAACAGGATATTTGTAAGTGTTCTCATAGTTCGTAACACCTTTCAGTCTAATTTTATAACCTTTCAAGGCGCAATAGGAAAACTCTTGTCCAACTTTTCCTAAAAAGAAATATCGAGGATCAACCTCTTCTCCATTTGGCAATACTGTAACATACTTCTTGGATTCTGTATTAAACTTTACTTCATAACCCAGGAATTTGCAATAATTATAAATCATTCTATCATAATTAACATCCTGGGCGTAAATCGTAAAACACAGGCTTACTGTTATAAATACAATCAGTGACTTTTTCATATCTAAATATTTTTCTTTATTCTAATTAGTTGATCCTTATAAATACTCATTTTTTCTGACTCCGGGGATTTCAACGTAAATCGGAACCAAGACTTCGGTCCGGAAAAACAAAAATCTGAGAAAGACAAAAATTAAATGCCGGTGCCGGGCCATCCATTTCTTC
>QYQM01000172.1 GCA_007280905.1 Porphyromonadaceae bacterium | reverse complement strand
CAAGAGAAGGCTCAAGGCGCAAGGCTCAAGGCGCAAGGCTCAAGGCGCAAGGCGCAAGTAAGGAAAAAGGAGAAAGGAGAAAAAAAGTTTGGGTAATTTTTCCATAGGGGTTGAGTTTTAACATCTAATATCTAAAACTAAATTTATGAATGACTTGCATCAAAGGCTAAAGAAATTTGCGGTGGAGGTTTACCGATTGACCCTGAAATTTCGGAAAGATCCGTTATTAACTGACAATGTTAATCAATTAATCCGATCATCTGCCTCACCAGGAGCTAATTACGGGGAAGCACAATCAGCTTCCTCTACAAAGGATTTTCATAACAAAATCCGTATTTGTCTCAAAGAAATGAGAGAATCCAACTATTGGCTTCACTATTTCCATGAAATTTTTCCAGAATTGGTGGAAACAGACCCTCTTATTCAGGAATCTGAAGAATTATGCAAAATACTCTCATCCATCGCCTTCAAAACTCAAAACCGTTGAATATCACTTGATTCTTGATCCTTCTCTTGAGCCTTTATCCTTGAACCTTTTACCCTACTTGAGCCTTGAGCCTTGAGCCTTGAGCCTTTTACCCTACTTGAGCCTTGAGCCTTTTGTATTATGAACCCTCTCACCGATATTCTTTCGCTTTTGCTCCCCCGCACTTGTCCCGCGTGCCGGAAACCCCTTAAAGACTGGGAGGAGTGCCTCTGCCTGGTCTGCCTTGCACAGCTTCCGGTAACCCATTTTCATCGGGATCCGGATAATCCGTTGGCAGAAATATTCTGGGGACGGGTGAAGCTTTTGCAGGCGGTGGCCTGGTTCTATTTCCGGAAGGGGTCGGTTTACCAGGATGCCTTACATAAACTAAAATACAACAACCGGCCGGATATCGGGTTTTCGCTCGGCAAACAGTTTGGCTATGAACTGTATCAGAGCAATAAATTCATCAAACCTGATATTTTGATACCGGTACCCCTTAACCCTAAGAAACTGCGAAAACGGGGATATAATCAAAGCGATGCCATCGGAAAAGGCCTTTCAACAAGCCTCAAGATACCATTGATTAACAATGTCTTAACCCGTCCGGTAGCTACCTCCACCCAAACCCGGAAAAGCCGGTATGAGCGATATCTTAATGTTACGGGCAAGTTTAAAATCAGGAATCCGGCTCTTCTGGAAAACCGGCATGTTCTGCTCATCGACGATGTGATTACAACCGGAGCTACGCTGGAAGCGTGCGCCGAAGAACTCCTCGCCATCCCCGGCGTCAGCGTCAGCGTGGCGGCCCTGGCGTGGGCGAAGAACGAATGATGGCCTGTACCGCCATAAATCCTGTCTCGCCAGTATTCACCCCGGCAAGCGATAACGCACGGGTTATCACGGTGCTGCAGAGCTCACTGATGGTGGTTGGGTTATAATAGAATCCCGGTGCTGCCGGGCAGATGATTCCGCCGGCATCGGTTACGGTGAGCATATTCTGAATATGTATGCGGCTGTATGGTGCTTCGCGGAGAACCAGGATTAGTTTTTTGCGCTCTTTCAGGATCACATCGGCTGAACGGGTGAGCAGATCCCCGGCTGTTCCTGCAGCTATACGGCCCAGGGTGCCAACCGAACAGGGCATGATGATCATAGCATCATATCCAGCCGAACCACTGGCCAGAGGAGCAAAGAAATTGTCGGGGGAATATCTTTTAAAAGGACTTGTATCGAGAGGAATATCAGGCAATTCGTATTTCCAGACTTTCTCTGCAGTTTCCGAAACCACCACGGCAACCTCCTCCAAATGCTCTTCCAGCTCACGCAATTTTGTCAATAGCAGATGAGCATAGAAGGAGCCGCTGGCCCCGGTAATCCCGATAATTAATTTCGTTGTTATCAAATCCTTACGTTCTTTACGCTCTTATCGATCTTAACCTCTCAATAATCTTTAACGCACCTTACCGGCAACCCGTTTACCTTCTGCGAAGTATCCTGCTGGAATGGTGATTTTCCCCTGTAAATGGAGCGCATCAATGCGAGGTTGTTCAATGAGGGGTTGACCGTGGAACTCCAGAAATAACCGGCATTGCCGATATCATAATATTTCCGTTCTGCAAAAATGATGTACCCTGAGAATAAAGCCTGGAATCCTGACTGGCTACCGAGAGCCAACTGATCGCCTGCCTTAGCTTCACCATCCACAGGATCGAGGAAAACCACCAGCTCGTGCCATTCGGTATCGGTTGGCAGGTGCCAGCCATCGGGGCAAATTCCGGTCGCCCCTTCGCCTGTTGCAAATGCCATAGCTTCATCCCATTGATACAAGCCGCCATAAATAGCGCAATTGGCTGCATCATTTTTATAACAGAATTTCTCGGCCTTGCTGTTATTCAACTGGTACCCGTCGCCGCGATCACCGCCGGTGCTGGCATTGATCATGGTTCCGATGTTCAGGTTCTGAGCCAGCCATATTCTGTCATTGATCGTGCCCGTTTTATATACTTTCCCATCGCGGGCATCTGTGAAACTGCCCATCGGGTTTAGCGGTGAATTGGTGGTAAACGACCAAACCGGACCGGCTACTTCATGGGAATAAGAATCTCGGACAACCACCTTCCAGTAATAAGTGGAGGTGTATTCGAGCGGAAGGCAAATAAACTGTGCACCGGATTGGTTTGTGGCCACTTTTGGCGGATCAGCCTCTTTGCCAAAATAAACATCATACTTTAGTGAATCCGTTTCAGGATCAATACATGTCCAGGTAAGAACGTATAAAGTACTGACTTGTGAAGCCTGATCAGCAGGCTGGGGATTTTTCGGAGCTTCAGGAGCCAGATTGACAGGCCCGACCTGAAGATTGACAATCTCTTCATCGGTTGCTCCGCCACTGTCCTTAACGATAACTTTTACAGGAAAAGTTCCGGCACCGGTGTACTGGTGGTTCACAATTTTGGTTTTCGAATATTCTGTATCCCAGGTGCCATCTCCTTCAAAATCAAAGCGAACCATCAGGTCTGCATTTTTGTCCTCATAATCACTGCAGGCTGATGCATCCATCACGAAGACATCCTGAAGGAATCCCTTTGGGGGTGTTATATGCAGGGCTGCCTTCGGGGGACGGTTATTCCAGGCTACCTTAACAAAATCGGTAAACCGGTTTGTTTTCCCCTTGGCATCTTTTACTTCTACGGTAACATAAATGGTTCCGCCGGCAGTAAATTTGTGTTTAACTATCTTATTGATGCTGAAATCGGTATCAAAAACCGAGTCGGACTCCCAATCCCAGCGGACCTGTAAATCCGCAACAGGATCTTCGAGATCTTTAACGCCGGAAGCATCAAAGGTAAATGTGCTATCGGTAGTACCATACGCCGGCGAAATTGTAAAAGCGGCTATTGGCGCCGTGTTTGGTTCCTCCTTACACGAATGCAGGAACAGGGGGATCAAGGTGGAAAGGGTAATCAGGCTGATTCTGAAGAGCCTTTGGTTATTCATTGTTAATCCTGATTTAAATATAATTGATACAAATATAATAAAAGAAAGGTTAGAGGTTAGAGGTTAGAGGTTATCCGGGATCAGAGTGTTATTTGTTGCCACTGTATTTGTGTTTTACCAGGGTGCACCCTAATAATTAAAGCTGTAGTGACAACCGACAACCCACAACCGATAACAATTACTATTTTAGTGTTCAATATAATTATGGAAGGATGCGCATAGCCCTTTTAACCTTTTTTTTCGTGGTCCTGCTTTATTCCGGATTGACAGGTCAAACCAGCGTGAACCTTACACCAACTCCTTCTGCTAAATACGAAAACCGGACATTTCTTGGAAAAGCAGGCGTTGCAACTTTGGAAGTTCTTGGAATGGAGACATTTACATCAACCATTATGATTCTGTTACCCACCAGTATCACCCATTGGGAAGATCAATATTGGTTATACTTCTGGCGGAACTTCAAACGTGCTTATATAATGCCACCTGTTTGGGATCAAGATCCCTGGGTAGTAGACTATATCGGACATCCTTACCAGGGGGCCGTATTTTTTAATTCCCTCCGCAGTAAGGATTGCTCTTTCTGGGCATCTGCGGTGTTCAACGTTTTCCACACATTTTTATGGGAGTATGGTATCGAAGCGGTTATGGAACGACCCAGTGCCCAGGATCTGATCACAACCCCGGTGGCCGGTATCGCTTTAGGCGAATTGTTCCACTTTCTCACCAAAAAAATGCGCCGGGGCGGCTTTACCACCGGCGAAAAGATCCTGGTTACCCTGATCAATCCCAGTTATGTTTTGAATAATGGATACAGGTGACCAATCCCGCATACGACAGGTGGCCATTTTCCTGTTGCTGGCCTTGCTGGTCCCCAAACTGGCAGGTCAGAATTCCGTGACTATTTCGGGTACCGTCAAGAACCGGATAACCGGCGGATTCCTTGCCGGAGCCAATATTATAAGCCCCACAGCAAAAAAAGGCACCACAGCCGATCATAATGGAGCCTGGAAGCTGATATTGAGCCCGGGAAACCACCTCCTCATCGCATCCCACGTCGGATTTCGGCCCGATACGATCACTATTAAACGGGAGGACCCATGGTTCCTCCCCTACGATATTTATCTCTCCCCGGATACCACGCAAATTCCCGCTGCCCGCATCATCAGGCAGGTGGATACCTGGAAAATCCGTGATCTGCCCCCGGGCCAAATACGGCTTTCCGTGAACGAGATCAGCAAAGTTCCTGCCCTTTTCGGGGAGCAGGACCTGCTGAACAGCCTGCACAGCCTGCCGGGCGTTCAGTCGGTCAGTGAAGGTTCCGGTTATCTGTACATCCGTGGAGGAAACGCCGACCAAAACCTGATTCTGCTGGATGAAGCTGTTATCTATAATCCATCGCATCTGCTTGGACTTTTCTCGGTGATTAATCCGTCGGCCATTCATTCCTTATCATTGTATAAAGGAGGTATCCCGGCATATTACGGCGACCGGCTGGCTTCGGTTATCGAGCTGACCAGCCGCGATGGGAATTTCAGGAAATTTTCGGGCGAAGCTTCTCTTGGAATTATCGCATCGAGGATTTTTATCGAAGGCCCTCTTGTTAAAGATAAGGTATCTCTCCTGTTTACCCTGCGCCGTACACAACTCGATCTGCTAACTCCTTTCCTGATTCCGAAAACCAGCGTTTTTCATGGATCGGGATACTCATTTTTGGATTTCAACGGCAAAATATCCTGGACTTTAACAGATCATAACAAGATCTGGCTGTCCGTTTATTCGGGTTCCGATGATTTCCGGCTGAACGACAAAGAGTACACCTTAACTGATCGCATGAGCTGGGGCAACCGCCTCTTTTCCCTGAATAGCTGGAACACAACACCCGCTGGACTGGAAATGCGGACTTCCCTGAACTGGTCGGGTTATGCACTGGATTTCAACCAGGTATATCGGGATTATTACGTTGGACTCAATACCGGGATCAGCAATATCAAATTCAAACATGAATTTCTGATCAGGCCAACCGCCACACAACTGATCAGGACCGGCATCGAAATTCAGCAATACCGGTTCAGTCCATACCAGACTTCGATCATTGCCGGTGCAGAAACTCTCTCCATAGGCGATTCGATACCTTATCGTGCCCGGGAAGCCGCGATTTTCCTGCATCACGAATGGGTGCCAAACCGTTCAATATCGCTAAATACCGGTGTTCGCCTGATGTATTATCAACATCGCGGCCCGTTCGACCGTTTCGTGAACGATCTGCAAGGTTTCCCGGTTGATACCATTCATTATCCGAAGGGAAAAACTCTGGCAGATTATACCCGGCTGGAACCACGAATCTCCCTGTCGTGGCAATTTTATCCCGGACAAACGATAAAAGTATCGGCCAGCCATCAATATCAACCGGTCCATATGGTACCGGTCGCCACAACCACCCTGCCTTTGGATCTTTGGATTCCCTCAACTGCCCTGGTTGCTCCACAGGCAGGATCATCGTTCTCCCTCGGCTGGTTTCCGGATCTTGAATGGGCCGGTTTGGAAGGGTATGCTGATGGTTTTTACAGGTACTTTACCAATCAGGTAGAATTTATTGAAGATCAATCACTTTTAGGTTTTGTCAAGGATAATCTCGACCGGCAATTAACAACCGGTACCGGTAAGGCCTATGGTTTCGAGCTATTTATCAGAAAGAAAACCGGTAAAATGCAGGGATGGATCGGCTATACCTGGTCGCAAGTCTGGAGGATATTCCCCGGGATCAACAAGGGTAATCCTTTCCATCCGCGCCATGACAGAACCCACGATCTGAACCTGGTGCTGATGTACTCTTTGAATTCCAGATGGGAGGGCTCTCTTCAGTTTGTGTATGCTACCGGTCAGCCAACCACTATCCCGGTTTCCGTGTATGTGATGAATGGCACTATTGTCCAGAATTTCAGTGAACGCAATTCCATCCGTTTACCGGCTTACCACCGGGTTGATATCGCAATGACCCGCAAGCCCGATGAAAGGAAAAAATTCCAATCAACCTGGACATTCTCCATTTATAACCTGTATAACCGGCTTAACCCGTTCTTTATCTATTATGATCTTCAATGGGACTATGAAAAAAATCTATTATCGACGCGAACCAGGCAAGTTGCCCTGCTACCGGTCCTTCCTTCGATCACCTGGACAGGCCGGTTTTAGGAAGGGGACGATTGCGCTATTGTCCATGCTGTCAATTCTGACCGCATGTATCAGTGATATTGAGATCAAAGTTCCCGAAACGGAAAACACCTATGTTATTGAAGGCTGGATTGAACAGGGCGGATTTGCGCATGTTCTCGTGAGTCACAGTTTGCCATACAATTCAACGATAGGAATAGCAGATCTTTTTGAACTGCTGGTAACTGATGCGCAGGTTACGGTTAAAAGCGATACCGGGGAGGAAAGGCTGCTGCTGGTAGAAGATACCATGTACACGATTTTGCCTGTTTACCGTGGTTTTCAGCTTCGCGGCGAAACCGGAAAAGCTTACACACTGGAAGTGAAAATTGGTGATCAGGTTTTTACCTCCACCGATACACTGTTGGAGCCGATCGGCCCGGATTCACTATGGTTCAGTCCTGAAGCGATAAACGATTCACTGGGCTACATACACATGCGGCTCAAAGATCCGCCTGAACCGGGTAATTATTACCGGATTTTTACCAAACGGCTCGGGATCGACACTGACTATACCGGTTTGTCGGGAAGTTTATTGGATGACCATCTCTTTAATGGAACAGCAATCAATTTTCCCCTGATACGTACCGGTATAACCACTGAAACCGGTGATAAGCACTTTTTTCGCAAGGGTCAACGGGTGGTTGTCAAAACGGGTGTTATCACATCGCGTTATTTTGATTTTTTATCAAAGGTTTCCAATGAGATCGGTCAAACGCTGAGTCCATTGAGTTTTCAGGTTCCTGCGGTCACTTTAATGAACGGCGGTGCACTTGGTGGATGGGGCTGTTATGCCATTACCCTCGATACGCTTGATATTAAATAAACACGAAATAAAAATCAAAAATGTTAATTAAATTTGATCAACTTCAAAATCAAAAACCATGAAAAAACAAAACTTATTTTTTTTAATCCTCCTCTCAGCGCTGACACTTGGAGCTTGCGACAAGTATCTTGGCGGAAGTTCAAATCTTGTTGGCACGTGGGATATTTATTCCATAACCCAGAACACCTACACCAACGGGAGCCTGGATAGCAGCAATGTTCAAAACGACATGGGAACCTTTTCCTTCAATTCGGGCGGTGACGGTAACTACTCGGTTAAAAACGGAGAAGAAACCAATTCCGGCACTTTCGACTGGTTTGAGCAGAACGATAAGGTCTTTATCAACATGCTTAATTTGACGGATTCGATCATGACAAAAAACCTGGCCGTCGGATTTGATGTAGTGACCAACACGGCTACGCAGCAAGTTTGGTCGTTGAGTTTCAGTTATTACGAGAAAGACGAGAATCCCACTACTGGTGCCACGGTTAACTATCTTAAGAAAACCTATATTGAGATGGATTTACGGAAGCAGTAGCAGATGATCGATTTGAAGGAAAATAAAAGTGGAAGGTCAACTTTAAGATTTATCTATAAAACCACCGCTTTTCTATGGGCTTTTTCTTTTTCATGCCAGGAAAGCTTCTCTCAGAGTCATGATGATAAACTTGATCTTCCGGACTCGCTGATTATGGAAGCTTATGAACGGGCAGCCACTCAAAACGTTCTGGCAGCAGTCAACCCAGATATATTTTTGGGATATTTTTCTGTATGTGCTGATGGCAAAGCCTTTGGCATCGGTAATACCTATCCTTCACTGGATGGACACCAGATGACTGATGCACTCTTGTGGTTGGGACAAGTGGATGTTGTAAAAGCCAACTGGGATTATGTGAAAACATTCCAGAAGCCGGACGGACAATTGCCTTTAGCAATCCTTCCTGCAGAAGCCGGTAAAAAGATCGGCCCGGTTAATTATCAGGCTCCGGTGGATCCGAATGGTGGACTATATCGTCATTGGGTGCCCGGTGATCCATTGCGGGCACTTGCCGGCCCTACTTACATTCAAAATGCAGATGTTATTTTCCGTTATACCCAGGACCGTGAATGGCTCCTGAAAGAACTGCCATCCATCAACCTGACCGCAGACTATCTCGCATCTCTGATTACCAGTGAAGGCGCTGTTAAAGGCGCCGGTTATTACGTGGAACGACCTACCCGGGTTGAATATGATGGTGTGTCGGCATGCCACGTCGCAGATGCATTTCATCGGGTTTCAGAATTGAATGCAATCGCAGGCAACAGCAAGACGTCCAGCAAATACCAGGAACTCGCAAATCGGATTGAAACCTTCTTTCGTACCCGCTTTTGGATTCATGATCACTTTGCTGAATATATTCACCCGGTGCGGGGTGTCATTGCTAATCATGGCCTGACTGACACTGACTGGAGTTCAATTGCAATGGGTATGGCCAATGCTGAACAGAAAACTATACTTTGGCCCAGATTGAAAGATGAGAAACGGTTTTATTATAATGGAATGCCCACCGGTATTGCAACGCTGCCATTAACCTATGAGAAATGGGAATCAACATACGATGATGTAATGGACTTAGCAGCCATGGGGCGCGTTTGGTACATTGAATCCATGGCGAGAGCTAACATGCACGATGCACAGGGACTAATTGAAACGATTCTGCGTGTTTGTAATAAAGGTCGTGAAAACGGATACTACTGGCGGGAACGCTACAATGACAAAGGCGGATATGGCGCGGAAAAGTATTGTGAATATCCGGCCAATCTGATACGGATCATTCAACGATTCCTGTTAGGAGTGGAACATGGCCTCGACGGAACATTATATTTAGGACCAACCGTTCCGGATGAATTCTGGAATGCCGGTTTTGGACAAATATTGTCGTGGCAGGAACGTAGAATTTCTTATAAAATGCAATGTGATCTAATAAAAGGAGAATACTCCGGGCAAAATTCTCAACCATTATCAGTACGATTAGTAAAGCCATCGCATGAGAAAATGATTCATGTCACTATTAATGGCCATTCTGCACTATTCAATATTGAAGATGGTTGGATTCGTATTGTTCTACCGCCTGCATCCACAGAGAAACCTTGCAGGTTTGAAATTAAGCAACTATAGCAGGCGGATAATCTAAATTGAAAAATTCTTAATTTTGGTGGTCTTTGCGGTATCTGGACAACGACCTTACTCACACCCGCACCCTTTCTTTTTCCTCCCTGCGACCTTGTCATCCCCGCGCAATCAAGAAGATGGGGGGTGGGCAAGGGCGTGGGTGTGAGTCATAACATACTTGTTTTTCAATTTGGGTCTTTATGGCGGTAATCTTTGGAACTTAATTTAGTAGCTTTGTATAGTATTGAATATGACCTGTCTGCTCTGAACTAAATATTTAACCAGTATGAAAAATCTCAACTTCCTTTCAGCCCTGGTTAATTGATAATTGGAAGGACATCCGGACTCAATTTGAATCAGATAAATCCATCAAGGTTTATTTTCCCCAGTTCACCATTGAAAGCGATTTTGATCTGATTCCCCTGCTCGAAAGTCTGGGTATAAACCGGGTTTTCCACCCGGGTGCCAATTTCAGCCGGATGATGAATCAGCCTGTTTTTTTAGGGAAAGTGATCCATAAAACGTATATCAAGGTGAATGAGGATGGTACCGAAGCGGCGGCGGTCACCTCGGCCTGGGGCGTGACGGGGAGTCCATCCGGTTTATTCTTTGATCATCCGTTTACCTATATCATTGCCGAGCGGACAACCGGACTGATCCTGTTTATCGGTCAGGTTATGGATCCATTATCCGGGAATTGATGTTTTAATGAATCCTGGGGGAGTTCTTTTTTTCGAAGCTTGTTCATAGGCATAGGCCATTGCTAATAATTCTGCTTCTTTATAGGCACCGGCCATAAACGATATACCGACAGGCAATTCATGTACTTTTCCCATCGGTACGGTAATATGCGGATAACCCGCCATGGCGGCGGGGGGACAAAAATAAAATCCCGTATCATAATCGCCATTGATCAGATCGATACAGCAAGGCAGTCCGATGCTTGTTCCTGAGATGGCATCTAAGCGGTTTTGGATCATCAATTGATCAATGATTTGCCGGGAGGAGGTCGTTTTTGCCAACGCATCAGTGTACTCTTTGCTGTCAAGTCCCGCTTTTGCCTGGCATTTTTCAAGAATCTCCTGCTTAAACCAAGGCATTGCAGTCGCTTCATTCTGTTTGTTGAATTCAATAATATCAGCCAGTGTCTTAACTGTTGCATCCGCTTTCAGCAGGTAGTTGTTAAGGCCATCCTTAAATTCATATTGCAAAACCGTTAATTCAGCATCCCCTGATTCTTTCAACAGGTTCATCAGCTCAACTTCGATGATGGTAGCACCCCCTTTTTCCATCAACTGAACGGCTTGTTTGAATAATCCGACAACTCCTTCATGACCGGTTAGAAAAGATTTTTCAATACCGATTCTTTTCCCCCTCAAGCTATCCGGATCGAGGAAACCGACATAATCTTTCCGGGCCTTACCGATACTTCGCTGAGTTATTGCATCCTCGTCATCCACACCGGTCATTGCGCCAAGTAATATTGCGGCATCCTTCACCGTTCTTGTCATCGGGCCGGCAGTATCCTGCGTTTTTGAAATGGGAATAATTCCGCTGCGGCTCAGCAAACCCACTGTTGGCTTGATACCGACAATGCCGCAAAAAGAAGAGGGAGCAATAACGGAACCATCAGTTTCTGTTCCCACAGCAACGGCGCAAAGATTAGCAGCTACTGCAGACGCGGATCCTGAGCTGGAGCCACTTGGATTGCGGTCGAGCATACAGGGATTTTTTGTTTGTCCGCCCCTGCTGCTCCAGCCGCTTGTGGATCTGGTCGACCTGAAATTAGCCCATTCACTCAGGTTAGTTTTACCCAGGATGACTGCACCCGCCTCTCTTAGTTGTTTAATAATGAAAGCATCCTTGCCGGCCACATGCCCTGCCAGGGCGAGTGAGCCGGCAGAGGTTATCATCTTATCACCTGTATTTATGTTGTCCTTTATCAGCACAGGAATGCCATGAAGGGGGCCGCGAACTTTATTTGCTTTTCGCTCGGCATCCATTTTATCGGCGATAGCAAGTGCATCAGGATTTATTTCAATAATAGCATTAATTGCAGGTCCTTTTTTGTCAATCCTGCCGATGCGTTTTAAATACAATTCTGTGATCAAGTGCGAGGAGTATTCCCCATTTTGCATTTTTTGCTGCAGTTCATCAACAGTGATTTCATTCAGTTCGAAATCGTTATCAGGGTGCGCGGCAGAATCTCCTGAAGGATTGGTAAAAGTACCGGCAAAGGCATAACCAGCGGAAGCAACGGTAGAAGTTACTGCCAGGCTGGCGACCGAGCTGTTCTTAAGGAATTTTCTTCTGTTCATACTATTTAAACCTCCGATAATGATTAAGCCCAAGAAAACGATTCAAACTTTATGCCTTTCACTTCTAAAAAGTCACCAAATGCAGAGAAACCCTTATTTCCCGAAAATTTTTCTTTCATCTTTTCCAGTACCGCTTCATTACTTACGGGTTTGATTTCAAGCGCATCACAAAGAGTCTCCCCAGATTTTCTCAACAGTTTTCCCGATGTCATATCCATCAACTAACAGGTTGCCATTTTCAAAAGACGCATCTACCGTTATCTTGATGTCCTCGTTACTAAAATCGAATAATCTTACTTTTTCGCTCATCCAATAAAATTAGAAATAATTCTCTGCTTTTTAAATTTTTTGAATTGGCCACCAATAGGATAAATACCTATTTGAACTGAGAGTTTTCTGGTCGACTCACGTTATCATTTTTCGTTTCCTCTATGCTGACACCTTGGTATACTTCTCAATAATTCGAGAGAAGTTAACCATCAGTCTTCGTTAGCGGAAACTGGCAAACCTTGCGCGGGGTGAATTTCACCTGATGAATTGAAGTGTTGTTTTCTGCTGGTTTCCAGCAATATATTGGATATCGAGCCTTATCTTCTTTTCAATAAACATCAGTAAACACAGGTATTTTAAGATAAAAAAAAATTATACCTTTGCCATCCCGCTGGATAAAATCTGGTTTGGGAAAGGGCCCATAGCTCAGCTGGTCAGAGCATCTGACTCATAATCAGAGGGTCGCTGGTTCAAGCCCAGCTGGGCCCACGAAGTGGGTGTGTGTTTGAATGTGAGTGTGGGTGTGGAAGACAGAGAAACAGACGCCTAAAAAAATAAGAGGTCAGGCCGATAAAACGGACCTGGCCTTTTTTCATTTAAATACCATTTTCACCCCCTGGATCTTCCCTTTTCCTGCTTTATAGGAATTGTTTATTGATCAAATTTCGATACCTTTAAAAGTCTGTCGATGAAATTGGCAGAGTGCGTTGTTTACGAGTCGTGGCGAGCCCTCTGGACCGCCCGGCACGTTCTTTGGAATGTAACTGAGGTGGCGAAGCTGTATTAGCGGGTCTCCGCTTTCGCAGGGATGACAGATGCATCGGGAGTAATTTGGTGTTCGCTCCCAAGTGAATTCGTGGTTTGCGACGGGATCCCGGCCTGCGCCGGGATGACACTTCTCCGAGGGGAAGGCAGTGAGTCGAGGGCCCTGCAAGGGCCCAACCCCAGTAACCGCCGGTGGCGAAGCAAACCGGCGGAACAGGATGCAGCCCAGAAACTTGGTACAAACCTGCAGGGCTTGAACAATTGGATATCACAAATTGTGATCTTAAAGAAGGAAAATCTCTGCATAATCCTAAATACCTATAAGTTATTATGCTTTATGAGCTCTTAAGAATTCTTCCACTTCACTATGCCTGCCCATTACAATCCGACAACCATTGGGTAATCGAAATTATCAGAAATCGGGATAAGGGTGTTTATAAAGCTATCTTCCTGTGCCTCAATAAGTTTTTTGGCAATATCCCTGGCAATTTCAATAGTCTCCGAATAAGTCCTGCCCTGAGCCACCAAGCCTTGAACTGTGTCTGATGTAGCAAGATAAAAGCCTTCGGGAAGTCTTTGAATATGCAGGTTAATAACGCGTTCCATTTTCTTGTTTCTCCCAAAGGTACGAACATTAACCGATGATTCTTTAGCCGTTGGACTCTCATCCGATCGCCTTACACTTAACTTATTCATAATTTGTAATTTTATATAATAGACGCATTTCACTGACCCAAAAGGAAAAATCCGAAAGGAAAAATGGAATAAGTTTGAATTGATAGATTCCAATGCAGAGTTCCGAATGCCGAAGTTTAAAATTTAAGTATCCGTGAAGTCTGTCTTCCGTGTCACGCTTCACGCTTCACGATTTTCCTCCTCACGTTCCTGTTCATAGCTATTCAGTTGCGTTTCGGACAAACAGTATGTTACCGGATGGACGATGATTCCATTTTTCCCGAACAAGGTATCAGGAAAAAAACTGGAAAAATCGGTAAAGTCCTTACCTGCCCATGGAAACCGATAAAAAAACCGGAGAGATGAAAGCCAGCAGCAACCAGAGGTTTGAGAAAATTCTGGACCGGTTGCTGAAAATGTAGCTGATCTCCACCAGAATTGGGATAACTTTACATTTGTAAAAGTAATAAACAGACCTTTCAATGGAGTAAAACCCAGAAGAATGACTTTCTAAACTCGATATGACTCAGAAAAACAAGAAAAATCCCCCAAAGCCCATGACACCGGAAATGGTTCAAATGGCCAATGCTAAACTGATGGAGTATTTGCAAAAGCAAAACTTTAACAGTTTGGAGGAGATCAATGAATTCCTCAGAACACACATAAACGGCAAACCGATTGATCAGGTAGTACCCTTAAAAAAAGGCAGGAAAACCAATGATGAAAAATCGGATGATTTGCTTTATCAGGCCCTCGACAGTGATCCCAAACAAGGACTCATGTTGGTCAGGGAAGCCCTGAAATATAACCCCGATAACGTCAGGGCCTTGAATTATCTGGGCGAACAGGAGAAGGATGTGACCAAGGCAATCGAGATATTCAAAAAAGCAATGGAAGCGGGTGCCAGGCAACTGGGAGAGGATTTCTTTGCTGAAAACAAAGGACATTTCTGGGGAATGCATGAAACACGGCCCTATATGGCCGCGAAATTCAACTACGCCAATTGCCTCAGTGCTATTTTCAAAACCAATGAATCCATCAAAGAATACAATGAAATTCTGGCACTGAATCCAAACGATAATCAGGGCGTCCGCTACATTCTTGCCAGCGATCTCCTGTATCATAAAAAGTATAAAGCATTTCTCGATCTTTTTAAGAAATTCGACGAGGCCTCCGCTTACTGGCTGTTCAATTATGCGCTGTATCTTTTTGCAACGGAAGGGCGTTCTGCAAAGGCAAATAAAGCACTGATAGAAGCCAGCAAGCAGAATAAACACATGATCCCGTATATGACCCGTCAAAAAATAATCAAAGTTGAGCCCGATGGTTATTATAGCCCGGGAGACGAAAGGGAAGCCGCCATGTATCTGATGGAAAACTTGAAAACCTGGATGGAGTGCAAAGGGACAGCAGACTGGCTCTTCAGTTTTATCAGAAAGAAACCTTCCTGATACAGTTTTATGTTTCGGGTTTCAGGTATCAGGCGCATTTCCGTAACCTTGAACCCAAAAGGCTAGACCTGGATTAATGCAACCCTTAACCTGCTACCGGGAGGACGGAATCGAAAAAAATAACCATATGTGCAAAGAAACATTTCATTTTACAGTCGGCGAATTAAGGGAGATACTGAAGTCCTTTCCCCAGGAACTGCCGGTTGTGGTCAGCGGCTATGAAAATGGATTTGAGAATTTTTTCCATCCGGTAGTTATGAAATTAAAGCACCTTCCAGATAACCATTACTATGAAGGCGAATTTCAATTGGCAGACAAAGAGGACAAAGACTGGTTTGAAGGGGTGGTTTTACAAAGGGTTGAAAGAGATGATTGAATGTTACTAAAACTGGCTCTCTTGCAGCCTTAATCAAACAAACGAGACATTAAACTTCATTATTTAAAAAAACATTCTTCTGCTTTTTTCCAAACTACACCTCATTATGCATCTATATCCAATAAATTTCAGGTACCAGAAAGTTTTCGGTTAGCGACTCGTTGAACTAAACCGCCTCCCGGCGGTGATCCCGCAAATTGCTACCTTTCACCCTGTTAA
Source organism: Porphyromonadaceae bacterium (assembly GCA_007280905.1). Classification (GTDB taxonomy): domain Bacteria; phylum Bacteroidota; class Bacteroidia; order Bacteroidales; family UBA12481; genus UBA12481. Next base: position 90 of record QYQM01000172.1, on the reverse strand, counting down.
CTTAAATTATACTATCATGGAAAAAAAAGCACATTACGAGAGCGTTTGTTCCGGGAGATGCAGATTCGCAATTACAGTCCCCGGACCATT
>QYQM01000089.1 GCA_007280905.1 Porphyromonadaceae bacterium | reverse complement strand
GAAAAATTTGTTATTCTGCCCAAGCTGAATGACTGCAAGGGCGATCTGACTAGATAATCCGGTCTACAAGAGCACTCAATTTCGGGATCAGGAACAGAAACGTTAATGTGCAGAATTATAATTGCTTATCATCCGAAACGGACTGCTCAATTTAAACAATAACGGGCTGCTCAATTACACCGTTTTATCTAGTCCGACCCTCGTTTGCACGTTTGCTCGCAGCAATCTGACATATGTTGAACCGCTGTAATCGGCCCGGCTGGAACACCTGATCCCGGCATTGAACCGGATGCTGATCCATTTTGGCGGAGTACCCCGTGAGATCAGCAGCGACAACCTGAAACAGATGGTTACCCGCGCAGACCGGTATGAACCCTCCTTTTCGGAAGCGGCTGATTCCTGGGGCGTTCACAACCGGATTTTTATGAGAGCCACCCGGCCTGGAAAGCCCAAGGATAAAGCGGATGTGGAAAAACACCTGGATATAGTTTACAAGCATATCCATGCCCCGCTACGAAATATGTTGATTACCAGCCGTGAGCAACTGGTCAACCTGACGTTGAAACAGCGCGATGAACTGAAATCATCGGCCTCAATATAAGAAGCTGCCCAGCCGGTGGGAGCAGTTCGAGCAGGAAGAAAAGCATCTGCTAAGGCCCCTGCCGGATCACCCCTTTGTGCTGAAAAAAAGTACCCGGGCCAAGGTTAAAGTGAACTATCACGTGATCCTGGGAGAGGACTGGCACCTGTACAGTGTTCCCTGAGAATATATCGGCCAGCAGACTCGTATAATCTATGATAGCGAGGCTGGACCGGCGACGACTTTCTGGAACAAGCTTCCCGGATCGGAGCCGAAACTTATGCTTCCTTAGAGCGAATCCTTGCATCGAGGTCTTTCATCGAACAAACCTATGATGCCTGCTTAGGTACCCTCCGGCTGGCTGGCAATTACAGCAAAGAACGTCTGGAAACCGCATGCGGCCGGGCCAACCAGGGTGTTCGCATTAATTACAAGACCATCCAGAATATTCTGAAAAACAATCTCGAACAGGTTCAGTCCATACCTTCAAATATGTTTAATTCTGCATCAGACGTGTTCGGTATGGTTGTAATATCTTTTGCCTTAATACAGCCTTTGTAATAGGTATTTCTTATTTCATATCCACCGCTATCATTTAACCAACAGATGACAGGTGTTGGTCAAACCATATGTTGATGATTAAATGTCTTTCTGGCATCTTTCACAACCCCCTTTTTCAAAATTACTTGCCAAATACGTGCCAGAATTGAAAAACAAAAAACCGAAACTCTTGATAATCAATTGTTCCGGTTTTCGTTTCGAGGTCATGGATGCTTAAACCTAAGCATGGATATGTCAAGGTTCAAAGTTAAGAATGAACACAGCTAACCACACACCCACACGTATCTGACAGGGACAAATTCTTATAACCCTCATAATTTTAATCCTTTACATATAGAAAGATTGAGACAGAGTGAGCGGCGATGGTTGAAAGATTATCCGGTGTTCCCGATATTGTTGGAAGCGGTCAAAATTGGCCACTTGCCGATCCAACCTTAAAGCCTTTTAAAAATCAACCTCTGTTATTTTGTATCTTTTTTTAACATTGTCATGACACAATTTTTACTTAACTTGTACATTCATATGACAATGAGCACTATATAACGAATTAATTTTGCTTAAGAAGTTAAATTTAATTCGGAGGACCAAAAAATGAAAACGTTATGGATTAATCTTATTCTTGCCACCTTCCTGGCTGTTGGAAGCATTTATCCTTCAATGGCCCAGACTCCCGAGCAAATCTATCAAAAAGGCCTGATGAAAGAAGAAGGAGAAGGCAACCTGCAGGATGCTATCGACCTCTTTATTCAGATTGCAGATAACTCAAGCGCTGATAGATCACTACAAGCAAAAGCACAGTTCCACATAGGACTTTGTTACGAAAAATTGGGATTAAAAGAAGCACAAAAGGCTTACCAAAAAGTGGTTGACAAGTACCCTGAACAAACGGAAGCAGTCAAGCTGGCTAATGAAAAACTATCCCTTCTCCTGAGAGCCGCTGCCGGAACCGAAAATAAAGAATTCAGTATCAGAAAGGTAAAAGAAGGGACTGATGTGGGTTTTGAAGGAGCTGTTTCACCGGACGGAAGGTATCTCTCATATGTGGATTGGGATACCGGCGACGTCGCCATTTATGAAATCGCCACGGGAAATAAGCGCCGTCTTACAAATAAGGGTTCCTGGGATAAATCAAATGAATTTGCATATTTTTCCAGGTGGTCGCCCGATGGCAAGCAGGTTGTATATGATTGGTACACGGAGGAAAACTTAATGGAATTGCGTATTGTCGGGTTTGACGGCTCGAAACCCAGAATTCTCTATAACAATAAGGAAGTAGTATGGTCTCAAACGTACGGTTGGTCTCCTGACAGTAAACAAATCCTGGCAATTTTAGAAAAAAAAGACGGACAAAACCAGATGGTGCTGATTTCCACTGAGGATGGATCTGTACGCGTTCTCAAAACACTGGAACAAAGCTTCTGGGATTATAATATGAACTTTTCACCGGACGGACGCTATATCGTTTATGACTTTCAACAAAAAGAAGATTCTCCGGAAAGAGATATCTCCCTTCTGTCAACCGATGGAAGCCGTGAAATTCCGCTGGTTGAGCACCCTGCCAATGATTATGTGCTCGGCTGGGCGCCGGATGGGAAAAATATCCTTTTTGCCAGCGACCGCAGGAATAGCCTGGATTTCTGGGTTATTCAATTCACAGATGGAAAAGTTCAGGGAACACCCAAACTCGTCACTCCAAATATTGGGAAAATATGTAATCCAAAGGGATTCACCCGGAACGGTTCTTTCTTCTACGATATATATGACGATGCGATGGATATTTATTTTGGGGAACTCTCTCCGGAGACAGGCAAAATAATCGATCCGCCGAAAAAGCTGAATACACGTTTTGAGGGATCACTCACTCAACCCGAATACTCACCTGACGGGAAATACATTGCTTATATATCTGTATGGACCAGTCATACCACTATCAGTGTTCAATCCCTTGAAACCGGAAAGATTCAGGAATTCCCATCTAAACTCTTACGAAAATTTACTTCCCCCCGTTGGTCTCCGGATGGCCGTTCCATTACTGTTCTGGGATGGGATTGGAAGGGGGAAAGGGGATTATATCGCATTGATGCCCAATCGGGAATCTGCACACTTTTGATGCCGCCCAATAAATCGGTCACTGAGAGTGTGTTGGGACAACACGAATGGTCCCGCGACGGGAAAGCTATTTTTTTAGAGCGATTTTCCTTCAATATGTCTCAGTCTATTATGTTAATTGAGATAGAAAGTGGTATAGAAAAAAAACTCTGTCAAGGTGAATCCAATTCCAGAGGATTCAAATTTTCCTGTTCACCGGACGGCAAATGGCTGGCTTTTTTGACAATGGGAGTTAAGGAATATGTTTTGAGAATCATGCCGGCTGAAGGAGGAGAATATCGAGAACTCTATAGGTTTAAACCAGAAAACGTTCAAATTTATAACCAAAGATTAATATGGAGTCCTGATGGAAAGTACATTCTCTTTGAAAAATTTCAACCTGCAGAAAAGAAATTCAGCTTATGGCGAATTCCCAAAGAGGGCGGAGAACCACAGGAACTTGGAATAGAGTCGGACTCTTATATTGTTGCAAGTGTTCATCCCGACGGGCGACATATCGTGTTCGCATCTCCCGCATCCACCGGTGAAAATTCAGGAAACTGGGTAATGGAAAATTTCCTGTTAAAGGACGAAACTGATAACCAACAGAAATGAAGTTAACGAGTCAATTTATTTCAAAAATATTTAATTATAAATGAACGGCGGATTTAAACCAATTTCGAGGCTTACAATAATTTTCATCCTTGCCGTTGTGCTCTCGGGAAGTATATTAACTTATTTCAGTATTAATAACATTTCAAACCTGAAAGAGCTTACTGAGAAAAGAATTCTTGAGGAACAGAGGGAACTTACCGCAAGGTTTACAGTTGCTTTGCAAAACAATATAGACCAGGTAACTGCAGGTTTCAAAAATGAAATTGATCTACCCGGCTTAATGAAAGATTCGCTGATCAAAACAGCAGCTGATTGTGATTTTATTATTCAGCCATTTATCCTGAATAACAACGGCCAATTTCTTTATCCTAATTTTATAGGAATACCTGAAAACGTACCCCGACCAAACCTTTCATACAGGTTTACATCTGATTTCAGATCAGGAGAAGGCGCTGAATTTGCTGAAAATGACCCTGAAAAAGCAAAAAAACAGTACTTGTCATGCCTGAGTTATTCAATTGGTAGCAGCGATTCGGTTCAGGCATTAAATGCATTGGGCAGGATTTTAGTAAAATTAAACGATTTTGAAGATGCACTAGCCCAATACAATTTAATTATTTGGGACTTTCCCCAGGTAACAGACGGGAATGGGATTCCTTATGTATATTATGCTCTTCCACAGCTCTTAAAAATTACCAAACCGGATAATTGTGAAAAGACATTGCCGCTAATTGAATTTTGCCTTGAAAAAATGGAAAACGGGTCCGTTCCCCTCAATTATAATACGGAAGAATTGCTACTGCTTGTAATAAAATGGTTGCAGGAAAACACTTTCGACAGTAATGAAAAATTATCACACATCAACAAACTGACAGAAAGCATAAAACAGCAGATCCGGTTTATTATTACATACAGAAATGAACTTTCAGATCTTTTAAGGAAAGGAAATTCAGACAATCATTCTACTGAGGGAAATGATTTTAGGTTAGTTAATTCGTTTTCAGGAAGAAATCAGGAATTTTTTCTGGTTAACACAAATCTGAAGAATCCGGCAGGTTTTTTAGTCGACCGCAAAAAACTATTTGAACCCATCGTGAAAACAGGCACAGGCCTTCAGTCGGGTTTTGAATTTGATTATAAGATTGAATTCCCTACCGGGTATAACCCAAATACAGCTGGCCACCAACTTGTTTATACTTCACAACTGAATCCCTGGTTTCCGGGACAAACAATAGAAATAAAACTTAACGATGAAAGTCTGATCCAGGAGTTTATAAAACGCAGAAGTTGGATTTACGGCATTTCCTCAGTATTGCTCCTTGTTGCAATGTTCCTGGGGGTGACATTGATTTTAAGAGATATCGCAAGGGAAAAACATCTGGCACGTTTAAGGTCTGATTTTATATCGAATGTTACCCATGAATTAAAAACACCGCTGACTTCTATCCGTATGTACGCCGAATCACTAATGATGGGAAGGGTAAAATCAGCCTCAGGGCAGAAAAAATATTTGTCAGTGGTTGTGAATGAGAGCGAACGGTTGAAACGGATGATCAACAACATCCTGGAATTTTCAAAAATGGAAAAGGCCAAACAAGAATTCCACCCGGTTGAATCCAATTTGTCGGAAATCCTGCTTAAAGCCATTGGGGATATGAATTACTGGCTGGAGGAAAAAGAATTCACCGTGATAACTGAAATTGACCGGAATATTGTGGTAAAAGTTGATCCGGAAAAGTTCCAACAGGTATTCACCAATCTGCTGAGCAATGCCATCAAGTATTCAGGAGATTCAAAGAAGATTTATATCCGGCTATTCAAAAACTCCGGTGCTGTAATCACTGAGGTTGAGGATGAGGGAATCGGCATTGCAAAAGATAATCTGACAAAAATATTTGAAGAGTTTTACCGGGTTGAAGAGCAGGAATCCGGTGATATCTCGGGAACGGGCCTCGGATTGACTGTTATTAAGGGAATTGTGGAAGCGCACAAGGGGAAAATATTGGTTGACAGCAAAACAGGAAAAGGAAGTAAGTTTTCGGTAATTTTATATCAGCAATAAAGAGGTGAAAACGATACTGATCATAGAAGACGATGTAAGTATTCTCAAAGGTTTAAAAGATAACCTCGAATACGAAGGCTACGGGGTGATTGCCGAAACAAACGGGAAGAAGGGATTAATACTCGCACTGGAAAAAACTGTACACCTTCTGCTGCTCGACATCATGCTTCCGGGGCTAAACGGATATGAAATCTGCCGTAAAGTAAAAAAGGAAAAACCCAGACTGCCCATAATCATGCTCACTGCCAGGGGTTCAGAAATGGATAAAGTATCAGGACTCGATACGGGAGCCGATGATTATATCACCAAACCTTTCAGCCTGCCGGAACTTTTAGCAAGGATACGGGCAGCCTTCAGGAGAACAAAAGAAGAATCCGATGTTCCTGAATTTTATTCATTCGGAAATATCATGCTTGATTTTAAGAAATTTCAGGCTTTTGCAGGGGAAAAAGAAATCAATCTATCCGCCAGGGAATTTGCGATAATGGAATATTTTATCAAACATGAAGGTGAAGCTGTTCATCGGCATGATTTACTTAATGAAGTTTGGGGCTTTGAAGCCATGCCCACCACCAGAACAGTGGATAATTTTATACTTGACCTTAGGAAAAAACTGGAAGAAAATCAATCCAAACCCAAATACATTGTTGGTGTCAGAGGTATTGGTTATCGGTTTAATTCTTTCAGAGGCGACGATTTTTAAACCTAAGAAGTAGCTTAAATGATCGATTTGAAGGATAGTAAAAGAGTGGTCAACAACTTCGCCGGAAAGTGGTCACTTCGACGCCGGTAGGTGGTAAATTTAAGCGTTTTTTCCAGATTGACCCTTAATACTTGGATTATTGAAAACGAGACTCATTTGTCGAGGTTACCTGCCGGACTTACCCGTGGATTAAAAACTGTTTTAAACAAGTAATGACTTGGAGTAGATTGGAGTAAAACGTAGGAACCGCCACCCACCCCCGATAAAATCTGACTCGGACAAATTCTTATCACTCTCATAATTTTAATCCTTTAAATGATGAAAGATTTAATCAGGGTGTTTGATTGGGGTTGAAACTTTGAACGGCTAGTGACCAATCCGTTTCACTTCTCTCTAAAATAAGAAAAGTGGCCATCCTGTAACCATGAGACCAAGTCCTTCGTGTCTTCAGAAAACCTATTTGGCGGTCTTAATTTTCTTTGTTACTAACGTGCCGTCAGTATGTGACGTGGACTGAGGCCAACAAGGCCGAAGACCATGTGGCGGAGCGGCGCGCTGCAGCGCTGCGGAGCCCGAGGTGCACTGATGGGTGCCGAAGCGCATACTGGCTGTTGTGCGAAGTTCCGAACCCCGCTCAAGTTATTTTCATTAATCACTGGAATTACCACATTTTGATAGATTCTATTCATTATTCCGCAACAGATTCATGAAGGATTGCTTTTAGGATTTTTGCTTTATTTTTAACGTCATCTTGTTTGATTTTCTCCGTTTTGATTTTCTGGGTCGCTTTGTCTAATGAAGTCCTTAAGCTTGTTATGTCATGTAAAACTGCTTCTTTACAGAAAAAACTCCTCGATCTGCCATCATCAAAATTCTCTAACATTGTTTCAAGCATTTTAATACGCTTTTTCTGCTGTTCGATGAATTTAGTAATTCCATATTTTTTTATAAAATTCAAATTAGGCATAACCTTTTTATAAGATGGGTATGAAGGAGATTCTTTCACTTGCTTATATTCTTCATTACTTTTGAATTTAGGACAAGGAAAGTCCGAACATCCAGCGCAAACTTCAAGATTCTTTTTTTTAACACAACATGTTATGAAGGAACATGATGGATGTTTATTAAAGAAATCAGGGCCACCACATCCCGGACATCTCGAAGGCCCGGCGGTGTAGTATCTTGGACACAAACCACAATCAAGACCACATACACCAATAGTGTAGTATTTCTTTATTGAGGATTTTTTTAGTTCAGAGATTGACTGTCCCATAATTTTACCTCCTTTAATATACGTCCGGAATTTCGTACACTGAGTGTGTATCCGAAAACTTTCGGGTATTTTCTATATATATATATATATAAGACTTTAGCCATCATGTCAACAGGTGTTCATCTACCTCAAAGGGAACTTGGTCAACCTCAAACCACCGGAGGTGGACAATTTTAGCGTTTTTCCCATCACCGCATACGTCGTTTCATTATTAACTGCCGCCCATAACCAGCCACTTGACATATTGAGGGATTCGGGTTGCCAGGTAGTGCGGTAAATTAAGAAGGGTATAGGGTTTACCTTCCGGGGTTATAACTTTTTCAACAGACAGTTTATTGGAAAGTAAACGAATAGCATAATGATGATTGGTCCGATCCATAAACTGGTGTAGCGATCTCAGTCTTCCATGGGCTCCGGATTTGACTTCAACAGGAATAAGATATTGCTCATGCGGGTATATGAGGTCTACTTCAGAACTGCTATTTGCTTTTTCGCGTACCCAAAAATGCAAATTGCTCCCAAGAGAGGTGAATTGAGATTGCAATTGCTGAAATACAATATGTTGCATGATTCTTCCCCTGTAAAAATCGCTCAAATCGTTGAGCCCGATCAATTGCGATTGAATTCCTAAAACGTTATTTAGCAAGCCTGTATCCAAAAATTGCAATCTTGGCTTTCTGGTAAAATCAATTTCCTGAGGAGGTAAAATGCTTATAGTTGGATAGACCAGTTGAATGAGTCTCGATTTGTCGAGCGACCGAAGCGCTTCCCCAACTTCCCGGCTCTTATAGTTTGAATTGCCAAACCCAGCCATAGTGATTCGGTCCTTTTCGTGCGCCGCAGTTTCCATTATGTGCCTGAGCACTCTCTTCTCCGTATTGTTTCGTCCATATTTTTCAACGTCATCTTTATAGGTCTGCCATATTTCCTGATAAACAGCTCCGAGTTCAGAATAGGTATTGGTCTCAACATATGTTTTTATCACTTCAGGCATGCCTCCGATAATCACATATTCATGAAAAAGGTTTTGGATAATTTCATGAAAGTGCTCTTTGATGGGAACTTCTTCGAATAGCTCAACAATATTCTCTTTTCCCTTTGCCCATAAAAATTCTTCAAAATCAAAAGGGTGAAGAACCAATTGCTGTATCCGGCCAACAGGAAATGAGGTAATATCTTTCACCACATGTTCCAATAATGATCCGGCACAGATCACATGCAGATTGGGGAAATCCTCATAGAAAAACCGAAGAAGTTCAATGGCTTTGGGAGATTCCTGAATCTCATCGATAAAGAGCAATAAAGAATCACTGTTTATGGATACGTTTTCTCTGGCCAGTGTTGCTTCAATGATCGTCTTGACATCGTTAAATTCAAAAAGATTTAAATCTTGTTTCTTTTCCAGGTTTAATTCAATGAAAGAATTGTATTCCTTTCCAAATTCCCGGATAATGGTTGACTTGCCTACTTGCCGGGCACCCCTCAATACGATCGGTTTTCGCCTGTTTGAGTTCTTCCAGTCTAATAGTTGCTGATAAATTTTCCTTTTAAAAATCATACTATTTGTACTAAATTCAGGGTAAATATATACATTTTTTGTTACATATCCTGGGTTATTTGACTATATTTTTGTGATCAATACAGCCTTAACTGGAAAAAACGCTTAAAAAAACCAATTCTCGCCGACAGGGATTTTTGAAGCTTTCTCCTATTTATAATAAGAATAACTTAACTTAGGATTCAACAAAATAGAATAATTAGGACTTGAAAGATTGAAAATGAATGATAAAAATATGAAACAAATACCCGTTTTCTTTGAGATGATTGACCGGACCGCAATGATTTTAAAACCAAAGCAACCCTTTCTGGATTGGTTAAATGCCATAGATCCTGAAGTCCCCGGAAATAAGCAAGACAATGACTACGATGTATACCTCCTGCCGGAATTTGACGAGGTGAACCAGATGGAGACCTGGTTGAAGAAGAATTTTGATCAATTCTTCTGTGACCAGATGAATGGATGGTACACCGATGAATCCAGATGGGTGAAGAACCGCACTATTAAAATGTTCAAGGAATGGTTCGATTATTCGCTGCATTCGATGGTTCTCGACACACAGGAAGAGGATATTGAGAAGATTTAAAGGTTACTGAAGCACTGTACTGGATCAAATAATCAAAATATTATGGATTGGGAACCACCACTTGAAAAAAAAGAACAACCTGATGAGAAACAGGTATGCAAAAACTGCGGAAACGATAGTTTTCGGGTTTATATAAAAATAATTATCGACGATGCCAGGTTGTATTGCGCCAAATGTGGTGAATTTCATATTTAAATTACTAATGAAATGAACTGGTCCCGGCGAAAAAGGATGGCTGACCATCGAAAACGGGAAAGGCATCCCCGGCATCCAAATCAAAACGGGATAAGATCAAGTCAAAACAAAAAACCCCGGCAGATCAGATAAGTGATCTGCTTGAAAATATATCGCATGATGAACTGAAACAATTTATCCGTGAAAAAACGCAGGCCCATCCTTCTTTCAGGAATATGTTCCTGTTGTCCTTTGCTCACCTAAACGCACATGACACCACTGCGATCCACTCTTTCTATTTCTGATAAGGCGATCAACCAAAGCCTTTTCCGTCTGAAATCAAAAGGTCAGATTGCTCAGGTTCGTCAGGGATTCTATGTAATTGTTCCACCGGAATATGCATCTACAGGCATTCTTCCATTATATTTCTTCATTGATCAGATGATGGCGTGGCTAGGCCGGCCTTATTATATCGGACTGCTTTCTGCGGCTGCAATTCATGGATCCTCTCATCAGCAACCCATGGAATCCTTCATCATGATCGGGCCGCCTGCTCTGCGAAAGATAAGCCATGAGAACATGGTCATTAATTTTCTGCTGAAAAGCTTATGGGAAGAGAGTGATATCGTCAAGAAAAAAACCGAAGCCGGATATATTACAGTTTCTTCTCCTGAATTAACCGCTCTTGATTTACTTCTTTTCAATAATTGGCTGGGGATTAGTCGTGCAACTGAAATTATCAGTGAACTTGCCGATGAAATGAAACCTTCAGTTTTAGCACAAACCGCCCGGCGATTTCCGGTTACTGCAACCATTCAGAGACTTGGCTATCTACTGGACAACGAATTAGGCAATGAAAAAATGGCTTCGGTTCTCGAAAAAGCTCTGGCCAACAGAAAGGTTCATGTGGTCCCTCTCTCAATTAGTAAAGAGCGAAAAGGGAAAATATCCTCGCGTTGGAAAATTATTAAAAATACGGAGGTGGAAAGCGACTTATGATTTCCTGGCCGGCAACCTTGCTTTCCGGGGCGGTACAGCTTTGCACAAATGGTGGCTTCTGCCTCAGGTCAGATATTCCGAAGATATTGACCTGGTCCGGATAACCCCTTCGCCGATAGGGGACGTACTTTGGAGACTTGTAAGGAAGTTTAAGATGTAAAACCGGCGAGGATTGAAACTTTTTGCCACTGGTCCTCTTGGGTATTCCCCTTCTCCCGAAACAAAGAAAAATGAATAGATTTGATCTTCCTGTCCAAAATCTTGCAATTATTGAACAGACCTGACTCCACTAACATTTGAAAGAACTGACCCTTGCAGCGACAATCTTTTTCCTGCAGGTTTCGCACTCTTCGGGTCGTTTCCGTTATTCAATGCTTAGTAAGCAAATCATTTATTTTTTTCGTATCATTGTAGTCAGTTTTATGCTGGCATATTTACTATGATTCGTAAACACATATCAAACCAATCAGGGGAGCTCCTGGCTTTTTTTAATGACCGGGATCAACCCTGTTTCAGCCTTCGTGAGGCAGTTATTGCCTTACCAGGATCTCCGGAAGGAACAGTAAGGCAACTTACCAGCGATATGGTAAGGAGAGGGTTGCTCATGCGATTGAAAGAAGGGATATATTACATCATACCGTATGAACAGAATTCTGAGCTCTTTATGCCTGACTGGCATATAATTGCAGAACACCTGGTAAAAGATACAGATCATTACATCGGCTATTATTCAGCGCTGCAAATTCATAATCTGATCACTCAGCCCTCTCTTAAAGAACAAATTGTGGTTTCCAGACAAATACGTCCTTCCACAATCAAAATCAAAAATGTGCCCTTTCAATTCATTTATCACAATGATTCGCACTTTTTTGGTTCCAAAAAGATCTGGATTGACAGTTATCATCAGGTTCATTGTTCTGATCTCGAAAAAACAATGATAGACTGTCTTTTCAAGCCTGACTATGCAGGGGGTATTGTGGAGATTGCCAAGGCGATTTTCTCCTCAAAAAACACTATTCAGTTTGAGAAACTGCTGGAATACACCAAAAAATTCCAATCGCAGGCCGTAATAAAAAGGCTGGGATTTCTTTTGGAACTGCTTGAAATCAGGACTGATATCATTGAGGTATTTCAAAAGAGCAAAACCGCATCTTATGTATTGCTTGACACGGAATTACCTAAATCCGGCAAGTTCATAAGCAGGTGGTGCATACAGCAGAACCTGGAAACTGAAACCATTAAAGCCGCACTGACAACATGATTAAACCCGGAGAGATTCAAAAAAAAGCTCGCGAGGCATTTCCGATCACTTGCAGCTGAATTCATGTCTGGCCTTCAAAGGAGGTACCGTCTTAAAAAAAGCGTATTTCCCTGATTATCGATTTTCAGAAGATCTCAACTTCACTCTGCTAAATTCGGAATTAAGTAACCGACAAATTTTAAGCTGGTTTAAAGAACTTATTGAATATGCCAGGGAGAGCGTTAATATTCCGCTTAGTATAGCCGATCCAGAGGAGCCGGAAGAGGGTGGACTGACCTTTTTCATAAGCTATATCTGGCTTTTGGGAGGGCTAGGCCAAAACAAAAGGGCAAAAAGAAGGGTCTCCAAACAACGAGTTTAAAAGAGATATCATATACTGCTTGGACACTTTTGAAGTCCTTATCGGGACCACTGGGAAAACACCGACAGACCACCCTATACCAATTTTGATCATTCATACGGTATGTTTTTTACGATTGCAAGAGATGAGTGGACCGGAATGTTACTCAATTGGGAAGCCATGGATTCATTATGTAATGGTTATTATTATAGGGAGATGAAGTTTAGAAATTGGTAAGCTTTTAGCCAAGTCTTCAACTTTTAGATAGTTTCCACATTTGGGACAACCAGCCAAAGTTTTAAAGCAATAAAATACCAGTTAAATATTTAATAATCTGGTCTTTAATGAAATCTGAGAAAAATCGAAATATCACAAGATAACCAAACCAGTATGACAAAATGACCTAAAACTTCAAATTCCTTTTGTAGATTGAATCTTCAAAGTGGCCAACCTATTCATCAATAATCATGTTAATACTTTTTCTCTTCTTAATGTCAGTAAAATAGGTTTGTAACAACTTGTAGAGATCCACATCGCCGGAAGAACCGGTCGGCTGGTTCAAAAAATCACAAATAAGAAATACTGCTCGATTTATGTCCTGTGTATCAACATTTTTCAAATCTGCTGTATTTCTTTCCTTTTCAACAATTTTCGTGTTTTTATAAAGTTCAAACTGCCTTAAAAAAGTTATTAGTGCCTCGTGCCTTTTAATGTCTTTGTCCATTGTTAATATTTTAGATTGTCAATATTGCTTTACTCCTTTAATAACCTTAAAAACCCGCGGGTTGCACAGCAAGTATAAGGAAATAAAGGTGCCTTTTCATGGCACTAAAAGTAGCTAATCCAAAACAAAAGACCGCTTTCCTTTGAGAAAAAGCGGTCTAACATTTTGAACAAGGAAAGAAATGGTTGAATGAGATTTATGGGTTTCCTTTTGGTGGAAACATAGAATCATTTCCAGGTTTAACCTTCCTTTGGGAAACTCTCATTATCTGAATGATCCATTTTACCATCTGGAATATCATCGGTCCAACCTGAATCACGTACTTCAGAATCACCGGTAGGAGCTTTAGTATCCGTAACATACTCAGGCTTCTTTATTGGCCTTGATCAGCCCGGCCAGATCGCTTACATGATCCATCAGAAGCGCAACATCCAGAGCAATGGCGAAAGATGCTTCAAGGATACCCTGAGCCTGTTCATCCTGACAGATCGATTTTTCTTTGACAAAAGCCAGGATTTCGTCTTTTTCTTACTCGCTCATGTCACTGAATTCCCCTTTGAGTTTGGGTACCGCTTTGATTAGGGCAGGAATCTTCGGGATGTCGTCAATGATCAAAAACCCGTCTTTCCAGTCGATCTTGCCGTCGGAATTTGCTTTTACAACGTCAGCGGCCACATCAAGGCCGAACCCGACCACTTTCTTAATGCTTTCAATGCCTTCCATAATGATATGTATTAAGGGTTTACAATTAATAAATGTTCCATGTTGGTGAACCTTACATCCACGTGCAACCAGGTCGGGGTTTGGGCTTCAATGGTGGTGATTGCCGTTTTCTCCCGGTACAGATTGAAATTGGCAATGATATCCCGACGGACTTCTTCGGGAGTGATTCCATCGAGTTTGAGGTCAGCCGCCCGTCCGAATTTGTGTTGCGAAAAGTGCGCCCCCACATCGCATAGCGGTGACCGGAACCCGGAATTGATGAAAGTTCCCCCGTTCATCCAGTCATTGACGGTGATGGGTTTCCCGAACCGGTCCCGGATGTATTGAACCAATTTCACGAGCCGGACATCCAGGAAAAGGGTCGAGTTCCGGAGCGACATTTCATACACCTCAGGGGGTATGAATTCATGGAGCCAGAAGTCTTTACTGAGCTTCAGGGTGTCGGGTTTTGAGGATGGCGATATCGTTTGCTTTGAGCTGTGTGCAGAGCATTTCCCACTGACCGTCGTAAGTCGATTTCAACCAATTCCGCTAATTCTTCCTGTAGATCCTTCTCGGTATCCCAAGATGACGAAGGGTTTCTTCATAAGCTTCCCCATAGGCTTTCATCCGGGCGGTTTTTTCATCGAACTTATCGGTATTACCTCCCTGGACTTCAACTCCCCGGGCTTGGGCGAGTCGGTTATTCACATCCGTAATTTTTTTCTGAATCCGGATGTACTCCTCTCCGCCGATTGCGACACCTTTCAGGGCAGTCGAATACTTCGTGAGCTGGTTTCCAGTTGTTCGAGAGTTTCCGATGGGATCGCATCTCCAAGGCTTTCGGCGTTCAGGATATCCGACAGGTCGGTTTTCCGATTTTTCAGGTTTACCAGGTTATCCTTCAGTTTTTCGATCTCGGGATTCAGCTCCTTCGCAGCATTCATGCCGTTTTCCATGGCGCTTTGCACATCCAGCATCATACCTTTCTGAATCATTCCACCGGATTTGATGACATTGACGACTTTTTGCCAAAGGGTTACGCGGGTGTTATCTTTTTGGATTTGCAGCTGTTTGGTCTCGACCAATGCAATCTCGGCTTCTGCAAGCTCAATCGTTTTATCTATCTTATCCTGTAGATCTTTTTTCTCCTGGATACTGAGTGTCCCCAGGATATTGATCTGACCGCTCAGCTCCTTGTAGGTTTTCCCGAGGTTATCAATCTGGCGGACAATTTCCGGAACGGACATTTCTTTTTTGGGTTGTTGTATTTGGAAGAGTGACTCATCCGGAAGGATGCCGGAATCTTTCCATCGCTCGTTTTCTTGCCAGAAAGTATCCATTCTTCCGGAGCGTACTGCAATTTCATCGATGATAGCTTTCCGGGCTTCTACAGTTTCCATGCGATCATCGGAGGGAACCTGTTTCAGTTTACGGTGAAGTACGGATCTCTCCAGATAGAGACCCCGAAATTCCATCTTCAGCCGGCGAATGATCGGTGGAAGCTCTGACTCATCAACCGCTGACGGGATTTCCGGTTGATCCAGCGGTAGCGGATTGGCCGGACGTGCATATCGAACCGGAAGCAAAACTTTAGCTGCTGCAATTGTCGGAGTCAGTCCTGCGAGCTTTTCAAGTTCATATCGTAGCTTATCCCGGTAACGATTTTACCTTCCGGGAAAGGTTTTCTTCAGGGTCGCGTTTCGCCCATAGCGGGCAAAAAGGTTGACCCCGGTATTGTAATCCGTTCCGGAATCGATCCAGGATTTGATTTCTTCTTCTGCGCTCATCGCTTGTTGATTGATAATTAATCGGATGTATTCAAAAGTAGAATGCGATCGCTACCCTTTAAAGGATAAAAACTTATAAAGCCAAAGTCAATTCTTTATAACTTTAGGCGGCGATTAAAGCCTTGAAAATGATAAAAAAGAAAACCACAGAAAGCCCTCAGGATAATATTAAAAACAAGTCTTCGCGATTACGTGAATGAAAACAATCAATTGTTAACGGTATTTGGTGTAATGATCGCTTGTGCCATATTTGCCAACAGCCTGAAATTTAAAATAATGGCATTATGGATGTCCTGTTTCTTTTTAATAATGTCAATCGTTGTTTTGTTCGAATTGCTTCGATATTTTCCATCAGACAAGAAAAGCAGCTTTCTGACTAAAGCATTTAAGGTTAACTTGATGACGGTCCTTGGGGCATTGATATTCTTTTGCTTTATTGAATATCGAGATGTCTGGAATTTGCTCGGAATCTGGTATGTCTTCTTATGGGTATTTTATTCCTGGCTTCTTTTTAATAAGCGATTTTCCGTTTATGATCGGCTGATTACAAAAAAGCCATTTAAGTCTAAGTTGGTTCGCATCATGACCAAAATAGTCCTTTTAATCATTGCACTAAGTTTGGTAATTCTGACCGCTTTGGTAGCCATTGTGAAACTTAACGAATTAGCGGATACCCTAAAAACTAAGATTGAGAAGACCGAAAAATCAATGAAATAAATCAGCCGTTTAAAGAGCTGGACTTCACAGGATGGAGAATAATTTTCAGATGGAAAACAAGTCAGGTTACTGACGCTGAGATTGTCGATTATCATAAATAGTAAAGGAATGGAAAAGCTGGCAAACATACATCCCGGGGAGGTTCTACTCGAGGAATTCCTCATTCCGATGAGCATCTCGGCCTATCGTCTATCAAAAGATGTTGATATTCCTCAGACCCGGATATCACAGATTATCAAGGGAAATAGAAGAATTACTGCTGATACCGCGCTTAGACTTAGTGCATACTTCGGCACAACAGCAAAGTTTTGGCTTGGACTTCAAGATGATTATGACCTGGAAGAAGATAGCGCCATCATTCCGGAAGTGATCAAATCCATCCGTACCCGCACTCCGGTTAAACCGGAACCCTTGTTAATCAGGAGTTTCAGTTTTTCGTTTGTCGCATTCTTCCAACTAGGCCCCTGCATATACCAATAAAGCCAATCCAGCCAGGTATGCGAGGAACATAAAGAAAACCAAAGTATTAACAGATTTTGAAGCTCCCTTAAACTCTTTCCAGATAAAAACACCCCATAATGCTGCAATAAGTGTGGCGCCTTGTCCCAATCCATAGGAGATTGCAAATCCGGCTTTCCCCGATGCAATAATACTCATCGACATACCTATGTTCCAGATCACACCTCCAAGGACGCCGGTAAGATGAACCCCAAAACTTCCTTTTGCATAATCTTTAAACGAAAGGGGTTCTCCAACGAAGGGTCTCTTCATAATTAAATAGTTAAAAAGGAAATTGCTTATCAATACGCCTAATGCAAAAAAGAAAATTGCAGTGTAGGGAGTTAATTTTCCTGCTTCAGGTACTTCAAAACTGGTAACCATCGAACTGGCCACAAAGCGATAAAACAGCGACATCAAAACTCCGGCAGATAGTGATAAGAGTATTCCTTTGCTTGAGACTTTCTGTAATGATGCACTATGTTTTTTATAGGCAATTGCATCAATAATGATAGCAGCGACTATCAGAGAAACTCCGCCAAAAAGCCACATCGCGTTGCCCTGTGGTGCAAAAACATAATTAATAATAACCCCCAGAGCCAATGCAATTCCAACACCTACAGGAAAAGCCACAGCCATACCTGCAATTGCCATTGCAGCAACAAGTAAGATGTTGGAAGCATTAAAGATTATGCCTCCCAGAATGGCATTCAATATATTCCCCGGTTCTGCCTGACCAATGTCTTCAATAAATCCCCGGCCATTTTCACCATTGCTCCCAAGAGTGAAACCAAGTAAAAGTGAAAACAGGAGAATGCCAATGACATAATCCCAATAGAACAATTCAAAACGCCAGGATTTACCTGCCAGTTTTTGAGTGTTGCCCCACGATCCCCAACAGAGCATTGTTACAATACAGAGGATTATGGCCAGTGAATAACTTTGTGGTATAAACATCGTTTGATTATTTAAATCGGCACATGCATCATCCTATCCTCAATAAATGTACTCATTTGAGTTACCGGCATTTTTTGTTTCACATAAATATGTTTCCCCTCCGGGTTGTTTTCCCATCTGTTGCTTCCATCCGGATTCACAATAATCTTACCTCTGACAGAGTCAAAGAAACCTTCGGTCCCGTAAACCCCTATAAGTACTGCGGTCTCATCCCAGCTCATTCTCCCGTCTTTATCTTCTGCTGAAAGAGGAATACTGATGCTGAACACATCTTTCACAGGACTGTTTTTTATATCAGATTTTATCAATTTCAGTCCGGTGCGGATATCCCAACCTATTTCGAACCCTGTAAAGATGATCTCACCGGGCCAGTTTTTATAAACATATTCTGATGCTGCAGAGTCCATGTAAACATTGTACTCCCTGCCTTCAGGAAACCTGCCTGCCATCGAGACGAGCCTTTTAACCTTTCTTATAACCAGCTCTTTCCCGGTAAGAAGTGAGATATTATCGGGTTGTGACTTAAGCAGATTGTTCAGATTAGTTAAAAATCCGACTGTAACAATTGTCACACTTTTATCGGGTTGATTAATAAGTGTTTTTCTGTAAACATCAACAGCATCAGCAACTTCATAGGTTGATTTTATTGTATGAGGATACTTTGCAACAATTGAATCAGCCCAATGTTGTGGGGATCCAAGATTTACGCCCTCAGTTTTCGGCGCACCGATGGCTAACCCTGCACGGCCGAAATAGGTATTTATAACCTCAATGCATGGTGCCACCAATTCGTGCTTATTGGATGAGACTGTTGCAAGAATCTCTGCTTTCCCGCTGTCGGCCATTGCATGCAGAAATGCAAGCGCTCCCACATCATCATAATCGGGACCAAGATCGGTATCAAAGATGATTTTTACCCGTTTATCACTCTTTTTACTGTTAAGGTTTGTACAACCCCAAAAAAGAAATAATGCTGCCAGGAACAGTGAAATGAAATGCTTCATAGTAGATACCTGAAAGTATTTTTTTAATTCATTCTTGGTTACCTTTCCCATCACGTTTCTTGGCAACTGGTCTTGAATAATATATTTTCCGGGCGATTTGTAGCCCGGGAGTTTGTCCCTGAGCCAATCTTTAATATTTGGATGGGAACGCAACACCTCTTCTATTTCTAAGGCTGAAATTTTATATCCGCCGGATTTGATGATGTCTATTGAGTTTCTACCTAAAAATTTATAACTCCCGTTTTCATATAATGAAATATCCCCCGTTTTAAACCATCCATCCGAAGTGAATGACTCAACGGTTTCTTTGGGCTTATTCCAGTACTCTATGAAAACATTTGGCCCTTTTATTTGAATTTCACCCGGGATTCCTTCAGCGACCGGGTTACTTTTTTCATCTGCTAACCTGACCTGAACCCCTGGCAATGGTTGTCCAATGTAACCGGGTCTCCGCTCACCCTGATAGGGATTGCTGATGGCCATTCCCATTTCTGTCATTCCATAGCGTTCCAACAGAATATGACCACTAATTTGCTTCCACTCTTCCAGGACAGTTATGGGAAGGGCCGCCGATCCGGAAACCATGAGCCGAAAGTTTTTTAAACTCGTAGATATTTCTTTCTGTACCAAACCCGGAAGCTGATGCCAATGAGTAATCAGCTTATAATAAATGGTGGGAACTGCCATAAAAAGATTAACCTCCTTTTTTCAAAAAATTTCAAAAATCTTTGCTTCATCGAACTTCGGAAGAAACTGGCAACATGCTCCGCTCCATAAGGCACAGCACAACACATTCACTATTCCATGTACATGATGCAAAGGAAGTACATTTAGAATATGATCGTTTTGATTCCATTCCCAAGAGGTGGTTAATGAAATAATCTGGGTTTCGATATTTTGATGGGTAGTAACAACCCCTTTGGGAGAACCTGTAGTTCCACTGGTATATAAAATAATGTTGACGTTCTGTCTGGCGTTTGTAAAGTTAGGGATAATAATGGATTATTGGCATCCATTCCGAGGGCCATGTCAACGGCCTGTGTCGAAAGCGCGCTGTATTCCTGACCACGTTTCATGGAATTACAATTAATCGTGCCGAATACAGCAGTGGAAGTCGTCGATGGTTTTACAGTTTGCATATTGGCTTAATGTTTCGCCCAAGGCGCTGGCAAATTCTTTGCTCTGGGACATGCCGGTTAAGGTCGTTAACAGGATCGCGATGGAAAAATAGTTTTTTTCATGATTGATTTTTTAAAGTGTTATTGATTTTATGAATTGAACAATTATCCTGCCGTTCCTTTAACTTTCATTTTTATTCGGTATAGCCCTTTGCTGGCTGTGATAAAAAGACTCTTCATATCAGTACCGCCAAAACAGACATTTGCTGTCCAACTCTCAGGAACTGCAATGTTTCCGATTTGCTTACCATTCTTGTTAAAGATGGTCACCCCCTTCCCTGTCAGGTAGATATTGCCCTTAACATCTATTGTCATGCCATCGGAACCCATCTCACAGAATAGAGTTTTATTACTCAGGCTACCATTCCAATTTATGGTATATGACCAGGTTTTGTTTCCTCCGATGTCTGCCACAAAAAGAGTTTTTCCATCAGGAGTACCCACAATACCATTGGGTTGAACAAGATCATCAATTACCCTGATCAGTGTTTTTTGGTCAGGGCTGAAATAATATACTCCCTGGCAGTCCTGTGGCATAGATGCATGGCTCCACCACGGCCTCTGATAATATGGGTCGGTAAGATATACTCCCCTATGATGGTTAATCCAAAGATCATTCGGACCGTTAAGCTGTTTATCCTGATATTTTGCCACCACCACACTTACATTTTTATCTGGAGCAATTCGCCAGAGTTCATTTTTTTCATCCGCACAAGCCCAAAGATAACCCTCATTGTCAAACGAAAGACCATTCGAACGGCCACAAGGCTGCATAAAAGTGGAAAGCTCTCCGGAAACACTCCAGACCATTATCCTGTTATTGGGCTGATCGGTGAAATAGACATTTCCTTTTTCATCTGAAGTGGGCCCTTCAGTAAACAGAAATCCGTCAGCCAGTTTTTCCAGCTGTGCCCCGGGTTGTATGATCTCTTTTTTGCCCTCTTCCCTATTACATCCAAAGCCGATGCTTATAACAAAGATTACAATGGATTTTATACAAAGGTTCATCATTAATTATTACTTATCTAATTTATACAAATTCATATTTCAATTCAAGAAGATACTATTGTGACCTAATGTGTCTATTGTGGTTATTTTGACCTAAGTGCATTCTTAACCCTGCCGATATAATTGTCAATCTGTTCCGGTAATTCAAAACCTACAATAATCACATCAACAGTTCCCAGCCCCAAAACATATTTCAGTGATTCATCAATTTTATCCGAATCATTTCTGAATTTACCGTTGCCTATCAATTTCATACCAATTACCCCTTTGCCTGCCTTATGGAGCTTTTCAATGACAGGAATCACCTCTGCCGGATCCTTATTGTCCATCGCTTCCCCAAAGGGATTAACCCGTACATGAACTACATCAACCCACGGGCTTTCAACACATGCCTTCATCGCTTCGAGGGAGTGAACTGAAACACCATGAGCACGTATTATCTTTTTAGCTTTCAGGTTTTCAAGAATGTCCATCTGCTTTTTCTGCTGATCGGTCCAATGCGCATCGGTCATGCAATGAATCTGAACCAGATCAAGATAATCGGTGTTGAGTTCTTTTCGGAATCGCTCAACAACAACATCAGCATCGGGACGTTCAGGTTCAGGGATACCCCCTTGTCCGACCCAGATCTTTGAACTAAGAAGATAGTTTTCCCTTGGAAAACCTTTAAGGGCAGCCGCAGCAGAAGGATGGGTTCCATAGCTGTCAGCACAATCAAAGAAACGAATCCCTTTTTCATATGCCTGACGGATAAGTGATTCCGCAACCCCGGCCCTTGTGATATTTGAGGAACGGTTGTACCCGCTGAACCCGGTCCCCATTCCGAGAAGGGTAGTCTTTAATCCCGATTTGCCAAGTTTGACAACCTGGAATGGATCTGTTGACAAACCTGATAAATTAGTTGGTAAAGCAAATACCGATTTATCAAGTAACACAGTTCCTGCCCCTAACGTAATGGCTGTAACGAACTGTCTCCGGGTCAGATTTATTTTTGCCATAATAAAATATTAATAATGGAACACCTGATTAATCTTCTTAAAGTAAAAATAAGAAAAACAACAAATACTGGTAAATATAACTAACATATTATGTTCCAGATTCGTATTTGTTAAATCCAGCTGCCAGTGAGGGGTTGATCGTAAGGCATCAGCATTTTCTCTACTTTCTCCTTTCAGAATCTGCCGAAACCATTTTTAAGGCTGTACAGGTTCCGAAAACCTTCTTTATTATGAAGATAGCTCACAACCGTCATGCTTATTATTCCCAGCGGACAAATGAAAACCACCGGCCTGTCCCTTGGTATCAGATAATTTTTTTCGATTACTTGGAATGATGGAATCCTCAGACATTGAAAGCCGTGGTCCGCATAATTGGCCGGATCACTCACATCAACGATCAGAAAATCTTTACCGCCGGTTATCCAGTTTTGCAATTCTTCTGAGGTGATTTGCAGTATGGTGGATTCATCCGAAGAACAGTCTTCTTCATAATTACTCAGCCCTGTAATTGCTGACGCTTCTAAATCTCTTTCCAAATGGAAGAAATAACTGCTGCAGGTGAGTGCATTGAATACCAATACCTTCCCACTTAGGATCTCGCCAATTCCAACTACTATTTTGATCAGCTCATTGGCTTGAAGGGTACCAATGATTCCTGCAATGGTACCTATCACTCCCCCTTCAGCACAAGTCGGCACCTCTAGAGGATGGGGCTGCTCAGGATGCAAGCATCTCAGGGTTGGTCCGTTACGGTAATTAAATACGGTTACCTGTCCCTCAAACTGATAGACCGCTCCGTAGACCACAGGCTTACCAAGAATTACGCATGCGTCGTTGATCAGATACCGGGCTGCAAACTGATCGGTGCAATCCGCCACAATATCATATTCGGCTATAATGTCGAGTGCCGAATCCTTGTTGAATCTCTGAAAATAAGGCCAGATATGGATCTCTGGATTAGCGAGCCTCAATCTTTCGGCTGCCCGTAAAACTTTCGGACAGTCCAAATCAGCCATGGTGTACAAAACCTGCCTGTTAAGGTTAGTCAGGTCGATCACATCGTAATCCACAATCCCAATATGCCCCACGCCCGCCGCGACAAGATATTGCAAAACCGGACTTCCCAGCCCTCCAGCTCCAACTACCAGAATCCTGGCCCTCTTCAGTTTTTCCTGACCCTCAATCCCGATTTCGCTCAGGCGGATCTGCCTGCTGTATCTTTCTAATTCCGCATCTACCAACATACTATTGCAGTTTTTCGCATAACCGACTAACCTTTGCAGCAATTTTACTTATATTTTATCAAACGCTTGTTGCAAATCAGCTTTTAAATCTTCGATGTATTCGATGCCAACCGAAAGTCTCAACAATCCTGGTACTGCGCCAGAGCTTTTTGGTAAGGACTTGATTTTTATCCTGGATAGTCGACACTTTTAACCTTTGGGTGTTCCTCAAGCCATTTTGCTAAGGCAAGAGCATTTTCAACATGCCGTTGTACCCGTAGACAGAGCGTTTCATGACCTTGCAGAAACAAAAACGAATTTATCCAATATAAAGGCCTTCAATCCGGACTTTGTAGCTACCATCTCTAAGCTTGGTCACTGCATTCACCAATCCGCTATGTCTCCACTGCAACATGCACCTGCGCGGAAGGAACCAATAGCGACGGCCAAGCTTAATTTCTTCTTTTGATTCCTTAATAATTCCTTCGTAAGCTTGTGATACATAATAGCCTATATCAATAAAGCCTTCGCTGCGTGGCCTTAATGGGCCTGTAACGTTCCAGTGGATTACCCCGTTGCGTGCATCCACATCGGAAACCACACCACAATGGGTTACCGGGCAACCACACGACATGCCCATGGGGCGACCGATCATTACATCGCCTTTCTTCACTCCAAGTTCTTTTACCAACGTTGGGTTATAAGGAAGTATCGTTTCTTTGGGTCCTGGTTCGCCTTCAACAACATCGAGGATAAAATCGAATTCTCTTTTAAGGCTGTCTTTCCATTCGAGTTTTTCTCCCAGATGTTCGCTTCCCATACAACTCAGGCAATTTTTATTCCCAATATTCGAAACGGTTTGTTTTACATGAATACATTTTTTCAATTCAGTTTCTGCCTTATCCAGAGCATTTGCAAAATCGGTACACGATTTATAGCCACATGCGCCACAATCCAGATTAGGCAGTAATTCGAAAGTCGTTTTGGTATTAAAAGATGCTATTGTTTCCATTTTTTATTTTTTTGTTAATTTCTTTAAGAAAAAATTGAATTTAATTGCATTACAGTGCTATTAAGGGCATTTGTCAATGCGTCGATATCCTTTTTGGTGGTAAACCGGCCAAAACTAACCCTGATTGCACCTCTGGCTTCGAAAGGGCTTAAGCCTATGGCCTGTAAAACATGAGACGCATTTCCTCCATGATTGGAGGAGCAGGCTGACCCGGCAGAAACGGCTATTCCCATTTCATCAAGCAAAAACAGCAGACGTATGGTTTCACCTTCCATGCCATGGAAACTAAAACTGAGGTGACCCGGCAAACGTTTTTCGGCATGCCCGTTAATGTAAACGTTTTCGTAATTGGAAAACAAAAAATCAGTGAGTATATTACGTAATTTTGTAACCTTTTGCATTTCTGTTGCCATTTCTAACATACATAATTCGGCAGCCTTAGCAAACCCTGCAATGCCTGGTATGTTTTCCGTAGAAGAGCGATAGCCGGCTTCCTGCCCACCTCCATGTAAAAGCGGGGTAATGTTTGTGCCTTTTCGGATGTACAAAGCTCCAACGCCTTTAGGTCCGTAAATTTTGTGAGAATTAATAGTTAACAAATCAATATTTGCCTGATTAACATCAATGGGAACTTTACCAAAACTCTGGCAAGCGTCGGAATGAAAATAAATATTATGCTGTCTGCAAATTTTGCCAATTTCTTCCACTGGTTCTATTGTTCCGATTTCGTTGTTTGCATACATTACTGAAACCAGTATGGTCCTGGGATTGATTACCCTTTTTAAAGTTTCAATATCCACCAGTCCGAAATTATCCACCGGAAGGTTAGTGATAAAAAAGCCTTGCTCTTCGAGCCATTTACACGAATTAAGAATACAATCGTGTTCAATAGCGGAAACAATAATATGGTTTCCCTTGTAGCGATTGGCAAAAGCAATGCCTTTTACTGCAAAATTATTTGCCTCTGTACCTCCAGATGTAAAAATGATTTCATCGGGTTCAGCACCAATACAATTTGCAATATTCAACCTGGATTGGTCCAATATCTCTTTAGCCTGTGCACCTAATGTATGCAGGCTCGAAGGATTTCCGTAAAAGTCGGAAAAATAGGGCATCATGGTTTCCAACACTCGCTTATCTATACAGGTGGTAGCTGCATTATCGAGATAAATTCGTTGTTGCATATGCGTAATTATTATTCACCAACGTAAAAAAGTTCCTCATTCATAGTGCGTAGAACACCAAAGTGATTTTTTGCACCGATTTCTTTCTTTCCAACACAAATGGTACAAGTACCAACAGGCGGGTTTCCGCGTAAGTACATCGGAAATTCTATATCGGGTGTTTTCAGAATTTGTTTTACAATCGGGTCGATACCTATACCATATAGTGCATTGCTTTCAACAACAGTAATGTCTTTGGCTGACTCGAGTACACGATAACGGAATACTTCACGTTCAGCTTGGGAAATAAGATCTATTTTGGTGATTACGCTTATATCTGCAAGCGTTAACATCGGGCCAATTTTACGTGGGAGGTTCATACCGCTGGTGGCTTCGAGAACTACCACACCTAAAGAATTTTCGACATAAGGCGAACAACGAAGACACAACCCGGCGGTTTCAACAAACAAAAAATCGGAACCTGCTTTTTCAGCCCACTCTACAACTTCATCCAGCACCACCACATTGCAGTGATCGGGGCACAACTCACCGGAATAGATTTTTTTTGTCGGGATACCAAATTCTTTGTTAATGGTTTCGTCCTCATCAGCATAAAGAACATCAATTTTTACAAACGAAGGTTTTAGGTTTCTTGCAATCATTCGCTTAATAACCTGGCGAATAACGGTTGTTTTTCCACAAGTCGGCGGTCCCGCAAATATTATTAGTTTCATATAATAAAATACTAAATTGATTAATTTGAATAAGTAAGAGATATTTCACAGTCGATATACAACATGAAACTAAATTGCTAATTGCTCCAATTGATGCTGATTTATTTCTTCGCCTGCCCGTATTAAACCACGAAAATGAAGGAGTACATTGTCAATTTTCTTTAACTCATCGGCAACAATACGTTCTTCGGGATTCGACACAACCAGTTTTTGCATGGCACCATTTTGCATGATAATACGTGAATCTGAAAGCAAAGCAATAGTGGGGTCGTGGGTTACAAAAACAAATATTTTTTCATATCTTTTTAATAATTCAAGTGCTTTTGTTTTATGAATACCGGCATTTTCGATTTCATCCAACAGAATGATGGGGGAATTACCAATAACCACCGCATCGGCAATCAATAACGAACGGGTTTGTCCGCCCGAAAGTTCAGTCATGGCTGTTTCCTTGTTTATTGCTTCGCCGGTAAGTTGATTGGCAAACTGAATGGTTTCGTCAACTACTTTTTCAACATCAGAAGTACCACGTACCTTGGCATGGATGGTAAGAAATTCGCCAACAGGAAGATCGCTCAGAAAATTTGTGTGCTGCGAAATCATTGCGATGGGATGTTTCGAAGGGTCGAAGGAAAAATCGTCGGGAACAGGCTCATTGTTTATCAGAATCTGACGACCCGACGGGGTGTTCCGGTTCGCAAAAAGCTCAATATCGTTAATAAGTGTAGTTTTTCCGCACCCGGTAGGACCTACAATACTTACAATATCGCCCATGTTTAGCTCGAAGCGGTTAACTTTCTCTTTGGAACCGTCCTTACCCTGGCCTCCAATTACTGTTATTTTCTTAATTTCCACAGAACAATGTTTTAAAATACACTATGTTCACCAATATTATGAACATTCATACAAACATACTACCATTAATGGGTTAGATCTATTAGTATAAAATCGTAATTTGCACTTGCATTTATGCTTATTATTGTTGTCGGTATTATTACTTAACTGAAGGACGAAAACACAGATGCTGTCGAAAAAGACACGATATGCAATGGTTGCTTTGGTTTATCTTGCAAAAGAAGAAAGTCAAAGGGCAATTATGAGTACAGAAATTGCTAAAAGTGAAAAAATCCCACAGCGGTTTCTGGAAAATATATTGCTTGAGCTTAAAAAGATGGGGGTATTGGGCAGTAAATTGGGTAAAGCTGGTGGTTACCATCTGATCAAAAAACCGGAAGAAATACGACTTTCAGATATCATCAGACATTTTGAAGGAGCTATTGCCTTGTTGTATTGTGTTTCAGAGAAACAGTACCAGCCATGCGAGTTTTGTAAAGATGAATCTACCTGTAAAATCAGAGGCGTATTTAAGGAAATACGAGACACAACCTATGGCATACTTGAAAAAACTACTTTACAGGATTTGATTTGAGGTGTTAAACCCAATGCATAAGAAATTTGAAACGAAGTGACAAACAGCCAGGGGCAGATATCCAAATACAAGATGATTATCAAAATCGTTTCTCACAGAGGAGGACCGATACTTTGATAGGGATAAATTATTTCTTAACTGTATGACTATGAGAGTCCAGAGTTATTTGAAGTTAAGCAGCCGAAATGGAGCAGTTCCACTTCAATCTTTTCTGAAATAGACCAACAAAAAAGTTATCTTTGAACAACAGCTAAAAAGTGGCTTAAATGAGCGATTTGAAGGATAACAGAAAGGGGTGGTCAACAACTTCGCCGAAAGGTGGTCAATATCAATTGGCGGATGGTGGTCAATTTAAGCGGCTTTTCCAGATACTACGAAGTAAAAAAAATACACCTTTGTTTATGCCATTAAAAAAAATCCATGAAACCTCAACACTTCATTTCCTGCAAGCAATGCCAGAATCATGCATGTTTCTTCAAGCAGTTTGTTTCATCTATAAACCACCGGTTGATTGAATCAAAAAAATATCAGTCGGACTATTTGCAAGGACAATATATCATTCACGAAAGGAATCCTATTCTTGGAATTTTTTTTGTGCAACAAGGCAAAGTAAAAATTTTTTCTTCGGGACTGAATGGAACTCCACAGATAGTGCGCTTGGTGCAGGCGGGCGAATCACTTTGTTTCAGGGGGTTGGGAAGAACAACCTACGTCACAAGTTCTGTTACGCTGGAAGCCAGCCGGGTATGTTTTTTTGAGAGTAAAGATTTTATGCGAATATGCAACAGTCCCCAACTCTCAACGTATCTTATATCATATCTTGGTAATGAACTTGAAATTGCCGAAAAAAGATTGAAATACCTGATGCAAATGAACGTAAGAGAAAAAACAGCCGAAGCACTCTTGTTCATGCAAAAAAGTTTTAGCGTAAATAAAAAGAATGAGTTAGATGTGTACATGAGCCGGAAAGACATTGCCGCCATTGCCGGCACCAGCGAAGAACTCATCATTCGCCAGTTATCCGAATTTGAAAAAGAAAAACTCATTGAGAGAAGAGACCACGGAAGTAAAATTGCATTACTCGATGAAAAAAGATTAAACCAATTGATTAGTAAGTATAATGTTCTTCCTTGATTACCTTCTGCTCATCGCTTGCCTGTTATTCTGCCTTTCCTTAATTTTATCTACAAATTACCCTTCGATTTAACTCTCCGGCAAAGTCCTGACCTGTCGGAATTCCATTCCGGCAAAAAGTATGGAATCCGTATTCCATCGGATCGGACAGAGTTTGTCCGAATTTACTAATCATACGCCTATACATACATTCGTAAAGATTCGTATTTCTTAGTTATTGGCATATGGTGTAAAATCATCTGCAACATTTTTCCCAAGTAGAGGATTTTAAAGTCATTTGTTTTGTATTCGTGGGAACATTTTCTAGACGTAATATCAAATTATATGCAAGAAGATAACAAACAAAACAACAAAACCGACCGCAGGAATTTCCTGAGAAAGAGTTTGATTACCGGAAGCATTCTCACTGCGGGCGCCATCGGACTTGAAAAAGTTTTTCCCGGTGAAAAAGATTCCGGAGAAAAAGTAAAAGTACTTACGCCCGATGGAAAAGTGTATGTGGCAAGTTCAGAGCATCTGAAAGAGTATCGCCCGCCACCGGTAACTAATGCAGAAGCCCGTAAAGGAATTGCAAACAAAAAATTCGTCATGGTCATTGACCTTGCAAAATGCGATGGCTGTAAAACATGCACCGTAGCCTGCCAGGCAATGCACTTTACCGAATCAGACCGCGAATGGATTAAAGTATTCAAAATGCAAGATGCTGATGCCACTGCTCCTTACTTTTTCCCAAAACCCTGCTTCCATTGCGATAACCCCCCTTGCACAAAGGTTTGTCCGGTGAATGCAACCTTCAAGAGGCAGGATGGCATTGTACTTATTGATAACGAACGCTGCATTGGCTGCCGGATGTGTATGGCTGCCTGTCCTTATTCTACACGCTTCTTCAACTGGAGCCATCCCGACCCCAAGCAGACAGCCGCAGTCGGCAATACGCCTTATTCACCCGAACAAAGCGTACCACGCAGGATGGGAACAGTGGAGAAATGCGACTTCTGTCCGGATATGATCAGGCAGGGCAAGATGCCTGCCTGCGTGAGCGGATGCCCGATGGATGCCATATATTTTGGCGACCAGAATGAGGATGCAGTTACCAATGCATCG
This sequence comes from Porphyromonadaceae bacterium, assembly GCA_007280905.1. Classification (GTDB taxonomy): domain Bacteria; phylum Bacteroidota; class Bacteroidia; order Bacteroidales; family UBA12481; genus UBA12481. The sequence goes on along the minus strand of QYQM01000089.1, from coordinate 7,583 downwards.
GGAGTAACTGTAAAACTAAGCCAGCTCCTCGAAGATAATGCCGGATACCGGCATCTCGAAGAATTGGGAACCAAGCCGCGTGTTTATTATTTGCCGCCCAAAAACAGAAAATACCCTATACCAGATATGAAATCGGTCGGTAATGAAAAGAAAGAAAAAAAACATATAGAGATGGACATGGGAATAATGCAGATGTAATCGGTAAACAGTAAACAATAAATTTTACAACTATGGCAACCGAAAAATACAATCTGAAACAAGAAATAGAAACCGTTCGCGAAGATTGCCTGCGCCCGACACAAAAATGGGGACGCTCCACTCAAACCTGGATAGGGTGTTTGCTGATAGTGATGGGCTGGGGGCTTTATTGCTACATCCACCAACTCAGGGATGGACTGGGAGTTACAGCTATGCGCGATTATGTTTCTTGGGGATTGTACATTTCAACCTTTATATTCTTTATCGGCATCAGCCACTCAGGCACACTTGTATCAGCCATCCTGCGGATTACAAAACAAGAATGGCGAAGACCCATCACCCGCTCTGCCGAGCTGCTCACATTTGTATCCCTGCTCTTTGGCGGCATCATACCAATTATTGACTTAGGACGCCCCGACCGATTACCAAACCTTGTCCTTTTCGGAAGGATACAATCACCCCTCATGTGGGATATCATCGCCATCTGCACTTATTTGGTAGGCAGCACGTTATTTCTTTTTCTGCCGATGATACCCGATATGGCGCTTTGCAGGGATAGATTAACCGTTTGCGACTCGCCATTCAAAAAATTCAAAAAGTGGCTTTATACCAAAATGGCTATAGGATGGAAAGGCACTAAATCACAATGGCACCGATTGGAATTAACCATGACCATTATGACTATCGTAATTATTCCGGTAGCAGTATCCGTACACACTGTTGTTAGCTACATCTTCGCCATGACGCTGCGCCCGGGATGGAATAGTACTGTATTCGGTCCATACTTTGTTGCTGGTGCGCTTTACTCCGGTTCTGCCGGTGTAGTATTAGGAATGGCTGCCTTCCGCAAACTATATCATCTGGAAAAATATATCACCCCAAGGCATTTTGATTTGATGGGGCGTATCGTGCTGGCGCTAACACTCATCTATGCTTATCTGAATCTGAATGAATACTGGATACCCGCTTACAATATGGTAACGGCTGAAGGGCATTTGTTGAGTGACTTATTTTATGGTAGTTACTCAAAAGCGTTCTGGACATGCCAGTTCGGCACTGTACTGTTGCCCATTATTATTATGTCGATTCCAAAAGGGCGAACTGTAACAATACTTACCATTACCTGTATTATTATAGTAGCGGGAGCATGGGTAAAAAGATACCTCATTGTGGTGCCAACGCTCCTGCATCCCTTCATGCCAATCCAGGAAGTTCCGGGGACATGGTCAAGTTATTTTCCAAACTATGTGGAATTTTCTGTTACCGCGGCATGTCTGGCAGGAATATTTCTAGTCATCACACTCTTTTCAAAACTCTTCCCTATGATGGCTGTATGGGAAGTGGAGAAAGGAATATTAATTGAACACGATAAGCAAGCAGCCATTGAACTTAGAACGAAAAGAGAAGCAGAGGAGGCAAAAATAATGGGGAAACGGTTAAAAACAGGTTTTGAACCATTAAAATAACCGACATAATAAATCGAATAAATTATGAAGATGAATAGCATGATCAAAATAACATCTCTTGCCATAGCCATTACAGGTTTGTTCTGTGGCATCGCAACTGCGCAAGACCAATCACAAGCTCTGGGAAAGAGCGAAGCCACTATCGAATTATCCTATTACAAGAAAACCGATATGAGCAAAACAGCGGTTGCGGTAATCAAAGCAAAAAATAATGATGGAAAGTTTGTTTCTGCAAAAAATGCGAGGGTTAATTTTTATGTCATGCATGATAAGGAGCAGCAGTTACTTAAAAACGTAAATACAGATAATAACGGTCAAGCCGTTATCATGCTTCAGAAAGATTTGCCATTAGATGAAGACCTCTCTTTCACCATTGTGGCTAAAATTGAAAATGACAATTTGTATGAAGATGCCGAAGAGCAGGTGCATTATAAAGATGCCAACCTTACCCTCAACCTGAATCCGAACGACACTGCCCGGCTCGTTACTGCCAAAGTAACGGAAATCGGTAAAGACGGAAAAGAAATACCGGTGAAAGGTGCAGAGGTGAAATTTTATGTACATCGCTTGTTTGGCATCATGCCGGCAACAGATGACAACACCATCACCACGGACGAAAAAGGCGAAGCATCTTTTGCCTTTCCCAAAAACATTCCGGGCGATACAAAGGGCGTTATCATTGTAGCGGCAAGGATGGAGGACAACGAACAATTCGGAAATGTGGAAAACAAAGCAACTGCATCTTGGGGTACTGTCCTTGCGATGGACAAAGATCCTTTCCCTCGCGCACTTTGGGAACCTTATGCTCCGCTGCCGCTCGTCATTACCATATCAACGCTCTTTGGCGGGGTGTGGTTCATTTATTTTTTCATCTTCTTCCAACTGCGTAAAATAAAAAAAGAAAAACAACTAAAAATGAGATAATAACTAAAATATAAACGTATGAAAAAAACCATCAAACAAATCAGCAAAATGAAACTATCACATTTCATTGTAATCGGAACAATTGCAGGAGCAATTATTCTTCTGTTTGCATTCACTCCAATGCAGCAAAGTAAAGAATGGACGGCTCCGGCAACTGCCAATATGATGAAAAATTCTGTTGCTTCGAATGTACAATCCATTGCTGCCGGGAAAGTTATTTATACAAAAAACTGTTACGACTGCCACGGCAAAAAAGGGAAAGGCGATGGTCCGAAAAGCGGGGATTTAGACAAAAGCCCGAAGGACTTCACTAAAGAGCAATTCCAGAAACAAACAGATGGATCTCTTTTTTGGAAAATCACCGAAGGCAGAAAGCCCATGGCTTCTTTTAAAAAGGATTTATCCGAAGAGCAGCGATGGCAGGTTATTAACTATGTGCGCACATTGGAAATAAAAAAATGAAACCATGAAAACACAAATGTTATCAAAATTAATTCTGCTTGGAATTGCATTCTTTTATGCATCCATTGTCTTTGCTCAACACAGTACTCCATGGAATGTACCGAGATCGGCTAAAGAAAAGAAGAATTTATATTCACCGGATGAGCCTTCACTTTCCAGGGGACAGAAATCCTATAAAATAGAATGTTTGCGTTGTCATGGCAAGGAAGGCAAAGGGGATGGTAGTAGTGCAATGAAAATTAATAAAACAGTTGCGGATCTGACTTCTGATTATGTACAAAATCAAACAGACGGTGAACTCTTCTGGAAAATATCCGAAGGAAGAAGCCCGATGCCGTTAGCCAAGCACATTTTGACCGACGACCAGAGGTGGGATGTCATTAATTATATCCGAACATTTAAGAAGAAGTAAAATAAAAAACAATTTCAGATGAAAACACAAAAACTTTTATTTATGGTACCTTTGCTCATTGCTTTCTCAACTGGTTATGGGCAGGATTCAACACAAACTGAACGTAACAAAAACCTGCTTTCTTCTGCTCCTGGCAATACCAAAATGTTGTTAACAGGGTCTGGGTTTTTTGGTTTCTATGTTAATAAAGATAAGGATGCAAAATTCAATTTTAATGCATTCCGTTTTGCCCCGGTATTCTTATGGAAAATTTCCGACAAGCTGTTTTTTGAAAGCGAATTGGAATTAGATAACGGTGAATTTGCACTTGAATTTACAAAACTTTCCTTCGTTTTGAATAAATATATGACGCTTGGAGCAGGTCAGATGCTTACTCCTTTTGGTGCTTATGGCGAACGATTTGAGCCACCTTTGACTGAAAAATTTCCTAATACTCCGATAAGGCCGAAGAGTCCTTACCTCCCAGGTAGTAACCACCTTGTTTGGGGTGCTGTTATGGGGATGGATGTTCGCGGGGGAATCCCTCTGGGAAGTGCAAAGATGAATTATTCTTTATTCCTGGATAATGGACCAAGTTTAGATAAAAGCAATGGCATGGTTGATTATGAAAATTTTGATGACAACAATACCAACAAGGAAATTGGAGGACGAATCGGCTTGCTCCCTTTTTCCAACTCTTCATTAGAAATCGGCTTTTCTGGAAGATATGGTATCGCAGGCGATCAGGGAGATTTAGTTTATGGGAAAATAGGAGCAACCGCTTATGCTGTTGACTTATCGTATGTAAAAAGTATCGAAGCGATAAAATCAACCATCAACATCAGAGGACAATTCAACACGCTTACTGTTGACAAAGCCAATTACTACCTGACAGATTCTACCACTTACACTTTTGATAACACCATGCAGAATTATTATATGCAATTTTCTATCCGTCCTACCATGGCTCATAGCAAGTGTCTCAAAAAAACCGAACTTATGTTCAGATACAATGCTATAACTGCTCCGCAAGATGCAGTATGGGCTGCAAAAGATAATAATGGAAAAGGAGGAACTATTACCCGAATAGACATAGGACTTGTTTATTGGTTAAACTGGCGTACTGGATTGCGATTCGCTTATGAAATCACTTCGAATCCAAATGGAAAACAAACAAAAGAAATTTTGGCTCGCTTTGTAATGGGATTCTAAATAATTTAAAATATGTCTAACAAAATTAAAATTCAAAAGTCATGAAAAAACTAACTTCATTATCAATCGCATTCATTGTCGGGATAGGAACAATAATTATTATCAATAGCTGTGCAACTACTGCAAATATTGCCGCAAAAACCGGAACGCAACTCTGGGGAGAAAACTGCATCAGATGCCACAACGCCCCGCCCTCTTCCGATTACAGCCCTGCGCAATGGGAAACCATTGGCATGCACATGAAACTTCGCGCCAATCTCACTGATGATGAAACAAATAAAATTGTGGCGTTTCTTAAGTCGTCAAACTGAAAAAAAGATATAGGCGTGAGCTGTAGAAAATGAACAATTATTTATTAATCCCTAAAAAATAATGAATTATGAAAAAGAAGAAGATATTAAAAATTGCAATTAGCTTTTTTGCCGTTTTAGTAATTCTTGTTATTTGCGGCGGAACGTAACTGAAATATTTTCTTCCAAACATCAAAGTAAAAGATTTGAAAGTGGAAGTTACAAAAGAGCGGATTGAAAGAGGAAAATATCTCGCCAATCAGGTAATGGTTTGTGTTGATTGTCATTCTAAAAGAGATTGGTTAAAATACTCCGGACCGATTGTACCCGGAACTGAAGGGATGGGAGGTGAGGTCTTTTATCTGATGATCGGCAGCTCAATTCGGCACTGGTTCAAACACCTCAGGTATGGTACTCAGGATTATACGGATGTCTATGAAATCGGGTTACGATCGAGTAATCTGCAGTACGCCGCTTATGCCTTCGGACACAACATGTATTGCCAGTTTTACCAGGGTATTCCGCTGGCAGCCCTTAAACAGGAGTCGCAGCATTCTCTCGAATTCAGTCGGACACGCGTTAATCAATGGGCCATTGATTTGTTAGAGGGCGGGTTGACGATCATCATAATATCCAGGTCACCTGCATATACAAAGCTCTCAAAACATTTTCCTTTCTGGTGCTCGGTAAATATGATCGCGCACTGATATTATCCGACAAAGCTGAACACCTGATTTATACTGTTGGCGCCGGGAACCTGAGGATATGATAAGCAGGCTTCGCATCTGGTCGAACAACTGCCCTGAGAATTTTGAAAATAAATACTGGCTCTCTGCTGCGGAACTCGCCAGGATTGATGGAAGACGGGTTGAAGCCATGCAGCTTTATGATAAAGCGATAGCAGCAACACAGACCGACAACTTTCTCCAGTGGGAAGGCATGGCTAATGAACAGGCCTTCAGCTTTTGGCTGGAATGCGGGAATGAGCGCCTTGCTCATGATTGCGGCTAAGTTGATGCCCGACAATTTAGTTGAAATATCAATCAAGGACACGGGTATCGGCATGAATAAAAATATGATCGATAATCTTTTCCGCCTTGATGAGAAGACAAACCGTAAAGGTACCGAAGGTGAACCCAGCACAGGACTAGGATTGATCATCTGTAAGGATTTCATCGAAAAACATGGCGGGAAGTGATGGGTGGAAAGCGAAGAAGGAAATGGGAGCACGTTTTATTTTAAGTTACCTCCGGAGGGAGTTTTAATTTAAATCATTGAGCTAATCTGGACTCAAAATGGTTCGAAAACTCTCCTACTAAAGGTACTCACCACACATATAGCCCGGCATACTTTCGCAACAACAATTGCAATGGGTAACAACATTCCGATTGAAATCATAACTAAGATATTCGGTCACAGTTCTATGAAAGACACCAAGGCTTATGCTGTCGTAGAAAAATAACTGACCGGGAAGGCCATGGAAAAATTGATGCACCCGTTTGAAGACAACTGAGTAAGTATATCAAACAATGACCCGGAGCTGATTCAATTATGAAACAGTTATTAATTCTCTGAGTCGAAATGTTGTAAAGCTATAGGAAATTAAGGGAAATAGATTATCGTTGCCATATTGAAACTAAACCAATCGGGAAGATATTTAACCGCTTTACCCGAAGTCACTTCTTTTATCAGGCTTCGGATATCAATCTTGATAGGACATCCACATCATTATCCGGAAGCTTCCTATGAGCAAGAATTGTGCTTCCCGCAATATCTGAATCCTTGACCCAAAATCCCAAACCTTGAAAAAGTTGTACTTAACCAGGATATTATCACTGCTGGTGACAATATCGGCTTTTAAATTATTGTACTTTCAGTGGCTCAATGCCCAAACAACAGGGTATATATTTAAGCCCGCCACAACGGTTATTAAGTTGGATCCAAACCTGGATCATTATACTTCATCGATTCCTGCAGGCTTTCTAACGAATGATAGGTCGGAAAGTGAAATACAATTCTTTCCGCTGCCTGCTCCGGATATTGAACCGGAAAATGAGGTATGCCCAACGATTACGACTCCTGTGAGTGAAGGTGCAGCCTCCGTATCAGGTACGGTAATAGCTGCCACCAATCAAACTATCCGGCTTTATGAAGATGGTTCCTTTATTGGATCGGTTGTCACAAATACAGGGTCTTGGACAATTACCATATCGGCACCTTATTCTCTTTATGCGGGAGGTGTACTTACAGCCACCAGCGAGATTATAGGGACAAACGTTGAAAGTTCCTGCGCACAGAATATTACCGTTGCATGTATTCCACCTACAGCTCCCTCAGTTACACCAACATCCTATACTACCTGTTACAATACCGGCATTTCAGTGGTGGTTTCTAATTCTGAATTAGAGATCGTATATACCTTAAAAAATAATACCGGAACAACCGTTCTCAGCACATCTGTTTTAGGTACCGGATCGGATATTACCCTAACCAGCTATGCATTGCAATCATCTCAAACCATCGGGGTTTATGCGAGTAAATCTGGCATTTACCCGTGTGAATCCAGTTCATCTGATCTAACGGTTACCGTGAATCCTTTACCAATACTGATTGATCCTGCGGATAAGACAATCTGTAATG
>QYQM01000133.1 GCA_007280905.1 Porphyromonadaceae bacterium | reverse complement strand
GTAAACATCACAATCCGGATTATCCAAGGGGCAAACGATAAACGGGTCGCGTTCACGATAAGCCTCCATGAAGTTGTTGGAGGAAGGCTTATTCCAGATATGGAGAATCAGCTTCTGATCCTGTTCAACAATCGTGAGTTCCGGAGCATCCGGACCATCGATAACCTTAAAGCAATTTTCAAACAGACGCTGGGCTTTCTCATCTTCCTGAAGCATTAAAACGACCGAAGCCCAAGGGGTTCCTTCATAGGATCTTGCCCAAACGACGCCGGTGGTGATATCATTTATGGCGCCCGGCTCGAGGACAAACGGTCCGGAAGATTCGACCAGTCGTTTATCACCTGGCTCGTTACCGGCTGTTTCCTCTGTCCAATAAGGCATTGGTATGCCATTCTGACCCCAACCACATGGGTCGGAATCAGCAGGAAACATGAAATCGGTTATGGGGCCGGTACCTCCGCCGGATGGATGTGCGTTGCCTCCATAACGCATGCGTTCATTATCTTTCCATAACCCGCGAAGGAAATTGTAATACTCCGGAGCAGTATTAGGATCGCCGGTCACTCCGCCCGTATTGACATAATAAACAAATCTTCGCATACCCCAGCGTTCATTGTCCACAATACCGTCTCCAAAGTTGAGGCCGTTAATATTACCATTCAGGGCACAATCGTTACAGATCAGGTTCAACTGGCTGTCATAACTGGTACAGTCATCTTTCCCGTTCGGATCCTGATAAGGGCCTTCGAAAAAGTCGATTCCGATTGCCGGGGGATTGGCACCATAGGCCCAGGCTTCACCTTGTCCGTCAACATCCATTCCGTTATAAAAATAGCCTACCCCTTTGCTAACATGGCAGCCGGTATAATCATCATAAGCCCATCCCAGAGCGCCATCCGCATAGACCCCGAAATAGGTATCAATCAAAGTATAGGTAGAACGGTTTATCAGGGCATAGTTGTAGAAACTCATGTCGTTAACGGCATCATTGGTAGAGAATTCGAAGGCCTGAGCCCGGATTTCCATTCCGATAGCTTCACCCCCGGTTTCGGTATGAATATTACCCCGGTCATTATAGACCCACCAAAGAGTTCCATCACCGAAGAGCCGTGGACGTCGCTGTTCACGCGATGTTCCGCAGGGAAGGATGCCATCGAGGTCATAAAACGGATAATCGCCGTCGGCCGGGTTGTAAAAACCATCATCGTTGTTATCCCAGAAAGGGGCAAGATAGAAATCATATCCGGTGGCGGCATCGGCATGAGCGGGCCATTCGAGAATTCCTTCCGGAATGGTGTATCCTTTAAATTCCCTTTCCCGTGTTTCCGCATCAGATCGATACCAGGCACGGAAGGCTTCAACCTGATAGCGTGATATCTCCCAATGGCGGTCATATTGATAACATACTTCAACATCGGTGGTTCCCCGTGCATTCCCTTTGGTGATAAGGGGTCCGGGAAAATAGTCGACGCCTCCGATCCGGTATCGGACGGCAGCTAATTTCAACTGACCATTCACATCTGTTCCACCGATCCAGATTCCACCATTCCACAGGGCAGTTTTACCTGATCCTTTGGGGATTTCATACCGGGCGACTTTAAAATCCCACCACATATCACCTCCGGTATGAATCAGGGCTCTTACGTTATTCAGACTGATTTCCGTAGATGTTTTGCCGGCTGTGCAAGCAGCTGTGTATCCTTTCATTGTTTCCTGGTTGGCGCGGTAACGCTCTTTTGACATCATCAGCGGCTGCGCCCAACAGGTACCTGCCAATGCGGCAATCCATACCATCAGAAATATTCTTCTCATTATTGAATTTCTTGGGGATATTCTTCAATATCATATGGAACAGTAATCTCGACACGTGTTCCTGAAGGTTCACCCTGATCATTAACAATATCGACTATATTTACCGATAATGGCTTGTCGCTTATGGAGTTGTATAACTGAATTCTCTTTTCAATATTTGCCAGCCCTCTGGATTTATGTCCGGACCGCTCCCTGATGGCTTTGGCTTTTTCACGACCGATTCCATTGTCAACAATGTTGATCACCATATAATCTCCATGATCGCTGATGAGAACCTCAAGTAAACCTTTATGCTTGATCAGCTGAAGACCATGAAGGATGGCATTTTCGAGATAGGGCTGGAGGAGCATCGGTGGAATTCTGACCAGATGCTGGTCAATTTTGGGATCTACTTTGATTTCCAGTTCAAATTTTTTACTGAACCTCATGTGTTCCATTTTCAGATAGAGCTGGATCATTTCCAGTTCTTCGTAAAGCGTAATGTAGTTATGTTGAGAGTATTCCAGAACTTTTCTCATTAGGGTTGAGAAGTTGGATAAATAATAATTGGCTGAATCGACATCGTTTTTCAGAACAAAATTCTGAATAGAGTTCAGTGAATTAAAAATAAAGTGAGGATTCATTTGGGAGCGTAAAGCAAATTTCTGCGACCGGATCAACTCATTACTGATAGTAAGGAGTCGTTTCTCCATCTCATGCTTATTACGCAAACTATTAATTCTCAGGAATATAATGGTCCCGATTATCAGAAGGACGGTAAAGCTGGTCATAAAAAGGAAGACTCTTGTCTGATACCAGGCAGGGACTATAATTATCGTGGTTATCACTTCATTACTTCTGACACCCAAGCTGTTGGTTCCTGTGATTCTGAAATTATAGTGCCCGGGAATCACATTGCGGTAGTCGACCTGGTGCAAGCCGGGAGAAAGCTGAGTTTTGCCTTTATCGGAATTCTCCAAAAAGTAGGTAAACTGATTTTTAAATGGATTCAGATAATCCATAGCGGAAAAAGAAATGCTGAACGTATTGTCGGATGAAGGAATTCTGATAGTATCAGCGATGGGGATATCATATTTTTGTTGAGCACCATGAATGGTAAATCCTGTGATCCTGGCAATCGGCGCTTTTGATGTCCGTAAAGTCGTTTGAGGAAAGAAAGCAATTACCCCGTTTACCCCTCCAAGAAAAACCTCTCCATTTTCAGCTGCATAAATTGAGTTTTTATTGAATTCATTACTTAGCAGACCATCCTGGACATCAAAATTAGTGAATTCATCATTCCGGTGATCGAACCGGGAGAGGCCATTATTGGTAGGCAACCAGAAAATGCCGTCTTTATCCTCATAGATTCCGTAAACAATGTTGTCGCAAAGTCCGTCAGCCGTGGTGTACCGGTCGAAGGTACCCGACTGGGGATCGAAGTTGCAAAGACCGCCGCCATTGGTGTAAACCCAGAGCTCACCCTGAGAATCTCTGAAAACCCCGAAAACATAGCTTGTTCCTATCGTAGTTGCATTGCCGGGCACGGGCAGGTAGTTTTTCCATTTACCGGTTAATTCGTTGAATTCATTTAATCCGTATTGGGTAGATATGAGAAAAATACCTGGCGACATTTCGAAAACACCAAGGCAGGCGTTGTTGCTCAGGCTGTTGGAATTATCCGGATCATGATAATAATTGGTAAAAATGCCTGTAGAATTATCAAACCGGCTAAGTCCATTATTGGTGGCAAACCAATAATTTCCTTTTGAATCCTTGTTGATATGCCAGATGATATTTCCAGCGATCGAATTTCCTGAATCATCAGCATCGTAAACTTTATTGGTCATATTATCTGTTCTGAAACGATTTAACCCTGTTCGGGTACCAATCCAGACGTATGGAGGATCAGTAAAAAGGTCGGTTATCTGATTTCCGGAAATGCTGTTTGGATTATTATCGGCATGTTTAATAAATTGAGTGGATTTTTTATCCCGGTTCCAGATCAGTACCCCATCCTGTGTGCCAAACCAGAACGTACGCGGTTTTGGTTCGACGATCCCAAAGGTGGAATAGAATTTAACAATCTCATAAAAAGCATGGGGATCCGGAACGAGTTTCACCAGACCTTTGTGGGATGTTCCCAGCCAGAATAATCCGTTCCGGTCCTGGATGATTGACCAGAATGAAGTATAGGAGAAATAGTCGCTTTCCGGAATTTTTTGCTGCATATTGATAAACCTTTGCCTGACCGGGTCGAATACCAGCAATCCGCTTTCACGAGTTCCTACCCAAACATTGTTTTCTTGATCGGTGTAAATGCAATTGATATAGTTTTCTGAGGATTGGAAATGCGTTGAGGTTGGATTTTTAATAGGATAATAGGCAAAAGATCTGGTTAAGGGTTTGTAGCATTGAAGTCCGGCTGGTGTTCCGATCCAAATATTGCCCGAATGGTCAATATTTAAGGCGGTAATGACAGAAGTCATGAGATGTTTATTTTGGCCATCACCATAAAAACTGATAATCTGGCCTGTTTCAGGATTGAGTTTATTGAGCCCGAGGCTGGTGCCAATCCATACCGATCCGCTTGAATCTTCAGCGAAACAGGTTACCTTGTTGGAACTGATAGTTGTAAAGTCCCTGGGATTATGCTCGATATGTGTAAATCCAAGGGTGTTAGGGTCGAGAATCAAAACTCCTTCGTTTGTTCCTATCCAGATTAATCCTTTTTTGTCGGTGTATAAGACATTAATACTGTCGGAGGCCATCCCGTTCCCGACATTCTGTTCTTCCGTGAATTGAGTTACCGAAAAATCTTTTTTCGAGATGCGGTTCAAACCTTTTGTACAGCCTGCCCAGATAAAGCCTAGTGTATCTTCGGCCAGGCCTACGATCGTGGCCTGTGTCAGTCCAAGTGAAGGATTGACCATGTTGATATTCAGAGTTCTGAATGAATAACCGTCGAACCGGTTCAACCCGCTCCAGGTTCCAGCCCAGATATACCCTTCCTTGTCCTGATGGATACAGTTTACCGTATTTTGAGATAAACCTTTTTCAATCCGGACATATTCGGAGGTGATGTTTTCAATACGGTAATCTTGTGCAAACGAAAGATTTATCTGTAGAATCAGGAAAGCGCAACTACATAGGATTACCCGGAACATCGGGGAAATTATTATTCGAGAGGCCCCAGAAACCTTCCAACAATAGTGAGCAGGTTTCCCTTTCTGATCGGTTTTGCAATATAGGCATCAAAACCGGCATCCATAGCCCTTTTCTCATCATCAGCCATTGCAAAAGCGGTTTGGGCGATCTGGTGGATATTCGGAAACATAGATTTTATTTGGAAGCGAGCCTCATAGCCATTGATATTTGGCATCTGAAGATCCATGAGTATCAGATCAATTTTTGGATTCTGTTTGCATGCATCGATAGTTTCTTCACCGCTTCGTGCCCAAAGGAGCGAGGCACCGGTTTTCTGTAATACTGCTTCCAGATAGAGATAGTTGGAATCTTCGTCTTCAGCAATCAGAATGGTTTTATTACTCCAGTCCATAATAAGCGCAGGTTGATTATCAATCAAATTTAAACTATTTACTCAAACTTCTATTGACTTTTAAAATTAATTGAAGGATAATTTTAATTAACATAATTTTTACAAGGGTATCAGGGGTGTTATAACGGCAAAAGAAAGCCACCAACTGACCAAATTGGCGGCTTTCTTTTTGATTGATATACTGCTATTTGATCTCCTTGAGGGTTTTGCGTGACAGAATCAGCATAAACACTCCGAAAACAAACATGAACAACCCAATGTAAAGGTTAATATTATATCCAAGGGATTTGGCATAGATTTCTGCATCACTGCCTGTAGCCAATCCATACACTGAAAGAATGAGCCCGAAAATGGTAAAGAGCAAGCCGATCGGAATTTTGATATCTAGTTTCATAATTGTTTCTCCTACCAGAAAATAATGGATAATATTAATGTGATGATTCCAACAATAACAGCAAGGACGACAGGACGGTTATACCATTTGTCATCTTTATCGATAAGCCGAGGGGTGAGTGAATAAACCAACCCTTTGAGATCTTCATTGGATTTAAGTTGTTTAGTCAGGAATGTGAGTCCGACAGTAAAAATGGTTGCCGATGTCCAGGCAATAATGGCGGTCCAGAAATTCTGGGCCATACTACTAGGGTAAGTATGTGCCACACTGATCCATCCGCCTTTTATGATAGCGCTCGGGTCAGCACCAGCGGGGATGGTTAATCCATGATGAAGCAATGCACAACCGATTCCAACCAGGAGTCCCCAGAAAGCGGCGTTCCCGGTGGCGCGTTTCCAGAACATTCCAAGGAAAAGAACTGCGAACAGCGGCGCATTGACCATCGAAAAAATCATTTGCAGGAAATCCATGATGTTTCCGAATTGCTTGGCCAGATAAGCGGCACCAATGCTGAGAACTACTCCAAAGATGGTAGCAATCTGTCCGACTTTTAAATAATGGTTATCATTTTGACGAGGCTTGATGTAGCTTTGATAGATGTCGTAGGTCCAGACGGTATTAAATGCGGAAACGTTACCGGCCATCCCCGACATAAAGGAAGCGAGCAAAGCCGTGAGCCCGAGGCCAAGAATGCCTGACGGATAATAGTGGCTTAGCATTGAAGTGATCACAGAGTTATAATTCGGACTGCCATTGGGCATAAGTTCAAGGGAAAGGGTTCCTTTTGATGCAAGAGCCATGGCTGCCATACCCGGAACAATAACCAGAAACGGGATGAAGATTTTAGGAAGGGCACCAATCAGTGGTGTTTTCCTTGCTGCGTTCATGGAATTGGCTGCCATAGCCCGCTGGACCACCAGGAAATTGGTGCACCAATATCCGAACGACAGAACAAATCCCAGGCCCATCAGAATACCAAACCATTCCACACCCATTGGATTGGAAGTCGCAGAACCTGAATGGGACCACATCGTTGTCCAGGCACCAGGCTGGAATCCTTTACCAACTGCTACTTCCGACAGGGTGTCGCTCATGCCGGCCCAGCCGCCGGCATCCTTCAGACTCAGGAAAACCAGCGGGAATAGCCCGATCACTATGATAAAGAACTGAAGCACTTCATTATAAATGGCAGAAGACAGCCCTCCAAGGTAGGTATAAGCAAGCACGATTCCTGCCGATACCAGCACGGAAACATCAAAAGGCCATTGAAGAAGTTTTTCCATCAAGGCAGCCAATGCATACATTGAAATTCCCGAGGCCAGAACCGTCATCAGGGCAAAAGCAATTGCATTTAATCCCCGTGTTTTTTCATCGAACCTCAACTTAAGATATTCCGGCACGGAGCGGGCTTTCGAACCGTAATAAAACGGCATCATAAACAGTCCCAGGAAGATCATGGCAGGTATAGCTCCAATCCAATAGAAATGGGTAGTTGCCATACCGTACTGTGCGCCGGATGCCGACATCCCGATCACTTCAAGAGCTCCCAGGTTGGCTGAAATGAAGGCGAGGCCGGTAACCCATGCTGGAAGTGAACGGCCAGCTTCGAGAAATGCTTTGGAAGAACTCATATAGCGCTTGAGAGCCCATCCGATACCTATAACGAACATGAAATAGATCATTATGATCACATAATCGATCCATCCGAGTGTAAGAAGATTTGGCATAAGATCCGTGTTTAGTTATTGGTTCAAATTTATAAATTTAATCCAGTTTCGCAGATTTCATATCTTCTCCTTGTTTAAACCAAGGTTTGCTCTTTTCATTGAAGCTAATTCAGATCATTTCCAGCACTTTCCAGGATTTCTACCAACTCACGCGGATTGACTACCCGGATGCCCGGCTTGAGGGGCCAGCCTTGTTTGACAGGACTTACAACCAGGGTTTCGTCAGGTTGAATATCCGCGATCGCCTGGTGGTTGCCCCTCGTCAGGGAGGGTGACAAGGTGGCTTTACACTCAATGGCGATCCTTTTTCCGCCGGTTTCCCAAACGAAATCAACTTCCGATCCCTGTGCGGTCCGGTAAAAACTAGTACGGGCATTCGCGAAATGTCCGCGCAGCTGACCCAGTATCACGGTTTCCCAAAGGGTTCCGAAAGATGGATGGCCGAGTAACTGGTTGAGCGTTTGAATATCAAGCAAAGCATTAACAATCCCTGCATCGGACAGGTAAATTTTCGGGGACTTAACCAAACGCTTGCCCAGGTTGGGAAGATGGGGCAATACCGGCACCACCATAAATGTGCCAGATAAAAGATCAATATAATTATGGATAGTCGGAGAGCTGACTCCCAATGCATTACCCAAACTCGTATAATTCACAGTCTGACCATTTACATGAGCCAGCATTTGCCATAACCGGCGCATGGTTGCCGGTGAAAATCCGGCCGGCAAGGCTCTCCGAGGATTGCCGGAGCAGATCGCGCGAGGCAGAACCCAGAAAAAGAAAATGGCCGTTGCCGCCCCACTGGTCAACCAGGCTGCGGATGACCGGAAACAGGCCGGGAAGCCTCTGTATTTCATCCAGGCAAATCAACCGGCCACGATTCATTTCAAAGAAATACTGGGGATCGTTCAACTTCGCCAGGTCCGTCGGATTCTGCAGGTCAATATAAACCGATCCGGGAATCGCCTGAATGATTTTGCGCGCCATGGTCGACTTTCCACATTGCCTAGGACCCGTTATGGCGGTTACGGGATTGTCCCGTATGCTATCTTGAACGGCCTCTTCCAGTAAACGAGTATAATACATTACTGTTAAATTTAACCATGCAAATTTAAAAATTAGTTTTCAATATACATGATTAAATAAAACAACAAAACTCTATGGCCGGTCTCCGCATCAACCATGTGAACTTACCTTCTTTAAAGGGCGAGCGCAGGCCGCCCCTACAGCCGTGTTTTGATCGTTTCAATCTTAGTCGCAAATTCCTGAACCTGCTTGTCGTAAAGTTCCAATGCCTTAATCTGCAGGTTAGTTGGCCTACCTCTATAACCACCGACTGCAGCATAGATTTCACCTATGTTCTCGCGCAGCCGTACCTGACCCGTTATCCCGCCTTCGCCTCCCTGAGTTGCGGAGATTTGCTCATGCATTTTTTCGCAATCAGCAATGAGGGCCTGAGTCTTTTTCAGGTTCGAACCTTTTGCACTTGCAGCCTTGGCTTTCAGGGCATCACGCCTTTTAAGAATCTGATCATCAATGGCAGCCAGTTTCTCCAGCATGTTGTAAGCCTTCATCAGGGTTTCACGCTGTATTTTCCGGTCGTCAGCTGTATGCTTGCTATTCTGTACATCGTTTAGCACCAGGTTTGTGGTATAGGTATCGGTGCCTTTAACTACCTTGATTGAATAAGATCCGGGCTGATATTCTGGTCCAAAGGCTGCTTCGCCCAGAATATTAGGAGATTTTGGAACTTTTGGCGGCTCCATGGCAGTTGCGATCTGAACAATGTTAATTCCCTTGCGGTTGCCGGCCGGAAGCTTTTTGAGAAATTTAGCATTTGAATCATAAACTTCCAGATACATCTCACCGAAAACATGTCTTTTCTTCAGATAATAACAGATACTGGCCCCACCGTATGGATTCGGGCCGATGAATTCCGCATCGCTGACAAAATCCTGTAATCCTGTTTGAGAGGTAAAGTAGTACGGTCTGACTGGCAGAAAGGCAAAGTCCTGCGCAAGAACCGGCTGAGTGAGGTTTCTCAGGGCAGTAAGATCATCAATAATAATGATTCCCCGTCCGTGGGTAGCCAGAACCAGATCATTTCGAACCGATTGGAAAGCCATGTCATAAACCCCGGTTTGAGGAACCTTGTTTTTGAACCGGACCCACTCTTTTCCATGATCCAAACTGATAAAAAGACCGGATTCAGTGCCGAGGAAAATAAGATCTGCAATGACCGGGTCCTGCTTGATTACATGGCAGAATCCCTGGATGGCCGGAGTAACCAATGATTTCCAGGTCTTTCCAAGATCATCCGAGTAAAACACATACGGGTTCAGATCGCCGTTGCGGTGCGCATCAACGGTGATCCAGACAGCATTCTTATTATAATGATCAGCATCGATGTGGGAAATGAAAGCCAATGGAGGTATTCCCTGAACTGCATTGTTCAGTTTGTTCCATGTTTTACCGCCGTCGGTTGTTAATTGGATGTTGCCATCATCGGTGCCGGCCCAGATAATGTTCTCATCCATAGGCGATTCGTTGATGGAAAAAATCGTGGTATTGTTTTCAGCGGTACTGTTATCGATTGTTAGTCCTCCGGATTGCTCCTGTTTCTGACGTGCCGGATCGTTAGTGGTCAGGTCGGGAGAGATTCGTTCAAACGAATCCCCTTTGTCTTTTGATCTGAAGAGATATTGCGAGCCAACATATAGCCATCCTGATTTTTCACCAAACACGACCGGAGTATTCCAGTTGAAACGCAGCGAACCGGTGCCTTCCTCGGGGAAGGGTTTAATATATTTGCTTTCACCCGTTTTATGGTTTGTCCGGGAAATCCTGCCACCCTGATACTGAGCATAAGTGACATCGGGATCTGAAGGATCGCCATAGGCGTAGAAACCATCCCCGAAACCGATATTTTTCCAGTCAGAATTCCGTATTCCCCCGGATTTTCCGGAAGGGGCCATCCAGGTGCCATTATCCTGCAATCCTCCATAAACATTATAAGGTTCTTTTTGATCTACGCTAACATGGTAGAATTGGGATACGGGCAGATTCTGAACGAAGCGCCAGGTGTTTCCCTTATCGGCAGAGATGTATACCCCGCCATCGGTTCCCATATATATCAGGCGGTTATCTTTCGGACTGATCCAGAGTGCATGGGTATCGCTATGATAGGCACCTCCGCTGACTGAAGGATTCTGGAAGATCTTTCCGCCGTTGGAACTTACCCATAAAGTAGTGCCGGGTTTATAAATACGTTCTGAATCAACCGGGTCTGGTACAAGGAGGCTGTAATAAAATGGCCTGTCGCCGGCCATGATTTGATCGCTCATCTTTTCCCAGGAGGATCCCTGGTTGGATGAACGGTAGAGAGCTGATTTATCCGATTCAACGAGTGCATACAGATAGTGGGGGGCAACCGGTGAAATGGCAACAGCAATTCTGCCAAGGGTTTCATTGGGGAATCCGTTGTGAATTTTATTCCAGGTTGCTCCGCCGTCGGTTGATTTATACAGGGCACTACCCGGGCCGCCGGAACGGAAAGTATAGGCCTGCCGGCGAAAATCCCACATCGATGCATAAATCAATGAAGGATTTTGAGGATCCATAACCATATCGGCACAACCGGTGGATGGATTGACATATAGTAATTTCGTCCAGGTTTTGCCTCCGTCGGTGGTTTTATAGACGCCCCGATCCTCGCTGTCGCCCCAAAGTGCACCAAGAACGGCAGCATAAACAATATCAGGATTTGATGGATCGATCAGAATCCGCCCTATCCGTTCGCTTTTTTCCAGGCCTTTGAGTTCCCATTTTTCCCCTCCGTTTATCGTCCGGTAAATTCCGGTTCCAACCGAAACGCTGTTACGGACCCAAACCTCACCGGTTCCTACCCAAACGGTGTCCGGGTGGTTCTGGTCAATGGTAATGGTTCCTATAGACTGGGAGTAATCTTCAAAAACAGGTTTGAATGTGGTTCCCTGATTGAGCGACTTCCATACGCCACCACCTGCTGCACTTACCCAAACGATATTAGGATCTTTGTTTTCTGCAGTAATGCTGGAAATCCGCCCGCTCATTTTGGCCGGTCCGATCTGCCGGCCCTGGATATCTCCGAAGGTGGCATCGGTAACCTGAGCCTGTAAAGCAGGGAAGCTGGCAATTGAAAGTATGCTGAAAATTAAGTATTTAGCTTTCATAGAGTTTGGTTTTTATTACAACTATGGCCCCTGCGTAATGCTGCGGTTTGCGACGGGGTCCCGGCCTCCGCCGGGATGACACTTCTCCGAGGGAAATTTCTTACGCATCACGCGTTTCTCATCACGCTTACTTGATTGGTTTTTCGAATAGGGATTTGTCGAGGTCGGGATTGATTTCGACTTTATCCGTTACGATAGTCATCACTACCTGCCCGTTCATCCTGGTGTCAACTTTGCCTGGCATGGCAAGCCCTTCAACCTGCATGTAATTGCTATAGTAGGTATCAGTTTCGGTTTCATTGCCCTGTACTTTAACTTTGGTGTTGGTACGAATCATCATATAGGAATCACCATCGAGGTAATAGGTAAAAGCATCTCCTTCTTTGGTAACAAGTTTAACTTTAAAGCAGGATGTGCCTTCCATATCTTCCTTGCCATCAAGGGTTACCGTGTAGCCTTTGTCTTTCCAATTCCACAGCATTCCATCGATATCAGCAGAGTATTTCATCGTTTTTAACTCATCTTCGGTAAATGGCTGAGGTTCGGTAGCTCCTGCAAACGGATTCAGGTTCCATCCTTCTTTACCGTTAAAGGTTTGAATAAAGGATAGTCCCTGGAAAGTGCCTTCCACACGGATACAATCGGGCCTTTTTGACATCTGGATAAAAGGGATTTCCAGACCGCTCTGCATCAGTTTCCCGGTGGTTTTTACCGAATTAACTTTCAGGAGTTTTTCCTGACCGATTGCTGAAAAGTGCTCTTTCAGAACGTCATCAAGTGACTGAGCGGAAAGAAAAGTGCCGGAAACCAGCATAAAAACTGAGAAGAGGATAGCGAATTTTTTCATGTGTTTGAATTTGTATTTTTTAACGGACAAAAATAGAGGGAAATTG
>QYQM01000029.1 GCA_007280905.1 Porphyromonadaceae bacterium | reverse complement strand
CGCATCGGCCACTCCATCGGCCACATACTGCGGAATATCGTCATCGCGAAGGTAAAGCACCTCCAACGGGAAAGTGGAAGATTGTGCCAGCAAGGTGCGTTTGCCATTTGTTAATGATATACCAGCCTCACCAACGAGCCCCAGCGATTTTTCGCTGAGCCGTCCAGACTTCTGTAAAGCAATCTTAAGTGTCTGCATCATACCTGTTTATAATAGAAAAGGCCTGCTGATCTGCAAGCCTTTTCCGGTGTTTATTCATACCGATATCTTACTTCTCTGCATGGGTTTCCAGCATCATAATATGATGGAGATGATGAGCTATGTGCAGAAAATTGTTATTCATACTAATTTTATCGGGGGCAAAGATAGTAAATCTCAGTAAAATGCACAAAGAATATGGAATTTGTAGGGACGCATGTTCATCCGTCTCTACGCCACCATTCTTTCGGAACGGCCTGCTTTTTCAAGCCCGGACCTTCAACAGCCATTGAAAAAGTGAAATCTGAAGCACCATTATAATATTGCAACCTGATCTTATGCAATCCGGCAGCGAGCATTACATAACCGGCTTCCTCCGATTCGCCCTGGGCTCCGTCATTATCGGTAATCACTACATCATCAATCATAACGGCAGACCCATTATAAACAACACCGAAGTTTTCGGGCCTGTGATCGGCCGGAAGCTCAGGTGCCAGACTATTTCCGGTTTTCACCGGGGTCAATTTCGACCAATCCGGAAGTCTTCTCCAACGACCTTCATAGTATGACCAGTTCAGCCCGGACTTAAGGTTTGCGATATCGTTTTTGAGCGCCTGTAAGGGCTTCACCCCCTCGAAAGAGACCGGTTTATTGATTTTTGCTGCAGTTTCGAGTGCTTTGGAAGGATCACGCGGAAAATCTACACCGATCTGACCGGCCGGTTTTGACAGACGGTTAGCATCATCGGAAACCGTTATAGCAGCAATGCGAAGTTCCTGTATATCCGGCAATTGCAAAACTTTAGCTCCAACCGGTATTTCGATTGCCATGCGGAACAGATATCCGAATTTATATGCTTCGTTCTCATTGGTCTTGCCTAAATGGCGGTGTGTGGCAACAAAGCCAACCGGTACATGCCTGACAAATGCAGGAATAATAAGAGATATTAACCATTACAGGTTTTCCGTCAACCTTGAATTCGGCTGTTTTATCCAAGTCAGCCGAAGAGACCTGCACATAAACCGTATTGTAGGGCCACTGCGAGCTTCCGTCACGCCAGTCGCCCTTGTGGCCGCCTATTGCAAAGGAAAAAGTATGGGTTCTGATATCATTTGTTGCCTGATCCTGGTAACCACGTCCAGTCGCCGGGGTATTTCTCGAAAAGCTGGAAGTTCTCATTAAAAGTACTGGGAATGTATTCGTTAATGGAGGTTTGGATCGTCCACCGCCATTGCGTATCAAAATGAGCCGTTCCTATCACATGGAGTGCCTTGGTTTTAGCACTGGCACTTTCCTGCGACCTGACCTGCCCGAATACGGCAGCCAGCCCAATCAGAGAAATCAGGATACTCTTTAAAAAGCTTATCATAATGGAAAATTTGTTTGATTTAGAATCGTGAAACGTGACGCGTGATGCGGAAGAATGTAGAGACGGAAGATATTTACTTTACTTAATCAATGGTGCTTTATAGGTGTTGATGTTATTGTATGTAAGGATTGCTGTATGAACTTTTAAACATCTAGCGTTCTTATATTATTATCTATTATCCTTATATTAAAATCAGGATCAATCTTTTTTAGATTTGATACCATGAAATCATCATAAGTTGATAACCCATTGTAAATATCTGCATAGGTCAAATACATTCTTATCCCATCAAGAGCTGAAGAAATCATCTCCAAATCTGGTTTCGTCGCTGAAGATTCAAATAACACAAGCTGCTGACCCTGACCAATGATGTGGCCTCTTTGATAAATTGAATAATGTCCAGCTAACCATTTCAACTTATCTCCAGTGACCTTATAAACAAGGTCATATAAATCCTTAAATTCCTCTCCTCTATAAGAAAAGTGTATTGTTCTAATAATTCCTGGCCCCATCCCGACATTTTTTAAAAATAGGACATAGCGATTTGGGTTATGGTCAATATACACATCTATTAATGGTCTAACAGATAGCTTATTATGCTTTTCGGTCATTTTGAATATTCGTTGATTCCAAATACCAGTGAGTACTAGGGTTGCAATACTCAAAAGAACTGCGGTTATGGCAATAATCGTGTTTGGTTCCATAAGGCTTTCGTATTGATTTCTAACTATTAATTCTTCCAAAATTCCCACCATTCTTTCGGTACTGGAATGGGTTGACAATCTGCCATCTCTTTAATGACCTTGAGGGTTGCACGACAATCCCCGATGGCACTATGATCACCTGATTTTAATCGTTGAAACTTATAATCATTATAATGCGGATTCCATTCTCCGATGAATATTGAATAGGCTCGCATCATGCATGTTGCCTTCATATCTCCAAAACTAAAACCATCCTGATTAGCAGTCTGAGCAAAAAGTCGGGCATCATAGGGGGCATTGTACACAAGCAAGGTCTTATTACGGACTATATTCTTGAACTGTGGAAATACATCACGGAGGGATGGAGAATCTTGCAACATTTTCATAGTGATGCCATGAATTGCGGAAGCATCACTTGACATACGTTTTCGTTTTGTCGGTCGGATAAGAGTATCCATGAGAGCGTTGCCATTTAAGTCGATCACTGCCAATTGAATGATAACATCATTATTGCCCAGGCCTGTTGTTTCGGTATCAAGTATCACATAATCCTCTTTGTTGCTAAGAATTGTACGTGCCAGACCAGTGATCTCATTGATCTCCTTGATTCTTTTTCTATCCATAGTGAATTGGATTGTTAGTGATTTCCTAAAGGTAGAAATAATTTTTGGTATATCAGCTAAATCAGCCACCCCAACCCACAAGCAATATAAAACCCCACCGCCTGGGAGATCGTGCTTTACATCGAATGGAATTGCCCTGACAAATTGCCGTATGCCAGTTGGCTTAAAGTAAAATTATTAGACTGATGTCCAGCAACTTGTAGCAAATTGTCTTTCCAGCCTAAAACGAAACATTCCCGGAGAGTATGATATAAATACATTCCCAAGTTGGGGGCGTTAAAAACAAATGAGTATGAAGACAAAAGACATGGAACAAAAAGCCGAACCGGCAAGTGCCAACGATGAACGGGCGAAAGTTAAAAGAATGGTTTTAAGACAAATTCGGAACATCAATAACCTGATGTTAGAACACGCTCGGTGGCAAGGCCCGGAAGAGTATCAAGCCTGCAAAGCCCGTATTGCGATTTGGAGAAATGATTTTCTGGCTAAGAATCCCGGAGTTAAAATCTAATCAAAATGAAAGCAAAGAAAAAAGTAGTGAAACTGGTATCCAAAACAAAAGTTGGCAAGAAAGTGGTTATAAAGAAAAAGGAGGTATTAACGCAGGCTGGGAAAGCGGGTATTACGAAGACAATTTTAAAAGTAAATCAAGGTGGCAAAAAAATGATGAAAAAGGATAAGAAGAAAGGTGATATGGATCACTATCACTATGTGAAGGACACTTTGGATATGTTCAATAAGGGATTTCACGAGAACTATCCATGGTTGGACGATTCTGTATTCTATGTAGATGAGGAATAGTAACCAGTCTAAAGCAATAACCCCGGCCTAACGGAAGGCCGGGGTTTGTTACCTCGGCATCGTTAGACCCATTTTTCCGCAATTATCTTATCCGGTCGGTAGGTTTTTACACCCGTGAAGGTAGAGTTGCGAAAAAGGGCGTTAAAATCGAAAAATAATTTAATATGTAAATCCCAATAAATACAACAATTCATAAAAATAATCGAAAACAAATAGAAAAAAAATATTGACAGACGCATTGCCGATATATTATAATTATTTAACTTTGCCCATTGAAAGGAAATTAAAATTATGGCAACACTACTTGAAGCAAAAGCAAAACGTAACCTAACATGGATGGAAGTAAGCGCAAAGACTGGTATTTCTGTTACTTCACTTTCGTTGATTTCTCGTGGGGCTGTTTTTCCCAGAGCAAAAAATAGGGAATTGATAAATAAAGCACTTGGAGTAGAAATAGATTATATTGCAACCCGTATACGTCGCCCATTGAAAAACAATGTCCTGAAGAAGGAATGCCCGGAAGACACCGTGATTGCTGCCTTGTACTGTTATATAAAAAGTCACGGAACAGTGGACAACCGCTTTGAATTCCTGTATGAATTCCTGAATAAACTGGAAACTTTTTTAAACAATGATATAAAGGAACCTACAAGATATAAATTGAATAAAACCTTGAAAAAATGAAAAAATCAGAGTTAATTGTGGTCAACGGTGGCTATATCGGCAACGATAGACCTGTTACGTATGAGAAACCAGAAAAACTCCTGCCGCCCGGTGTTGATATGGAAATACAGGAAAAATTGACTAATAGGCAAATGGATTTACAAATGGATAAAACCATCGAAATGTTACTTCCCCCAGGTGTGGAATTATGTGACGGCTGTTAACAAATTATAAATCAAATAGAAAGGAAAAAACACAGATGGCCAAAAGATATGAATTTCGTGAAACAGGCACGCAACCACTTTATGATCAGCATTATAACCATCAGCGCTTGGCAAGCCATATTCTCCGTGGGGA
This sequence comes from Porphyromonadaceae bacterium, assembly GCA_007280905.1. Lineage (GTDB taxonomy): Bacteria > Bacteroidota > Bacteroidia > Bacteroidales > UBA12481 > UBA12481. Next base: position 962 of record QYQM01000029.1, on the reverse strand, counting down.
AAATACATTCGGGAGCAATATTTCTGACTTATCCGGCTGTCGAACGGCACTGGCAATGTTGACTGGAAACTCTGGAGTTACGAATCCGGGCTATTATGCTTCCGAAAATACTTGGAAAATAGCTGTAATTCCGAGTTTGGAACTTGATGAAAAAATAATCCAATTGGACTGGATCAACCGACAGCGCATGGTGGTCAACTCCGGAAAACGTCCAATTGCTGATACCCTGGACAATATGCCAGCGAATTTAAAGGAGAAACTATTGAAGAATTTTGCTTGCCAAGACGTTGTTGCTGAGGAAGTTACGTGGTTGCTCAAAAAAATAGAGGAGCTATCAGCCACTACAACCAAAGCGAAAACCGAGTTTTTAAAATTCGGGCCAAAGGGCAACTGCAAAGCCAACGCGGCAGGAATTATCTATATATTGGACGGACAAACTGTAAGCCTTGTGAACGGAATTCCGACCATTACTGAACCAACGTCACCTTATCTAAATTTATGTTGTGCAGATTATTTTGACTTTTTACTGCCTGCTTGGCACAGACGTTGTAAAGAAATCGAAGCTGACCACTTAAAACACGAAATTGCCGAAGCGAGAGAATCCGGGAATCCGGTGCCTAAATTTTCTTCATATAGTTCTGTTGGTAGGGTGGTATCACGGAAATCTCTGCCACCGTGGCCGGACAATGTGAAACCAAACTTACCAAAGGCCGAGGTAGTTGCGGAAGAAATCAAACGTACCAAAAAGAAATAAAATATGTTGAGTTTTCCATGTGCAGGGTTTTTCTTCATCGGTGGCAAGGACTCCGACAGACGTACAGCAGAGAATTCTGATACGGCTGGCCCCTGCCCCTTTTTTAATTACATTACTCTATGAAAAATTTACAGCCAAAAATTGAAATGTCAAGAGTGCGCCAAACTTTAATTATGAATTTAAGGGAAATGGAAAGTTTCCTTTATGT
>QYQM01000094.1 GCA_007280905.1 Porphyromonadaceae bacterium | reverse complement strand
TCCTCTTCAACAAAAGCCTTCCCGCCGGCTTTCAGGAGATTATTGCGGATTTCAATTTCAACAGCAGAGTCGGTTTCCATATTCGCTTTGGGCTTTTTGCCTTCATAAAGAGTCGACAAGAATGCTATCCGTTCTGTTAACGTTGGGAATTTTTGAAATATGGAGATTTTAAGTGCCTTGGCGATATGGCGCTCCCTCACCAAATCCCGTGCATAGTTTTTTCGGATATCCTGGCAGTCAAGCCGCAGATCAGAATGAATATCAGCAAGAACTAAATTGGTTTTGTCGACCATAGTCTCAACCTGACGAAGACTTTCGTTTTTTACTTTTTCCACAATAGCGGCATGAACCGCATCCAGGCTTTCCGGAAAATCCAGCCCCTTACCGCTGAAATAGATGCGTCCCGGATTATTAGGATCATTAACCCTGATTCCCTTTTTTTGCAATTCGCGATCCAGGGCGATGAACTCGATGTTGAACATCGGGAAAGTTTTGCTTTTCACTGCATTCCTGTGAAACTCAGAATACCCGCTGGTGGTATAGAAATCGTTGATGCCCACGATTTTGACATTCTCCTTGACCGCCATCTGAAAAATCGTTTCAACATCGGAAAAAGCGCTGAAAGAATAGGGAGTATGGATATGGCCGTTAACCTCATAATTTAAACCGGCCGGGACCGGGAACGTTAAAAGCTCCTCGATTTTTGGAAAATGTTTCAGGAAATTTGCCATTGCATCAAACCCCATATTTATTTCTTCTGATCTGTTCGTTCGGTGTTGCGTTGCTGGTAACCCTATGACCTTTAAGGGGAATTATTCTTTCATGGATCGCATCCAGTAACCAGTCGGGCTGCGGGAAGAAATAGTTTTCCAGTTCGTAGGCCGGGACGATCCAGTTTCTCGATCCTACCACCACAGGAGGAGCATCGAGGTAATCGAAGGCAAGTTCAGTAATGGTTTGAGCCATCTCTTTCAGGAAGGAACCGCGGGTTGAGGCATCACTCGTGAGAATAATCTTACCAGTCTTCTTCACAGATTCGATTACCAATTCGTAATTAAATGGCGACAAGCTCCTGGCATCGATGATCTCTGCTGTCAGATAATATTTCTCTTTGAGGATATCAGCCGCTTTCACTGCCGTGTAAAGGGTTGATCCGATGCTTAAGATGGTCAGATCATTACCCTCCCGTTTTATATCCGGTTCCCCAATCGGGATCTCGTAATAACCTTCAGGAACACCGCCTTCATGAAACATTTCGCCGATATCATAAATCCGCTGACTTTCGAAGAAAATCACGGGGTCGGTACCCTGGAGTGCTGCGTTCATCAATCCTTTTGCGTCATAAGGGGTTGCAGGGAAAACTACTTTTAATCCGGGAATATGGCCCACCAGTGCCGACCAATCCTGAGAATGCTGTGCGCCATATTTTGAACCTACAGAAACCCTTACCACCACTGGCATTTTTATTACATTACCGCTCATGGCCTGCCATTTAGGTAATTGGTTAAATACCTCATCACCGCATCGTCCGAGAAAATCACTGTACATGATTTCCACCAATGCCCGGCCACCGCACATCCCATATCCGACGGCGGTACCCACTATGGCACCCTCCGAAATCGGGGAATTGAACAGGCGGTTATAGGGAAGAGCCTCCGTAAGGCCTTTATACACAGCAAAGGCTCCACCCCAGTCGCGATTCTCTTCTCCGTAAGCAACCAGGGTCGGGTCCTTATAAAACCGGTCCATAATAGCTTCGAAAATACCATCGCGCAATTGGTATTGTTTTAGTTTGGAAACGGCCTTCCCATCTTTTCCTCTATGAAAGCGTTCCTTTGTTTTTATTTGTTTAACCCGGGGATTTTCATCCATCGGTATCAATACTTCACATTTGCCTTCTTCCATCCGGTCGGCCGATTGGTTGGAGAACATCATGGCACTGATGGTTTCCGGACTCTTTACCAGGTTCAGCAGTGGCGAAACCTTTTCATCAATGGTAAGGGTCAGCGTTTGTTTAATCTCAGCTATGGTATTTGCAGTGATACTATCCAGCTGTTCAGGGGTAGCAACTTTTGCCTCAATAAGCTGATCGCGGAATGTCAGAATGGAATCTGCCCTTTCCCAGGCTTCAACTTCTTCTTTTGAGCGGTATGATGAAGCATCAGAAGGCGAATGACCGCTGATCCGGTAGGTTAACGTATCGAGCAAAACCGGTCCTTTGCGATCTTCCAGAATTTTCTTTTTCCTTCTGAAAGCATCGATTACAGCCAGTGGATTATAACCATCAATCCGCTCGGCATGCATCATTTCCGGATTCACTCCTGCCCCTATCCGGGCGAGAATATCGTAACCCATGGTTTCCCCGCAGGTTTGTCCACCCATCCCGTACTGGTTGTTCATGAAATTGAACAGAATGGGCAGGCCTCCTTTGTATTCTCCTTTCCAGAGCGTACGGAACTGGTCCATAGTGGCAAAACTGATGCCTTCCCAAACAGGGCCGCAACCCATCGAAGCATCGCCAATATTGCAGACAACAATACCCTGCTTGCGGTTGACCTTCTTATACAAAGCAGCTCCAACAGAAATGTCCCCCGATCCTCCGACAATGGCATTATTCGGATATACTCCGAACGGGGTGAAGAATGCATGCATCGAACCACCAAGGCCCTTGTTGAATCCATTTTCCCGGGCAAATATCTCAGCCAGAGTGCCATATAGAAGAAACTTGATGCCCAGTTCTTTAACGCTTCCCTGATGACCGTTTTCAACAACCTTTAAAGCACTCCCGCTAAAAAAATTCTTCATGATGTTCATCAATGCTGTATCATCCAGCTGATGAATGGCCGAAAGGCCTTTTGCCAGAATCTCTCCATGGCTCCGGTGCGATCCGAAAATATAGTCCTCAATTGACAAGTTATAGGCCATCCCTACTGCTGAAGCTTCTTGTCCGATCGAAAGATGAGCCGGGCCTGGATGATTATACTTGATACCGAAATATTCGTTGGTTGTTTTGATCTTATTCAGCATGACCTCAAACTCACGAATGATGACCATGTCGCGGTAAATCCTTACAAAATCGTCAGTCGAATAATTATTCTGCTCCTGGCTAATGGTTTTATTGTATTGATTAACAGGTATATTGCCAAAAGTAATCTGGCTGGGTTTTCTAACCTTTGCAGGATCGATATTTTGAATTCTTGGCATTGGGGTTATTAAATAGTAAAATCAAGATTCTCAATCTCCAACCGGATTTCCCGTAAAAAGGCTGATGCCGGAGCTCCGTCGATGGCGCGGTGATCATAGGTCAGTGACAAACCGATAAAGGGCACAAAGCCGAACACGCCGTTGCCGAGGTCGGTGGGGCGGTTAATTATTGTATTGACGCCCAGAATCGCAACCTGCGGTAAATTGATCACAGGTGTGAATAATTCGACTCCATAGGAACCCAGGTTTGATACAGAGAAGGTAGCAGCCTCGCTGGCAAGCAGTTCGGGGTTGATATTCCCCTTCTTACAATTGTCGGCGACTGCTTTTAATTGGGCAGCTAACCTCTGAATGGACAGATCATCTGCGTTTTTCACTGTGGGAACCATTAGCCCCCGGTCCGTATCTACGGCCAATCCCAGATGTACTTTATGGAATATGCTGATGGTATCGCCAAGCAGATGACAATTGACCATGGGATGCTTTTTGAGTGCCCGGATAACAGCAAAGCACACCATGTCATTGATGGTAATGTTTTCCGAAGCTCCTTTTTCAAAAGATTCTTTGGCTTTTTTGCGCAGTTCCAGCAACCGACGCGCATCAGCGCTGGTGTGGTGAGTCAGCTGGGCGGAGTTTTGAAGCGATTCCTTCATTTTGGCTGCAATAATCTTCCTCATGTTTGAAAGCTTTCTGATCTCAAATTCCTCACCAACAGATGATGCCGGTGGGGTAGCGAATGAATCAGATTTCCCTGCCAGAATAATGTCCTGTTCGATAATTCTGCCCTCCGGACCTGATCCTTGTATACCTTCAAAACTGATCCCTAGCTCTTTGGCTCTATTCCTTGCCCGCGGTGTTATCCTGATCTTTTCTCCTTCCAGCCTGGCAACCGTCAATCCGGTGATAGCAGTAAAATCCTCCACTTCCTTGCTTTCAACACTGACTATTCCCTCGTGGGTTGAGTCAACTGATTCGTCGCTGAACTGATCAATCGATTCACCCGGAGTGCCGATTATTGCAACGATCTTCAAAACAGGAACTTCGTCGCCTTCCTGGTATAAGCGTTTCAGTAAGATTCCTGCAAATTCGGATTCGCATTCAAAGGCGGCTTTGTCGGTCTCATGACTGAAAAGTATGTCACCTTTTTGGATTTCATCCCCCTCGTTTTTAAACCAGCTGCTGATGATGCAGCTTTCTACAGATTGTCCCTGACGGGGCATTATAACAGGATTAGCCATGTAGTTTGTTGTTGGACTATTTTTCTAACTTATGATTACATGTTAAAGCAATAAGAAAAATAATTTTTCAAAAATACTTATTATTATTGATAAATACATTAGTTTTGAAAAAATATTACTCGACTTGTATATACATGTTTCTGATAAGGGGATTCCCCAGTACCGTAAGATTTATGAGTTGCTTCGGAAGCATATTCTGGAAGGCGTTTATCAGGAAGGCGACATCCTGCCCTCGGAAAACGAATTATGCCGGTTGCACCAGATAACCCGTCCAACCGTGCGGCATGCACTCTCGAAACTCACCAACGACGGACTGATTCATCAACATCAGGGGAAGGGCAGTATCGTTCACCAAATCCCTCATGATATCGGAATATTGTCTGTTTCAGGAACTACTTCAGCCATCGGAAAGAAAATCCTTAAAACCCACATCCTTTCCGGACCAACGATTATCAAATGGCCCGGGAAGTTCATATTCGATCTTTCACCGGTCGAGCTTGAATCAGGTTGTATATTTTTGGAAAGGATAAGGTTGGTGAATGAAATTCCTCTTTTCTACGATATAAGTTATATCGCAAACGTGAACCTTCCGCGTTTTTGCTCGCGCACATTTGAAAATAAATCTTTGTTCGAAATTCTCCGGAAAAACTATTCCATTGAGATCAAGGGAGGAGTTCAGCGATTAAAAGCCATTTCAGCCGAAGGAAAGATCATTGACATCCTTAAGGTTAAGAAGGGAAAGCCAATCCTTTACCTCGAACGGAAACTGGAAACCAGCCGAACCAACTTTTTCGTGTATTCGTCGTTATATTGCAACACGGAGACTCATGCACTATTTGGCGCCTTTTAAAAATCAAACATGAAAACCAGAGCAGTAAGAATTTATGGTAAGAACGATTTACGCCTGGAAGAATTTGAACTGCCCGAATTGCAGGAAGATGAAATTCTGGCACATGTGATATCCGACAGCATTTGCATGTCATCGTACAAAGCAGCTAAACAGGGATCCGATCACAAAAGGATTCCTGATGATATTCATATCAATCCCACCATGATCGGTCACGAGTTTTGTGGCGAAATCATTGAAGTGGGTGCCAAATGGACAAGTAAATTCCGGGCAGGGAGCAAATTTTCCATCCAGCCGGCCATGAATTATAAAGGAAGTCTGGATGCACCCGGTTATTCCTACCGCTACATCGGGGGCGATTCAACCTATGTCATTATTCCGAATGAGGTGATGGAAATGAATTGTCTGCTGGAATATACCGGTGATGGTTACTTCATGGCTTCCCTTTCTGAACCCATGTCGTGCATTGTTGGTGCATTTAATGCCAATTATCATACGCTTTCCGGATCCTATGTCCATCATATGGGGGTGGTTAAAGGTGGAAATATGGCAATTCTGGCCGGTGGAGGGGCTATGGGCCTGGGTGCCATTGATTATGCAATCCATTGTGATCATCGCCCCGGGCTGTTGGTTATAACCGATACTGACGGTGAACGTCTAAAAAGGGCGGAATCGATTTACCCTAAGAGCGAAGCAGCCAGATGCGGGGTCAAACTCTTCTTTGCGAACACCAGGGACATGAAGGATCCGGATGAGTTCCTTCTCTCCTTAACAGGCGGGAAAGGCTATGACGATGTTTTCGTTTTTGCTCCGGTCAGGCAGGTTACTGAACAGGCCGATCGGATTCTCGGACGCGACGGGTGTCTGAATTTTTTTGCAGGGCCTACAAACCCTGATTTCAAGGCTGAGTTCAACTTTTTCAATGTGCATTATGCATCCACCCATGTGGTTGGCACCAGCGGCGGCAATACAGAGGATATGATCGAATCCCTGAGCCTCATGTCGCACGGGGTGATCAACCCGGCCGTTATGGTTACGCATATCGGCGGGTTGGATGCCGTTATCCCCACAACCCTTCACCTTCCGGAGATTCCCGGTGGCAAGAAGCTCATTTATACCAATATCAACATGGAATTGACCGCTATCACCGATTTTGCTCAGAAAGGCAGGGATAATGAGGTGTTCCGGGAGCTGGACCGATTAGTGTTGAAACACAATGGATTGTGGAATAACGAGGCTGAAAAATTCCTTCTTGATAATCATGCAAAAATCACAACTGCTTAGCAGCTACGAAATGTTACAAAAAACCACGGAGGCACGGAGAACACAGAGAAACACGGAGAAATCTCCGTGAAACTCCGTGATCTCCGTGTCTCCGTGGTGAGTTCTTACAGAAAATCAATTAATGACCAACTATTCCACGTTTTATGTCATTTAACTGGCATTCCCTGCAAAACGGATCAGACATCCGGGGTGTCGCATCCGATGGCGTCCCTGGAGAACGGGTTAACCTTTCGGCTGAAATTGTTGAAAAAATCGCAATCGCATTTGTTTCGTGGTTGTCTGAACGTAAAAAGTGCAGCCCTGAAATCCTGACGATCTCCGTAGGCCGCGATTCCAGAATTTCGGGTCCCGATCTGATGAAGGCCTTTATTAATGGAGTTCTCCACACCGGTGCAAATGCCGTTAACTGCGGTCTGGCTTCAACTCCCGCCATGTTTATGTCAACAGTTTTCGACAAAACCAATTATTACGGTTCGGTGATGCTGACCGCCAGCCATCTGCCGTTTAACCGGAACGGCCTGAAATTCTTCACTAAGGATGGTGGATTGGATAAACAGAATATTTCAAGCATCCTGGAAAAAGCAGCCACCGGCTCTGCACTTCCATCAGTCACTCCAGGCGAAGAATCATCATTTGATCTGATCGGGGAATATTCAGATTTCCTGGTTAATACGATCAGAAATGAGGTTAATCACCCCAAACATTTTAATAATCCCCTTCTCGGTTTTCATATCGTCGTAGATGCCGGTAATGGTTCCGGTGGTTTCTTTGTCGATAAAGTGCTGCAACCGCTTGGAGCTGTCACAACAGGAAGTCAGTTCCTCGATCCGGATGGCTGGTTTCCGAACCATGTTCCCAACCCGGAGGATGATTCGGCTATGCAATTTATTCAAAAGGCGGTCCTGGAAAACCACGCAGATTTCGGGATCATTTTCGATACCGATGTTGACCGCGCAGCTGCTGTGGGTCATACTGGTGCGATTATCAATCGAAATCGACTTATCGCATTGATATCCTGTATTATACTTGAAGAACATCCTGGCACTGCCATCGTTACGGATTCTATTACTTCTGATGGTCTCACCACATTTATTACCCGGGATCTTAAAGGGATTCATCGTCGGTTTAAACGGGGATATAAAAACGTTATTAATGAGGCCATCAGGCTGAACAGGGAGGGCTCTGAATCCTGGCTGGCGATTGAAACGAGTGGCCACGCGGCCCTGAAAGAGAATTATTTCCTTGACGATGGTGCTTATCTGATGACCAAAATCCTGATTAAGGCAGCAAAACTGCGCTTACGGGGAGAGAGCTTTCATAAACTAACTGATAATCTGATCATGCCGGTGGAGAGTAAGGAGTTCAGAATCAAGATAAAAACCCCGGATTTTAAAGCCCTCGGCAATAAAGTGATCAATGACCTGCACGCATTTGTGCATCAGGTTGATGGCTGGAGCATTGTCCCCGATAATCACGAAGGTATAAGAGTATCATGCAATTCCGAAAGCGGTAATGGGTGGTTCCTGCTCCGGCTATCTCTCCATGATCCGGTAATGCCACTGAATGTGGAATCGAATCAGGTGGGTGGCGTTAGCCTGATTACTTCGCAGCTGGCCGGTTTCCTGAATGTATACAGCAACCTGGAGGTTGATTTTCTCATTGGATAAGTAGCCTGATTAATTTCTACCAGAACCTCACCATCATTACCCCCTGGCCGGCTAATTCAACAGTTCCTGGTAACTCACCTAATTTATTTTCACCCGTATTGCACATCCATGTCTTGCTTCCTGATACGGGTTTCAGAGTAAAGTTGTCTGTCGATTTTCCCGGGTTATATAGGGTGAGTATAAAACCGTCACCATCATCTGCCGGCTTGAAAGCAATAACCGTAACCGATTTGCTGTCAAGTGTAAATGGTGCGGTGTAAGGCTCCCTGGATGCTGGCCTGACAATGAGTGGCTGACTGAATCCGGTGGCAAACCGGGATGTTTCCGTTGCGTCAAATGCCCCATGCGGTCTCAGAATATACCGGAACATTATAGGACCTTCCTGGTGCTGGCGGTAATTGGTACCCCAATGGTTGTTCATTGCCCATGAATACAGGGTTTGAGTGGGTTCAACCTTTTTTCTCCAGATATCCGGATTATTCTGTGATCCGATCAGGGTAGCCGAAATCTCCCCTACCTCAACAAGAGGAGCATCCAACGTAACCCAGGTTACTCCTTCGCGCTCGTTGGACACATCGGCCCAACGACCAACCGTAAACCAGTTCTTGCAAGCACCTGGCATCTGATCCTGCTCCGGAATCATCTGACCTAAAGGCAGGTCCAGCCTCATTACCCCTCCGGGAACAGCAAACGGAAATCCAAAATTCACACTCTCTTTGTTCTTATTCTGTGCCATATACCATTCGCCCACTTTTTCAGGCATCGGGGCACGCTTCTTATCCACTATATTGATAATAACCAGATAATCTGCATCATGGGACAACCAGACCTGCCGTATCAGTTTGTTGCATCCGGGAGCCTCCGAGGTTATTTCAACAGATCCCACGAGCGGGCCGTTTTCCTTGATGGTGATTTTCACCTGGCCATTACTTTTCAGGTTTGCCAGATCATTGCCTTCCAGGAAAATGTACTGATTTGCGGCTTTCCCTCCGGTTTTATCTATTATATTTTTCCCGGTCCGCTTGTCAATCAATGATGTAATATCTCCTTTGATCGGATCGATTGCGCATTCAATCAGATTGTTGCTGATTTTATTCCCGGAAATGATCACGGAGCCTTCCGGAATAACCTTGCCCGTCACTATCGTAAACTTTGACGATGAAAATGGTGCAATAACAGTTCCGAGAACTGCCAGTTCCCCATTGGCAAGCCTTTGGGATTTCATAATCTTGCCCGATTCATCAACCACCTTATCCCCGGCAGAACTCTGCTCTTTCGATAAGAAAACCATCTCCTTCCGTGTCCAGCTGTTGGTATTCACTATGTCAATCTTACTCCCTAGGACATCGGTCATCCGCGGTTTAAACAATTCCTCCGTCATTCCGGCTGCTTCATTTGCATAGCCCTTCTTGATCTCCCATTGTTCCTTAGTCATTTGGTTTTCAGGATCAGTAATGCTGCACCAGGCTCCCCAGGTATGTTCTGAATAGAGCAGAACCTTTTTCCAGGCATCTTCAAATTTTCCAACCGGATATTTTGCCGGATCCTGCAAAGCCCAGAGTACCTCAGCTTGACTGAGACGCTCGGCTGTATTCCGGTTTATCCCGGTTTCCAAAGCCGATGAACCGGCCCCATCTTCCCAATAAGGTGTCCAGTCGCCCGACACGGATGGGATCTGTTTTCCGTATTTCTTTTCAAAAGCACTAAAAGCCACACTGGTTGAGGATATAATGAACTTTGGCCAGGTATACTTTGTGTTCCAGTCTTTTACAAATTCACAAATGGCCGGGTCGGGAACCGCATTATCGCCATGACCGCTCCAGCGTATGTGTGCAATATCATACGGATAATTCATTTTTGCAAGTTGCCCCAGGTAATCTGATACCCACTCAGGTGTCAGTTTTGAGATCATATGCGAAAGCGCATAACCTTTGAGCGGGATCCAAACCAGAACTTTTTCTTGTCCGGATGGGGAAATCCACCAGAATGGCTTATTTTCCCACTTTTCCAGGATATCACCAATCCTGTCGAAATAATTGGGTGCCACCGAGAAATATCTGATCCCGGCCTGTGCCATAGCTGTTACTGTTCCCCAGGTATATCCCGGTACATCGCTGATCATAGCCGCATCAATGGTTTGGCCTGTCGTTTTTGCCAGTTCAGTAGAATATTTGAACAGGCGCAATAATTCCTCCGGCCGGCAGAGGCCGGTTAATTCATTCAGATACATTCCGTTGAAGGATATCTGCCCGTTTTTGGCCGCCTCAAAGAAATCTTTTTTGGCTTCCTCACCCAACCGGTTCAAATACAGGTCGGCAGCCCAGGTCACTTCCACGTTCCAAACAAAACGGGCACCTTCAGGATATCCGGCCGTTTGTTTGGCATAGCGGATACCGTCAACCAGGTTTTTCACCTGTTTTTCTTCGATTGCCGTCTGGATTTCGGTATAGCCTATATCGGTATGTGAATGGGGCAGTATGTAAATAGTCATTTTCTTCACCGGCCTTACCACCAGATCTTTTGATACAACGGGTTTTTCGCCCTTGTTGATTCCAAAATTATAAACCGCTGATTGGGAAACTTCAGGAATCTTGATCGTAAATGCCTGACCGCCAGGTATTATATCCACTTCAGAAAGAGCCATGCCATTCGAAGTCAGCTTGCCCGAAAATGACTTGCCTGCATATTGAACCGTGAGCCTGACGTCGCGGTAAAGCGCCCCGCCCTGTGAATAAACCCCTTGTGACGCCTGGATATCCGTGATGGCCAGATAAGTATTCATGGGCTCAGGTTTCAGGTAGTCAGGGCCTTCCAGCCTTAAAGCATCGTAAAGTATCCAGCTGCCCGATTTGGATGTGATTGATATTTCGTTGGTTCCCTTTTTCAATCCTGACGATGGAAAACTTAGCTGAATCTGGTAGGGTTTACCAGCAGCCGGATCACCGTTGATCGAGGCATCTCCGCTGCCTGCAGGCATATCTAATGAAAAAGATTGGTCATTAATTTTGATTTCAAGCACTGGGGGTATCGAATTGTGTGTATCCGCCAGATCAATAATAAGTTTGCAGGAGTCGGTTTTGCCTGCTTCCTTCATCCCGAATGCAATCGTGTAGGTATGCGGGCGGCCACCGGCCCAGGTATCACCCGGTCCGGGCTGCACGTATGGCCAATCCTTTGCAGGATCCGATGCACCGATGATAAAAAAGCCGTCATGAGTGAATTGTCTGTGCGCCGACGGAGCCAGTGCAAATTCCGCTGTATTCCGGTCAGTTTTCCCAATCTGCCACAAGACTTTGGGTGTTTTCTCCGATGCAGTCAACTGCAGAGAAAATACGGCAAGTCCGAACATGAGACTTAACCGGGAAATAGTCATCGATTTGATCATCTTGATGTGACTGAATTTTAATATTTTATTTATCTGCGTCCCATATGCCTGATTTGCAAGTCCTGAACGGTGATTGTTTTGTTTCCGGGATAATAAACTTGGCAAACCATCTTTCCGTCGGCCGGAGTTGAATTTAATTTTCCGCGTAATCGTAAGAGCTGCCAGCCATGGCCAATGTCTTGAAGAGATCCGGAATCCTCAAAATAGATTCCATCCTGATCTGATTGAACGGATCGAGCAATTATACGTCCCCTGGCATCATTATCGTTACCGGAAATGCGGATGGTTATTTCCAGGTAATCACCGGCAGTTACGCCTGTTATTGGTATTGCCTGGCTTATCGGGTTCGCCGGCGACAATTCAGCAGGATCGGTAATCTTCTTAATATCAAGCAGGGTTGACCATCCATCTATATTTCTTACCCTGATTACCCGGTCTTCATTTTCTAAGTTCGAAAATACTGTATCCCTGGAAACCCACGTTCCGAATCTACCAGCCAATGTATCAAGGAAATTTAGCAGTACGCTGGCATTCCGTCCCGGTGAGGAATAAATAAATATGTCCCTGCCGCTAAAAAGAATAGATTCAGGATCGGCTTCAGCTGTCCGGGAAAGCCCGGGATTCTTACCGGTACCTTCCCATGTAATCACGTGGGGGTAAATCTGCTTGTAATCCAGATAGAACTCCTGACGGTGGGCAACATAGCTGATTCCGTACATCAGGGCATTCTCCACCATTGGACCGGCCAGCCAGGTAGGTTCGATGAAAAGCAAATCCTTTCGCGTAACATTTTCCGCAAAAAATTGCTGTGTTTTCAGATTGGCCCGCTTTTGGGCTATCCGGGATCGATATTGCGCTGGCAAAGGAATTACGGATATAACCACGAGTATTATGAGCAGAGCAATGGTTGAAATCGTATGTGTTTTCTTTGATTTCATCTGAACACCTGAAATCTTCCAGATCATGAATAATACCAGTCCGCATAAGCTCAATACGGGTGCAAAGTAATAGACCTTGAAGTGTTTCGACACTAAAATGAATCCTACAAAAGAGGCTAAAACAAAGGCTTTCAGTACCAAGAGGAGGCGGTCATCAGCATTAAATTTCTTTTTATCCAGAAAATAGAAAAGAATCAATCCGATTGATATAATCAGAATAATCGAAAAAGCCGGATTATACGATAGCAACTCCCAAAAATTGTGGCTGAATGACTTCCAGTTGATCATTTGTTGTGATCCATGTCCGTACAGGCCGTCATGAGATGCAACTCCGGAGATAAACTGGCGAAATTCCTTGAATTTACTGAGTATCGGGAGCACACTGATAAAAAACGAGGCTGCAATGGTGAAACCATAGATAAGCCTGTTCCGGAAATCCGGAATCAGCAGCAGCGGAATAATGAGGACAGGAAGAAAATTGAATTTTGTAGCAACGCCAACACCCATCAGTATTCCGGAAATGATTGCATATAACCTGATCGGATAATTCTTACTTAACAGATATTTAATGGTAAATCCGGCAAATGCGATATTATAAATTACAAGCATCCGGTCAGGACTATACCTGATCGGCATTTCAAGCAAAACTGTACTCAGGAGGATTGAGGCTTGAAGGATAATGGCACCAGTCAGCTTGCCTTCATGGCGGATGGCAATATCGCCCAGCCAGTATAGAAGCAGGAAGGTAAGAAAAGAGAGGAAAAGTGAAGCGCATGCAAGATACGTTTCAGGACGCGAAAGAACATCCTGGACAAGAGGTTCCTGCCCGATGAAAACATGTGTCACTCTGATAAATAGCCCGGTTATCATCTGAAATGGAGTTCCGGGATGATCGGTGTGCCCGATGTTATTGAAATCCAGCGTGGCACAGTTTAAACCGTTCAGTAAATAGGGATATTCAGGGTCACTCCGGGATAAAGAAAAGGGGCCTCCCAAAAGATTCAACTGCAGGCTCCAGGCCAGGTAAAGAACTGGAATTAATAGTAGTACTATTTGCCTAAATCTGGTAGTTAACATACTGTTTGGCGTTTAATCGTTATTAATCTATACAGTCAAACAATTTTTGTGAAATGCTTTCTGAATCATCGTGTGAATTTAATTTTCCGTGCTGCAAACAGGCTCATCCGTATTAATAAAATGCCATGCCTGAAACGGCTGATCTGTGTTGATCCATATTCCCTGTCGCGGTACCTGACAATTACTTCAGTGATCTTCAGGTTCAGTTTGGCAGCGCCAAAGATCAGATCAAAATCTCCGAATGGATCAAAATCTCCAAAATATTTACGGTTATTCTTGATTAATTCGTAATCTTTTTTGAACAGAACTTTAGTCCCGCATAACGTATCTTTTAAGCGCTGGCCCAAAATGTAGGAGAAAAACCAACCAAAAAACTTGTTTGCCAGGAAGTTGAGAAACCTCATGGCTTCTTTATCCATCGGATATACCAACCGGCACCCATTTATGAACTCACCCCGGTTCATCGAAAGTGCTTCATAAAATTTGGGCATATCCTCTGGAGGGGTGGTCAGGTCAGCGTCAAGAATCATAAGTATTTCGCCACTGGCTTCCTCAAAAGCTTCACGAACGGCATTACCCTTTCCTTTGCCTGATTGCTTCAAAACTTTGATATCCTTTTCAGGATAGGTATCCCTAACCCTGAGGATTTCCTCCCAGGTGTTATCGCTGGAATTTCCTTCAATAAAAATGAACTCCTGATGAGTCCCGAATGCCGGCGTACGTTTAATGGCATTTTCAATATTTTCTTTTTCATTCCGGGCCGGGACAATAATGCTTACTGAATATTGCTCCTCTTTCCTGAATACCGGCCGGGCCGTAATCAGGTTGATGAGGCAAAAACTGTTAATCCCCGGGAGATTAGCGAGAAAAGTATTAATAATCAGGTTAATAATCGGCAGGTAAATAGGTAGAAGAAGCTTCCGGTTGACTTTTACAATCTCAAATTTTTCAATGTTTAATAGTCCTGATATGTCGCTAACCGTTAGCCAGCTTTGAAGAGGCTGTTTGGCTTTAAGGCCGACAAATTCACCGAAACGGAGTACTGGTTCCCAAATATAGCTGTATGATGAGATAATGATCTTTGTCCGCGGATGAATCAGGTTCCTAAGGTTTCTGATCACCTCCTGAATATCCCATAAAGAACTGAGCAGGTCGCTCATGATCACGTAATCGAAGCGGATATCACAGGTAAAGAGTCCGGCATCAGCATGATAGAATGATAATCCCGGATACTTGGTTTTAGCCTTTTCTATCATGCCTTCTGAAAAATCAATCCCGCAGCCTACACCCGGTTTTACAGCATTCAATAAATCTCCCATTCCGCACCCGAGTTCCAGAACCGATGAACCTTCCGGAATTATCATCCGGTATTGCTTTTCCATTGTCCGGTGATAAAACCAGTTGCGCCTGCGCCACCTGTCGCGTTGTGCTGCCAAACGGTCGAAATAATCATGGATCACCTCTTTTCCTGTTTCTAACATGCTTCGATTGTTAACGGGTTAAAATTAACATCAATTCTATTTCTTCAGCCAATTATTATGCGGCATCTGTTTTTTCATTTCAGACCTTCTGGAAAAGGTCAAACCAATATTGGAAGCGTGAACCACCTATTTCACAATTATCTGTCCGGACTGTCGTATGATATACGAACTCCGGTCAGTGCAATCATAGGTCTCTCCAACTTGCTTGCTGACCCATAGTTTCACGGGCCGATCAGTGTAGTTCCGGAATTCGAGTAATCTTAACAAGCATGAACATGGATAATTGTTTAGATATCTTTGGCAGTGTTTTATCTATAAGATTTAAGAATCCGTAAAAGAAATCAGGCAACAATTGTCGATAAGAAACTCCGCCACTCACCAGATATAAAACCGGATTCCTGTAATTTATAACTTGTATCTCGAGTTTAGGAAATTTCTGTTGAAAAATTAAAAAGTCTCTTACGAAGATAATCCAGGGCAATGCACCGTTAGCTCCCGACATAGGACCGGATGATGGGATAGTCCAGGAAGCTCTTGGATCAAAAGGTTCGTGATGGAAGTTCCTAAAAATAAACCTCCCCCAAATACTATTAGCAGGCTCTATCAAAATCAACTTGCCATTGTCCACTAATACTCTATTTACTTCCTGGAGGAATTTCTCAGAATCCGGTATATGGTGCATAGCGTCAGTCATAAAAATAGCAGCCACGGATTGATCTTCAAAAGGCATTTCTAATGCCGAAAATGTCATATCATTAGTGGGTAGGTCTATGACATCCGAACAAATAACCCTTGGTTCCATCTCTTTCAGGAAACCTCCCCCAGAGCCCAGTTCCAATAATAAACCCTGGGGACTAGACGAGATTTCATTTGAGAACTCAGAATACCATTGTTCATATAATTTTCTGAGAAACTTTTTTGATTTAATTAAATTCCTATGAATTATTGTCCGTTCCGGGGAATCAAGAGGGAGGTTAATCTGATATTTTAATTTCATGAGATGAGAATTCTGGTTCTTTGTCGAAACACTTATTTCCCTTTGTAAAGTTGAGAAGCGCTTTCAAAGATAAACAAAGATGATTATTAAATGAAACGGTGTAACGTTATCTTGGTTAGATAAAAAAGTTTAAACTTGAATCTTTCTGAACAACAGTATATTAAACCTTCAAATAAGAAAAGAGGTTGCCTTTCCTTCGACAACCTCTTCCTCCCTAACGAATTAAATTATAATTAATTAGCTGTCAATATCATGGTTTTTGTATCCACGGAACGGCCATCAACCACTAAGGTATATACATAAGTTCCTGGATTTAGCTCTCGAGCATTAATTATGGTTTCCGAAACGCCACGAGATACTATTAGAAAGTTCTTCTTCTCGATACCTTGTGAATCGAAAATGATCAACCGTGCGGTACTGCATGCTAAAGGAAGGCTATACCGAATTGTTGTTGATTCCGAAAATGGATTAGGCGTATTTTGAAATAAATTTGATTGTTCGGGATTTGCAGCTGCGGTATTGTTTTGAGGCGCAGGAGCTAAACCTCCTTTCTCAAACTTCTTTTCCAGGCTTTCTAGCCGGTCAGAAAGATTGGAAATTTGTCCTTTCAACTGTTCAATTTCAGTTTGTTGCTCTTTCATTGCTTCAACAATAATTGGAATCATAGATGTATAGGAAAGTACTTTCTTGCCACCAAAAGCTGTATCAACGGTTTCTGGAAATACTTTTTCAACTTCTTGAGCTAGGAATCCAATCTCCCTTTTTGGGAGCAGGCCACCATCGTCTTTCCTATAATAAGAATAGCCATTAAGCATAAAAAGCTGTTTCTTAACACTTAATAAAGGCTTAATGTCTCTTTTTAATGTACTATCTGAAGTCAATAAAACGCCGTTTGAATAAATATTCCCATTACCTCTAGCAAAAGACTTGGCAGCCCCATTATACATCACAACCCAAGCTTCAGACAATAATCTGTTAACGTTAATTGTGAGGCAGTGTTTACCATCAGATGAAGCATTATGCTGAAGATATAATGTTCTTTTATCAGGGGTAGTATTTTTGATATTAAGTTGACCATCCCAAGGGCTGGTGAAATCTCCTATTAACACTTGGCCATTCACACTTTCAGTAGTGTTATTCCAGACTCTCATTTGTGTGAAGCCTGGGGTACTTAAAAATATCAATAAGAAGATCGAAAAATTAATTTTTTGTATTGTTTTCATGGTTTCAGATTTTTAATTAAGTTTTGTAGTTATTGCGTAGAAATTCCTGTTTTGGGGAACTTCGAAATCGTTATTGAATTGAATAAGATCTTTCGCTCGAAGATAGACATTAGAAGCATTTACAGTTGAACTACCAAGGACATACGTTGTATACACCTTATAATTAAAGGAATTATAATCTGGTATTGAAGTAATATTTCCACTCTGAGCTTTAAAAGAATAAGCCTTAACATATCTGACTATCATTTCCTTGTCGGGTGGTGGATTGGTGACCTGACCCCACGGATTAACACATAAATCTAGAATTATTTGAATGTTAATGTCTGCGATGAACGTTCCAAGCGGACCTGAAGTCATTCTCACAGGCGAATCGTCGAGAAAAAATGTTACTCTTCCCATTGACCATTCGATTCCGTATTTATGAAATGTATCAGACAAATTGATCGAGGGAGTGCCCCACGGGCCCACTATATCCTTACTTTTAATTGTAGTCCCATATACATTTGCTTGATACACAATCGCAGAGGCCGACTGTTCTGGTGTCATTTCCATAATATCAAATTCTTGATTATACTGCTGCATCCAAAACGCCGGAAACAGCCCTTGACCTTGAGGTACTTTTATTGAGGCCTCAAAATAGCCATATTTAAAATCCTGTCTTGACGTTAATGCTGCCGAGGTATAGTTGAAATACATGGCGTTAGTGTAACCATCGCAAAGAACAGTGTCAGGTCGCCAATAATCTAAACGTTTTCGATAAATCTGGGTTGGCAAATACTTTGCAACAAAATGCAAACCTTGGGAATCCGTGAACATATTCTGGAATTGATGGGTGTAATAAACCTTATCATGTGTGCATGGGGGCCCACTGTAAATTAGGGACTGAGCACTCGAAACGTTAGGTAGCCATGTATTTACAGTATCTGGTAGGGTATTAATAAAACTGATATTGAATTGGAGATTTGTAGTATTCCAATTAGGATCGTTGAAGGGCGTTTGGCAAATTGTTGGGATATCATTCCATATCAGCAGAAATGCAATGATTTTAAAATATTTGATTGCTTTTTTCATAAAAATAAATATTATTAGTAATAATTTAGCAAAAGAATAAAAAACATTTCATGTTTTAGTAGAGAAATATTATTGGCCTTGATATTTTAATTAAAATTTATTAATGGGCTCCTCCAATTTCATTTATTTCGATGGATTTTGATTATGCAGTTGTACTAATGCAAATCGGCCCAAACGGTCTATACTATGCCGGATTCATTGGGCAAAACTATTGATTAGAATCCGGCTTTGAATATGTATCTATTTGGTGCCATAAATGTGGTCTGTTAGTGGTTAAAATAAATTGTATTGGCAGGTGTTCATCTGTTAATACGAAAACAATCCAAAAGGTAACCCGCTTTTTGAAAAATTTTTCAACTATAATGTAAGTAGTTGAATGCATGAATAATAAAATTATCCTCGTGAGTTTAAGCGGTAGTTACCCTGCGAAGTGATTTTCAGAGAAAGCGACCTATTCTGTCGGGATCAGACTGTCTAAATCATCCAGCATCTCTCTGTAGAAGTCCAGAATAGACTCATCCAGATCTGTTGGTCTTAATGTACTAATGCGGTATTCCATAAGTTTAATCTGGCACCGCAGTTCAGTCCTAAATTCCTCAATCTCTTTGATGCTGGGTGTGTCATTGATCTCATAAAGAGCCACCACCTGCTCTAATCTGCAATGCTCAACCTTCTGGCCTTAGCAACCTTTGAAAAGTAATCCCATGTATCGTAAACATTCTGTTTGCACTTCTTTGGTTCATCGAACCCACCTGGCTGGCTGGTCCGATGGTTGAAAATGCCCTGGTTTACGGAATCAGCTGGGTGGCTCACCGGCACCGGCTGTATGATGCTTTCCATAAAATCTATCCTAACGTTCTTACTTGGGAGGGTAAAGCCAGCAACCCGAAGTGGTTCCGTACTATTGAAGCCGATCCCGAGTCCATCCTGAAATACGGCAGAGATATCTTTCTCTACTCCTCGCCCGGCAGGAATGCTGGTGTACTTTTAAGTTGGCTGGATACACTTGCGGCACAAACCAGCATAAGAATCGAAAAGGATACAGTTTTCGTCAACCCGGAAAATAAAGAAATGATCATCAGGGTGAGGAACAAAGATGGATGGGGGGAAAAGGCAACAGGTACATTGCCTATAGTTGGGGGGTCAGTTAGGGGTTCTGGTTTGGAGGTATTGAATCCATCAAAGCCGGTATCGGAAAAGTGTGTTATTATTGGGGTTGAGGATGGGGATTACATTGAGGTGACCGTCTGTGTTCTTAATCAGGATGCCAGGAACCCCGGTCGGTTGATATTGAAGTCGATACAATCTGATTCTGACGGAATTTATTTTGAAGATTCCCATTCACTCCAGGATATTGGTGACCATTGGCAGTTACTTCGGCTTAGGGGGCGAGTCCAAAATGCCCCAGTGGATGGCCGCATGGAGTGCTTGGTTTATTATCCCGGGCAACTGGAGTTAAAGGTAAGGGATCTGGAAATCCGGCATATGGGGAAGACCCGGTGATAAAACCACCAGTTGCATTTGCACCACTTATTCTAAGGCATCTGTTTATTCATTTCAGGGGGGGAAATTATTCTTTGGTCAAATAATTGCCATTTAGCTGCTTATTCAAAATAATCCCCCGTAATTTTAGATTTGGAATTACAATCATTATCAGATGAATAATCAAATCGACCTGCTTGAAAAGGTCAAACCGGCATTGGAAGACGCCAACCACCTTTTCCCGAATTATTTGTCCGGACTTTCCCATGATATCAGAACACCGCTGAGTGCAATCATAGGTTTCTCCGACTTGCTGGCCGAACCCCGGGTTTCACGGACTGACCAGCGCAGCTATTGCCTGATGATAGCACGGAGCTCCCGAAAACTGCTCGATCTGATGTCTAATCTGATCGATCTGGCTAAAATGGAAACAGGAAATCTTGAACTTTTTTACAAAAATGTTTACTTCAAAGACCTCGTCGATGAGTTAAAGATTGAAATGGATGAGATGAGTGCCTTATACGAGAAAAACCATTTGGCGATTTCATATATCGCCCCACCTGATGCTTTAGCTAAGGTTTTTACCGATAAGGGAAGATTGTTTCAGATCATAAAAATATTGATGGAGAACAGTTTGCGGTTTACAAAATTGGGAAGTATTGACCTTGTGATCAAACAGACCTCTCCTTCCAATTGCACGATCGAAGTTAACGATACCGGTTGCGGAATCGATAAAGAAACATTGAGGAATTTGTTTGAGATGTTCCCTCCGGCCGATACTCCATTAGGGAAAAAAATGAAGGCCAGGGGCATGAGTCTGTCTGTTGTTAAAAAACTGTGCGATATGATGGATATCTTCATTGAGGTCAGCAGCCAGATCGGGGTCGGCACAATGGTGCGGTTGACAATTCCCGGCAGAGCACTCTGAAAAAAGACTATAAGACGGTCTTACAGTCTTACAGTCTATTTCTTAAAGTGCCTCTCCATCTCCCTATCCATATCCTTCTTCTTCATATCCTCCCGCTTATCGTGAATAGCCTTCCCGCGTGCAAGGCCGATTTCCAGCTTGGCGAGCCCTGTATCGTTGAGAAAGAGTTCAATAGTAACGATGGTAAAACCCTTCTCCTTCACCTTTCTTTCCAGTTTTATTAATTCATGGCGGGAAAGAAGAAGTTTTCGGTCTCGCTTGGGGATATGGTTATTATGGGTGCCAAAACTATATTCTGCAATCTGTAAACCCCTGGCATACAGTTCTCCATCGATAAAGTTACACCATGAATCCGATAGGCTTGCCTTTCCCTGACGGATCGATTTGATCTCGGTCCCGTAGAGGACAATTCCGGCAGTATATTTTTCAAGGATTTCATATTCCCTGTAAACCTGCTTGTTGGTTATACTGATCTTGTTGGCCATTCTGTTTACCTTGGCGCAAAAGTACTACTTTTATTGATCATGAATAACCCTGATTACCCCGAGCTGGATCTCCTGGCCCTGATCGGCCATACCGCAGGAGGAAAAACAACCCTGGCAGCTCACCTTGCACTACTGTTGGGTGGTGAAGTGATCAGTGCCGACTCAAGGCAGGTTTACCGTGGAATGGATATCGGAACAGGCAAGGATCTCTCGGATTACCGGATAGGCGATATCAATATAAAATACCACCTGATCGACCAGATAGATGCAGGTGAAAAATACTCCTTATTCGATTTTCAGCAGGATTTCCGGAAAGCTTATGAGGATATCCGCAGCCGTAAAAAATTACCAATCCTATGCGGAGGAACCGGCCTTTATACCGAAGCCATCCTTAGGGGATTTAATCTGACTGAAGTTCCTGTAAACGAAGAGTTTCGGAAGAGTATAGAGGATAAGTCAGACGAAGAACTTGCAGACCTGCTTAAATCGTATGGTCCTCTTCACAATCAGTCCGATACAACAAACCGTGATCGCCTGATCAGGGCCATAGAGATAGCCAGATCAAACATAGAATCAAGGCCTGTGAAACAGATAAATCCACGAATTCAAGCAAAGGTTTTTGGAATCAGTTACGATACAGAAATCCGGCGCCAAAGGATTACCAAACGATTATCTGAACGGCTAAAAAATGGTATGATTGAGGAGGTAAGAACACTTCTTGTTACCATAAAACCCGAGGATTTGATGTATTACGGCCTGGAATACAAATACCTGACTCTCTATTGCCTGGGCAAAATTACTTATAACGAGATGTTTTCCTTACTGAATACCGCCATCCATCAATTCGCCAAACGCCAGATGACCTGGTTCCGCGGAATGGAACGACGCGGCATCCCGATTATATGGATTCCGGGGGAACTCTCGCTGGAAGAGAAGATTGAAGTCGTTTTGAAAAGTCAGTAGGCGGTAAGCAGTAAGCAGTATGCAGTAGGCAGTAGGCAGAACAGGGTGTTACCCTCGGAGAAGTGTCATCCCGGCGCAGGCCGGGACCCCGTCCCTGACCACGAATGCTGACAAGCGGGGACCCCGTCGCTGACAACGAATGCCGGTCAGAAAATAGTCTTCTTAGAAGTTCGGGCTGAGCAAATACTGTTCATAGAAATCATCTATAACCTTAACCGCCTCTTCCGCAGTGTCAACCAAATGGAAAAGATCAAAATCGGTGATATTTACATTATGTTCACGGGCATGCATTACCTCTTTGATCCATTTAATCAAACCTCCCCAGTATTCTTTACTGACCAAAACGATGGGAAATTTGCCGATCTTTCCGGTCTCTATCAGGGTAAGGGCCTCGAATAGTTCGTCAAATGTGCCAAATCCGCCCGGGAGCACGATAAACCCCTGTGAATAGCGCATAAACATAGTCTTACGAACGAAAAAGTAATCGAAACTGATCAGTTTATCATTATCAATATAAGGATTGTGGTTCTGTTCATGCGGAAGATCAATATTGATACCGATAGATTTTCCTTTTCCCCGCTGCGCACCTTTGTTGGCAGCTTCCATAATACCCGGACCTCCTCCTGTTATTACCCCATACCCCAGTTGGGTTAACCGGTAACCAATCTCTTCCGCAACTACATAATATTTATTGTCAGGCATTGTTCGGGCTGAACCAAACACGGCTACACTGGGTCCGATCCTGCCAAGCTTCTCAAAACCATCGACAAACTCGGCCATAACTTTAAAAATCTGCCAGGAATTTTCGGTTTTTAATTCGTTCCAGGATTTGTTCTTAAAAGCATCCCGGATCATATCATCTTGATTCATATTGACTTATTTAATTTATGGTATGAAGTTAATACTTCTTTTAGAAATTTTCCAGTATATGAATCCTTGTTAAGAATTATTTCCTCCGGTTTTCCGGCAGCCACAATCTTTCCACCGGAAAGTCCCCCTTCAGGGCCCAGATCAATAATGTAATCAGCCACTTTAATGACTTCCATGTTATGTTCAATCACAACAACCGTGTTGCCTTTCTCAACCAATCTGTTCAGCACACCGAGCAATACCCGGATATCTTCAAAATGTAACCCGGTAGTCGGTTCATCCAGGATATAAAGCGTCCGCCCGGTATCTTTTTTGGCCAGTTCGTTGGCGAGTTTCACCCGCTGTGATTCGCCTCCGGATAGGGTGGTGGACGATTGGCCGAGTGTAATATACCCCAATCCAACGTCGTTTAAAGTCCGTAAGGCCCGAACAATATTGGGGGAGTTCTCGAAAAATTCCATCGACTGGCTGATGGTCATGTCCAGAATATCAGAAATAGATTTTCCTTTATATCTGACTTCCAGTGTTTCACGGTTATACCTTTTTCCGTTGCAAGCTTCACAATGCACATACACATCCGGGAGGAAATTCATTACAATGGTTTTTACCCCTGCACCCTGACAGGTTTCACAACGCCCACCTTTGACGTTAAATGAGAATCGTCCCGGTTCATAGCCCCTGACCTGAGATTCCGGTAGTTTTGCCAGCAATTTTCTGATTTCCCCAAATACACCGGTATAGGTTGCCGGATTAGATCTGGGTGTACGGCCAATCGGCGATTGATCAACCTCTATTACCTTGTCAATCAGTTCAATGCCTTTGATCGACTCGTAAGGCAGGGGATCCTGAACTGAATTATAAAAGGCCTGACTCAGGATAGGATGCAGGGTTTCATTTATCAGTGATGATTTTCCGCTGCCTGAAACGCCCGTAATACAAATAAACTGTCCAAGGGGAATGCTGATGTTAACATTCTTTAGATTGTGCCCCCTGGCTCCCTTAAGTACCAACTGTTTGCCATCGGATTTCCTGCGGATGGACGGAACTCCGATCCTCTTCTCTCCTTTCAGGTAAGCACCGGTCAGGGTATCTGCCTGTATAATATCAGCGGGTTTTCCGGTAGCAACCACCATACCGCCATGTCGACCGGCATGAGGGCCCATGTCGATGACATAATCAGCCGAGAGGATCATATCCTCATCATGCTCAACAACAATCACTGAATTTCCAAGGTCACGCAATTGTTTCAGAGCGTTGATCAGCTGGAGATTGTCCCGGTGATGCAGCCCGATACTAGGCTCATCAAGAATATACAGGACATTAACCAGTTGCGATCCGATCTGGGTAGCTAACCGGATCCGCTGCCCCTCTCCACCTGATAAGCTTCGGGTTGCCCGGTTCAGTGATAAGTAATTTAATCCCACATCCAGCAGAAACTTTAGACGGGCCCTGATCTCTTTCAGTACATCCCTGGCAATCTGTTGCTGGGCGGATGACAGCCTTGATTCGATACCATCGAACCAATTCAAAAGCTGCGAGATGTCCATCTCTGCCAGCTCGGCAATATTCTTATTATCCAACCTAAAGTATAGGCTTTCCTTCTTGAGCCTTGTGCCTTCACATTCTGCGCAGCTGGTGGTACGGATAAACTGATCCGCCCATTTCTGTGCCTTCTTTGAGGTTGATTCATCCTTTTGCTGGCCAATATAGGTTACGATCCCTTCAAAACTCAGAAAATAATTGGACGATAAGCCAAGCGGTGTGTTTTCGAGTTTGAATGATTCCTCGGATCCAAGGAGGATAATCTGAAGTACCTCTTCAGGCAAATCACATATAGGATCCTCGAGTTTGAACCCATATTTCCGGGCGATAGCCTCAAGCTGCCAGAAAATCATGCTCTGGCGATATTTACCCAAAGGAACAATCCCTCCATCCTTTATACTGATTTTAGCATCAGGGATAATCTTACTGTTGTCGATCTCATGCACATAACCTAACCCTTTACAAACCGGGCAGGCTCCCTGTGGACTGTTAAATGAGAAGCTGTTTGGTGCCGGCTCATCATATGAAATTCCCGTGGTCGGGCACATCAGGTGGCGGCTGAAGTAAGTCGGCATTTGTCCCTCAAATCCGGTGATCAGGATCACTCCTTTTCCCTCCTTCATAGCTGTCATGATCGAATCTTTCATGCGCCTGGACTGATCCGGACTGGCCACCAGCCTGTCCACAACCATTTCAATATTGTGTGTTTTATACCGGTCGAGTTTCAGCCCTGGCAATAATTCCCTGATTGCACCATCAATCCGGGCATAGATGTATCCCTTTTTACGGACCTGTTCAAATAATTCCTTATAATGACCTTTCCTTGATTTTACCAGAGGGGAGAGAATCAGAATCTTTTCACCGGAAAATTTGTCAAGAATTCTAGACAGGATCTGATCATCCGTATACCGTACCATCTTTTCTCCTGTTTCCCAGGAAAATGCTTCTGACGCACGGGCATATAGAAGCCTTAGAAAATCATATATTTCAGTGGTAGTGCCAACTGTACTTCTAGGATTCTTGCTGGTTGTTTTCTGTTCAATCGAGATAACCGGACTTAATCCGGTAATCTGATCCACATCCGGTCGCTCCATGCTTCCGAGAAACTGACGGGCATAGGCAGAGAAGGTTTCCATATATCTTCGCTGGCCCTCGGCATAGATCGTGTCAAAAGCCAGGGAAGATTTTCCGCTTCCACTTAGCCCGGTAATTACCGTAAGCTTATGACGGGGAATTT
Organism: Porphyromonadaceae bacterium; assembly: GCA_007280905.1. Classification (GTDB taxonomy): domain Bacteria; phylum Bacteroidota; class Bacteroidia; order Bacteroidales; family UBA12481; genus UBA12481. Next base: position 15,155 of record QYQM01000094.1, on the reverse strand, counting down.
TTACATCAACATTACGAAGATTATGTACCCGAGCTCCGGTAACTTCAATAAACTGGTCGCCTGTCATTTTATTAAAGATGAATAACTTCTCCAAAAGCAGAAGCTGCAGCTTCCATGATTGCTTCTGACATAGTGGGGTGGGGATGAACCGTTTTGATCAACTCGTGTCCTGTGATTTCCAACTTTCGGGCCACAACGAGTTCAGCAATCATTTCAGTAACATTGCTTCCGATCAGATGAGCTCCCAACAATTCACCATGCATTGAATCGAAAATGAGCTTCACAAATCCATCCTTTGCTCCGGCGGCACTGGCTTTTCCGGAGGCTGTAAAAGGAAACTTGCCTACCTTGATATCGAAACCGGCTTCTTTAGCAGCTTTTTCGGTGTATCCCACTGATGCAACTTCCGGGGTGGTATAGGTGCATCCGGGTATATTGTTGTAATCCAGCGGTTCAGGATTCAGTCCGGCAATTTTTTCCACACAGATTATCCCCTCAGCCGAAGCTACATGAGCCAGTGCCTGTCCGGGTACAATATCCCCTATGGCATAGATTCCGGGTACTGATGTGCAGTAATACTGATCTACCTTGACTTTTCCCTTTTCTAGTAGTACACCGGCAGCTTCGAGTCCAAGATTTTCCAGGTTTGCCGTTACCCCAACTGCCGACAGAACTATTTCTGCCTCCCTGATTTCAATACCTTTTTTGGTTTTAATGGAAACCAGACATGTTTCACCTTTGATTTCGACTGATTCCACTGAGGATTCGGTCATGATCTTAATTCCGGCTTTTTTTAGCGAACGGGCCAGTGCCTTTGAAACTTCTTCATCTTCAAGCGGAACAATTTCCGGTAAAAACTCAACCAGGGTAACATCGGTTCCCATGCTATTATAAAATGATGCGAATTCGGTGCCTATCGCTCCTGATCCCACTACCACCATCGAAACCGGCAATTTTTCGAGTGCCAGAGCATCACGATACCCGATGATTTTCTTTCCATCCTGTGTCAGATTGGGCAGCTCTTTCGATCTTGCTCCGGTTGCCAGGATAATGTTCCGGGCTTCATAAACCGTTTCGGCACCTGTATGATCTGTAACAGTGACCTTTCCTGATCCGGCAAGCTTCCCGGATCCCTGGATGACTTCAATCTTGTTTTTCTTTAACAGAAATTGAACCCCTTTGCTCATTCCTTCTGCAACCGATCTGCTCCTGCCAATAATACCAATGAAATCCGGCTTTACCGTACCTTCAACAATCACTCCAAAATCAGAGGCATGCTTCACATAATCAAAAACTTGTGCGGATTTCAGTAATGATTTGGTTGGTATACAACCCCAATTCAGACAAATACCACCCAGTTCGGCTTTCTCTATAACAGCTGTTTTAAGACCAAGCTGCGAAGCCCTGATGGCCGCAACATATCCTCCCGGACCGCTGCCTACCACTATCAAATCGTAATTCATGGGTTTTCAAATTAAAAACTTGTAAAATTACAGCCAATTATTGTATTTTTCAGATGAAATATTAGGTAGAGACACATAATTGCGTCTCTACCTAAGACGCAATTATGCGTTTCTACAGTCAAACCCAAATAACATGAAATTGTTATGAAAAAATTTCGCTTCACCCGCATCCTGTTGATCATCATTGCAGTTCTGGCAGTTGCCTATGCTGTTTGCCCTCAATACCTGCGAAAAGCATTGATTTATCAACAGGTTGATATTGATGATTATACCATTTTTGATAATCGTGTGGTAGCAGCTGGAAATTATGAGCCATGGGCCGAGGTTCCCGGCTATAACCAGAAAAACATTCCAGATGCTTACAAAAAGGAATTTGAAAAATACAAAACCGTGGCCTTTCTGGTTGTAAAGGATCAAAAGATTCTGTTTGAGAAATATTGGGAGGGCTATTCATCTGATTCGAAATCGAACTCCTTTTCAATGGCCAAATCTATTATATCCCTTCTGATCGGAATTGCTCTGGATGAAGGATATATTCAAAGTGTTGATCAGCCAACCGGGGATTTTCTTCCCGAATTCAAGGAAGGAGATAAAGCCAAGGTCACCATCCGTCATCTGCTGGAAATGAGTTCGGGCCTGAGCTGGGATGAGGCCTATTCAAGTGCGTTTTCTATGACAACCAAAGGTTACTATGGCAAAGATCTGCCCGGATTGGTGCTGAATCAGACTGTCATGCGCGAACCTGGCAAGTTCTATGACTATAAAAGCGGTAATACCCAATTGTTGGCCATGATCATTGAAAGTGCTACACACCAAAAGGTTAGTTCTTACGCGTCAGAAAAATTGTGGAAACCGATGGGGGCCCGACATGATGCTCTTTGGTCAATCGATAAACCCAATGGTGTTGAAAAAGCATACTGCTGCTTTAATACCGACGTAAGGGATTTTGCCCGTTTTGGTCAGCTCATTCTCAATCATGGTAAATGGAATGATAAACAACTTGTGTCGGAATCATATCTTAATCAGGCACTCACCCCGGTCAGTCATTTGATCGATGAGAATGGCAAAAATGTAGATTATTATGGCTGGCAATGGTGGTTAATGAAATACAGGGGCTACCAGGTTTATTATATGAGAGGAATAAATGGCCAGTATATTATCGTTGTCCCGGAACTGAACACCGTAATTGTGCGATTGGGGCACAAACGTGCAACCGAACGGATAGCTGGCACTCCCGCAGATTTTTTCACATGGCTCAATGCAGGCCTCGAAATTGCGGGATCATGATTGGGTGGGGGAGGAGCCATGCTGTTCACGCTCCTCCCTGTGATACTCCCCGATCAATTTAATTGCTCCCTGGAAAGAAGTCATCCGGCCTTCCATCACCTTCTTTTCAACATCTTTTATTCTCCTGGCAATATGCGGATCACGATAGAAACCATCCAGAAGCTGTTCCTGAATGGTTGTAAACAACCAGTGCCTCGATTGTTCCCTACGTCGTTTTTCAAGAAATCCATTGGCATTAACGTGATCAAAATAGTCTGAGAATATACCCAACAGGGTGTCCAGTCCCCGGTTTTCACGGGCAGAAACGGCGATTACCTTTGGCGACCAGCCACTTTCAGGCGGAGGAAACAGGTGAAGGGCATTCCGGTATTCCATACAAGCCAGATCAGAAGCTCTGACATTATCTCCATCAGCTTTAGTAATCGCAATAGTATCAGCCATTTCCATTATACCCCGCTTGATACCCTGTAATTCGTCGCCGGCTCCGGCCAACATCAGTAGCAGGAAAAAGTCGACCATGGAATGAACGGCAGTTTCGGATTGGCCAACGCCAACAGTTTCAATAAATACCACATCAAATCCTGCTGCTTCGCAAAGAATCATGGTTTCCCTGGTTTTACGGGCTACACCTCCCAGTGAGCCTGCCGCAGGAGAAGGACGGATAAAAGCTTTCGGATCATTACTCAAATTTTCCATCCTGGTTTTGTCTCCCAGAATGCTTCCTTTAGATCTTTCACTACTGGGGTCAATAGCCAGTACAGCAAGCCTTTTTCCCTGCCTGGTCAGATAGCTTCCAAGCACTTCGATAAATGAACTTTTCCCGACTCCGGGAACGCCGGTGATACCAATCCTGATGGACCGCCCGGAATGAGGTAAACAACCGGTTATTATCTCCTGAGCAATATTTACATGGTCGGGCCGATGGCTTTCAATCAGGGTAATTCCCCGGCTCAGAACCGTCCGGTCACCCGCAAGAATCCCATCAACATATTCTTTTGCTGAAAGTATCGTCTTCCTTTTCCTGATGAAGCGCTGTGCTGCTTTCGGATCAACCGACGGTGGCTGGTCGATCCCTGAATTAACCCTCAGAGCAGAATCTAATTTCTGATTGGGCTGATTCTGATCTTCCATACTATTTGCCGGTGGATTCAACATTCCCGATGAAACGTAATACCAGCATTGATTGTAACGGATCATTTACGATCAAGGTTACTGTCTGGAATTGCTTGCCGATTTTCCCACGGCTGTCAAAAGTGCATTTTAATGTTGTAGATTCTCCGCCTTTGATTTCGTATTTGTCAGGTTTTGAGGCAGTACACCCGCAGGTGGTTGATATTTTTCGAATGATTAACGGATCCTTACCTTCATTCTTGAGTATGAAATCATGAGCAACAGGTTGTCCTGGAGTTATCGTACCGAAATTAAATGATTCCTCATCCAGCTTTGCCCTTGGAGCCGATAACTTCTGCTCAGGCGTTAACTTGCTGAAATCCTCCTGAATCGTTGCACTAACGGCAAGCATATTTTCCGTGACGGGAACTCCGTTCAATCTAAAAATTACCCGGCTCAGCACAAAACCCCAGTCATTCATCTTCCTGGCGTCAAATGCCACATAAATCAGCCCTCTCTTTTTTGGTTCCAGCGAAGGTGGCAATACTGAGAAGGAAAGATGCACAGGGGCATCGGAAATGGATACATTCAGGAGGGAGTCGCTGTCGTTAAAAATCCGGACCGTATCAACCTTGATCTGAGAATTCAGAACCGTTTGCATCGAAACATGATTGGTTGCCAACCGCAGGTTCCCTATCTTAATCGGAAAATCATCGGCTACCGTTTTGGGTTTCGGACTTACCAATCCGACAATATAAAGAACAACCGTTGATTCCCGGGCATTGGTTTTTACTGCGATGTTTTTACGAAAAGCCCCGGGTCTGCCAAGCGGGTCAAAGGTGACTTTTACTGTTCCGGTACCGCCCGGAGGTATCGGCTCCTTGATCCATTCAGGAACAGTGCACCCGCAGGTAGAAGTAATGTCATTTATAATAAGGGGCTGACTACCATTGTTGGTGAAACTGAAAACATGAGTTTTTAATCCGTCAAGTTCGTTGATATTGCCGAAATTGAAACTTGTTTTATCAAAAGTTATGGAAGGTTCGGTAAACTGGGCATAATTATTGTAAAATTGACCTTCCATAATAACCAAACAAAGAGCTATTATCAATCGTTTCATATTATCAGAATTAGTAAGAGTAAAACAAATCAAAATTAATAATTTCAACCGTCAATTAGCGATGGGTAGAATTACAAGGATATTATTGGGATTACTCATGGTAATCATTTTCCTGACCGGCCATCCGGCCAGGGCTCAGTTCTATAATGGACTCAATATGAGCTTTGGAAAGAACCGTATTCAATATCCAAAGTCGGAAGTGCTCGAAAGTGAGTTCTTCGCATCTTTTTACCGGTTTGACCGTTATGACGTATATTTCTATCCCAAAGGAAAGGAACTGGCCGAATATGTGAGCCGGTTTGCCTACCGTGAATTGACCAGGCTTGAGAATTTCTTCGAGTATTCCTTGTCCAAACGAATCATATTTTTAGTGTATAACCGGTTGTCAGATTACCGGCAAAGCAATATTGGCCTGGTTTCGGGTAAAGATGAAACCAACATCGGCGGGGTAACCCGTATTATCGACAATAAGGTATTTCTCTATTTTGGGGGAGATTACCGCAAATTCGATCAGCAGATATTGGCTGCAATTACCGAAGTGATCATGCAGGAGATGCTTTATGGAGGCACCATGCGCGACCGTCTGGCCAGTTCAACCCTGCTGAACCTGCCGGAGTGGTATTATAACGGACTAATCTCCTTCTTGTCAAAAGGCTGGGATGTCGAAACGGAAAACCGGGTTAAAGATGGCATCCTATCCGGACGATTCGATAAATTCAATCGCCTGGAAGGCCAGGATGCGATTTATGCAGGCCATTCCATCTGGAATTTTATTTCAGAGGCTTTCGGGAAGTCAGTCATTCCGACCATAGTCTATTTTACAAGAATCAACAGAAATATCTCATCCGGATTTCTTAACGTCCTGGGTACTACCCTTAATGCGCTTAGTTATGAATGGCTTAATTTTTATAAAACCAGATATGCAGAAGTTGCGCATCAGGGAGATAGACCGGATTCTCAACTGGTTAAATTAAAAAACCGAAAAGGAACCGAGTTCCTGAGAGCCAGAATCAGTCCCGATGGGCATTATATTGCTTATACATCAAACAGTGAGGGACAAATCCGTGTCATGCTGTATGATGTTCAAACCAATAAATCGAAAAAAATCTATCAAACAGGTGCAAAACTGGGTCAGATCGAAGACTATTCATTCCCTGCACTGGCCTGGCACCCCTCCTCAGGTCTGCTGTCCATGATTATGGAATATAAAGGCAAAATCCGGTACAGCCTTTACCCGCTTGATACCCGAAAATGGGAACATCAGGAAATCAAACTATATGATAAAATTCTCGATTATTCTTATTCTGATGACGGATTGAACCTGGTATTATCCGGAGTGATCAATGGCCAATCGGACATCTTTGTATACAACCTTGTTGCCAATACCAGCGAACGAATTACAAACGACCGGGCAGATGATTTTTCCCCAAGGTTTATTGATAAATCCTCCAGAATTATTTTTACCAGCAACCGGAAGGATATTTCACTGGAGGAGCAGAATGACAAACAGTTACAACAACAGAATCTGGACATATTTATCTATGATTATACCGCTAAGGCTGATCATCTGATACGATTGGCCGAAGATGAATATGTCGACCGGTTCCAACCCGACCGGCTGGCAGATCATAAATACTACTATCTGGGGGATGATAATGGCCTGCGAAACAGATATATGGCTGAATATGACAGTGCAATCATTTCAATTGATACAACAGTACACTATTCGTTTAGTACCAAATCTACCCCATTAACCAATTATAGCCGCAATATCCTTGACCAGTCATTCTCGAAGTCAACAAACGAATGGTCATCATTGATTTACTCCAACGGGAAATATAAGCTGGCCAGGGGAACACTTAATCAAGCTTTACCGGCAGCAGCGCCCTTACCGATTACTGCTTTCCGTACCAAATTGTCACGTGATCTTGCCCGCCAGGATAGTATCAGGACCGCCGCTGCATCTGCCGCTTCCGTTACGGTTACTCCTTCCTTACCCCATCGTCCGCTGACTCTAACACCCGATACCCTTGCACAAAAAACCGGTATTAACATCAATAATTATGTTTTTGAGGCAGAAAGAAATGCCCCGGCTTCAACAGCAAGGTCCCAAAGAATTTCTGACCCGGGTTTGAAAGATCCGGTAACCGGCCGGGTTTTCGATTTTCCACCCTTGAGGATTTATCAACCAGCCTTCTATATAAACTATCTGGCTTCTCAGGTCGATTTTACCTTCCTGAACTCTTCCTATCAGTCATTTACCGGTGGGGCTGTTTATTATAACCCCGGATTCAACATGCTATTCAAAGTAGGTACGCAGGATCTTTTTGAAGATTATAAACTCATCGGAGGTGTTCGGTTTGGGGCTGATTTTGAGAGCAATGAATATATGCTGAGCTTTGAAAACCTGAAAAAGCGACTGGATAAGGAGATCATTTTCCACCGGCAGGTTTATCAGACTCCCACCCAGGATTATTCTTCTATTGTCAAGGCAACAACTCAGGAACTCTTTTACCTGTTGAAATATCCTTTCAGCCAGGTAAATGCACTGAAAGCTACCCTGAATGGCCGTATCGATAGGTATAGCTTTCTTTCGACCGACCAGCAGAATATGAATAAGAAGGGGATTACAAAATATTGGGCCGGACTCAAGCTTGAATATATTTTTGATAATACCAGGATGATCACCCTTAACCTTTATGAGGGTATTAGGTACAAAGTATTCGGTGAGTATTATCAACAAGTTAACGGGAATTGGTCCGATGTTTTTATTGTTGGGGCCGATATCCGGCATTACCAGCCAATTCACCGGACTCTGATCTGGGCTAACCGGTTTGCCGCGAGCACTTCGTTCGGAGGAAGCCGGTTAATCTATTACCTTGGTGGGGTTGATAATTGGATCAATCTATCCCGGACTGTTCCAACATTCGACAGTAGTATGCCGATAGATACCACGCAAAGCTTTGTATATCAGACTCTTGCTACCAACATGAGAGGATTTTCACAGAATATCCGAAACGGTAATAGTTTCGCTGTCTTTAATTCTGAACTTCGTTGGCCGATTTTCAGGTATTTTGCAAATAAACCGATCAACTCCGATTTTCTTAATAATTTCCAGATTGTCGGTTTTTTTGATCTTGGCACTGCATGGAGCGGACCAACACCCTGGGATAAAAGAAATCACCTGAACCGTGAAGTCATCAAAAACGGACCTTTGATTATTGTGATCGATAAAGGCAATGAACCGATTGTCTCGGGTTTTGGTTTTGGTCTCCGGAGCCGGCTGCTGGGTTATTTCGTAAGGGCTGATTGGGCCTGGGGAATTGAGAATCATACAATCCTGCCAAGAATTTTTTATCTGTCACTTAGTCTGGATTTTTAACAAATCAATATGATGAAACCGGATACAATCAAAAGCCTGGCGACACAGCTCTCTGATGAAATCATCACCATTCGCCGAACTATCCACGCAAATCCGGAGTTGTCATTTCAAGAGTTTGAAACAGCAGGATTTATTGAAAGAATTCTCGACGGATGGGGCATCAGCCATGAGCGAATCGCCAATACCGGGATTACCGGAGTGATTGAGGGATCGGAGAGCGGGAAATACCTTGTTTTGCGGGCCGATATTGATGCCTTGCCAATTGTTGAAACGAATACCTGCGATTACCGATCGAAAAATGCCGGCGTCATGCATGCATGCGGACATGATGTTCATACTGCCTCTCTTCTGGGAGCCATTAAGATCATTTCATCACTCAGGAATGATTGGAACGGTCGCATCCGGTTTATCTTTCAGCCAGCGGAGGAGGTTCTTCCCGGTGGAGCGCAAAAAATTCTGGAATCGGGTTTGCTCGATCATCCTGAACCTGATTTTATTATTGCTCAACATGTTTATCCCGAATTACCCGCGGGTATGTTTGGCTTCCGTGAAGGGCCATATATGGCGTCAACAGATGAGATTTACCTGGACGTTAAAGGAATTGGCGGTCATAGCGCATTGCCGCATAAACTCATTGATCCTGTGCTGATTGCCAGTCATCTCGTGGTTAGCCTGCAGCAGATTGTCAGCCGTAGCATACCGGCTGATATCCCGGCAGTCCTGTCATTTGGCAAATTCGATGCCCCTGGTTCTACCAACGTCATTCCTCCAACCGTAAAACTCGAAGGCACTTTTCGGATAATGGACGAACAATGGCGGCAAATTGCACTCGATGAAATACAAAAAATGGCAAGCGGCATAGTCTCCTCAATGGGGGCTACGCTTGACTGCCGTCTCGTTCCGGGATACCCTTCCCTTAAGAATGATCCTGAACTCACCCGTGTTTTAAAAAACCTGGCAGTCAGTTATGCCGGACCAGATCAGATCGCCACTTTGCCTTTACGGATGACCGGTGAAGACTTCTCCCGCTATGCACAGAGGTTCCCTGCTGTTTTCTACCGGTTAGGAACCGGGGGCGGAAATTTCAATAACCCTGTTCATCATCCTGAATTTGATATCAATGAATCTGCCCTCACCCATGGTATGGGAATGATGGCATGGCTGGCCATGCAGGCCTGCTCGTGCCCCGAAGTACCTCCCCCTGCCCCCTCCTTATGAAGGAGTGGGTGTGCTCCGCATTTTCCTTTTGTGCTGTTTTTTGTGAGTCCCCTTGTCACCCTGGCCTTCCGGGGTCGCGTCACGCTACTCAGAGGCCTCTTCCCCCCTCCTTCATAAGGAGGGGGCAGGGGGAGGTACCTACAGTAACCCTAGGATCCTTACCCGCAATGCATCCAGGTCCTCTGCCGAGGGAACATATTTTATCTTTTCGGTGGCAACCACATTAAATCCCGACTCGGTCATCGTGGTGGCAATTTCCTCAATCTGTTTAGGACCCCAGCCATATGACCCGAACACAATGGATTTTCGGTTTTTGGGTGCTAACCCCAACAGATAGGTAAGGAATGCGGCCATCGTCGGCAACATTCGTCCGTTCAAAGTAGGAGAACCTATGCAAATATATTCAGAATCAATTACTTCTGTCATGATATCTGAAATGTGGTTGTATTGTAAACTCAAAAGGGAAGTAACATAACCGCTTTGCTCAAAAGCATCCTGAATAGCCAATGCCATCGCTTCCGTGGAGTGCCACATGGTGTCGTAAACAATTAGTGCCTTTTTGCGGGTTTCATTGCTGGCCCAGCTTTTATAACCGCTGATGATTTCTTTAACATGCTTTCGCCAGATGATGCCATGACTATCGGCAATGATTTCTATATCAATGTCTGTAATTCCGACCAGGATCTTTTGAACCTGTTTGGAGTATGGAAGCACAATATTTGCATAGTACTTTCGTGCTTCCAACATGGTAATATCCAAAGGATATTCATCATCAAAGCGCTCCGACGAAGCCAGATGTTGTCCAAATGCATCATTGGAAAACAGGATCTTGCCCTCAGGCATATAGACCACCATATTATCCGGCCAGTGAACCATAGGAGTCAGAATGAAATGGAGGTTTCTTTTTCCCAGGTTAAGAACCGTCCCTGATTCCATGGGTTTAAAATTCCAGTTCTCCTTATAATGTTCACGCAAACCGGTTTCTCCTTTGGGTGAACAGAAGAGGGCCGCATTCGGCGCTATTTTCATAATCTCCGGCAGGCCGCCGGAATGGTCCATCTCTACATGATTGCATACTACATAATCAATTTTCGATGGATCAACCACCGAACGAATCCTATCCAGCATCTCACTGGTCAGATATGATTTAACCGTATCGATCAGGGTGATTTTCTCATCAATGATCAGATAGGCATTATAGGTTGTTCCCCGCTGAGTCAGGTAGCCATGAAAGCTCCTGAGATTCCAGTCAATCCCTCCAACCCAGTAAACTCCTTCCTTAACTTTTATTGCCTTCATAAATTATTCGCCGCTTTCGTTGCATCCACAAATACCCTGCTTGCGAGTTCCCGGTCGAGCATGAGCAAACCATAACCATTGTCGCCGATCATTTTCAACTGTACCAGAATCTGCTCCGCATTAGCCTCCTCTTCAACCTGTTCGGCGATAAACCACTGAAGCATACTGTTTGTGGCATGGTCTTTTTCCTCCACAGCAATATTTGCGAGGTTATTGATCAGTGCAGTTACATGCTGCTCATGTTTCAAAGTCTCACTAAATACCTCTATGGCATTTTTCCAATCAATCTGCACTGCTGCAATGGGTTTCAGGCTTACCTGGCCTCCACGGGAATGAACATAATCGAAGAATTTAATGGCATGGGTAACCTCTTCCTGCCACTGGATTTTCATCCAATTAGCAAAACCGCGCAGGTTCTGCCTTTCAAAATAAGCGGACATCGACAGATACAGATATGCTGACCAAATCTCGGCATTAATTTGTTCATCGATAGCGGTTTGTATTTTTTTACCTATCATAGCTCTTCTCCTGAATGTTTAGTTTTAACAAAGTTGAGAATAATTAGTTTAAGGATGGTACTTCGACCCGGATAGAATTTCTTTTGCACTGGTTATACCGATAAGATCCTTAAGATTCATTCCGGTAGCCTTCACATAGCTGCTTACAATTCGGTAACCAATCCAGACGCCCACCCTTCCGGGTGACTCATTCCCGAAATCACGGGTGAATGGTGCCTCCTCGATAAATTTCCTGATAGACAATCGTTCGGTTGAAAAGAGTATCTTCTGTTCGGCCAGATATTTCCACATCGCTTTCTCTTGAACATGGCACCAATTCAATTGTTCTTCAGTATAATGAAACAATTTTTCATCACTGAGTTTGGGTAATAACTTACTGGCAATATAATATACCTTGCCTTCGTAAATCATCCGGTCGAGAAATCCTCCATCTGGTGCCGGCCCTGGTAATTCGCTATATAACCAGGCTCTCACTGCGTCAGCTGGCAAATTGTCAGGGTTCATATTTTTCCGGATATAAATGGGTATATCTAAGCCCCGATAAAATGGACTCTGAGAACCCAGGTAATTATCTACCCCAATTCCCAGGCACCCCGGTAAAGTGATGAATGATTGATTGAAACCCGATATAAACGTGATCAGATTATCGGGACGTTTATTTCCGGTAAGGGTAGCCCAGCGACCCAATGCATCATCAATTTTCCGGCAGCTCTCCTGATATAAACCGGCTGATTTGTCTACCTCGGTATATACGCGCCAGATCAATGAATCACCGATAAATCTCTCCAGTTGCCCAGCGTACCCGGGAAGGCTATCCGGGCCAATTCTGATAACTTCTTCATTGAAAATCCTGAAAAATGGAACTAAATTGTTGTGATTAAGATGGATGCTATCGGATAAGCTGGCAGGGGATATCGTGAAAACCAGTTTTTCAAACCTGATCAATGAACCGTGACCTGTTTTTTTCCGGCGGTCACAGGCAACGGTTCCGATAACTAAGATTAGGATAAGAATGCCTATTTTTGACTGTAAGATTAAGGGATTTGTCTTCATAACTGTACTTATCAATACTAATGCCGATGGCAAAACGTTAAAATTACTGAAAATCTTGCGATGCATATGAAAACAAAAGTCTTTCTGGCAGCAATAATCCTTTTATTTGGCTCTACATTGCTGCATGCACAGCATTCTGACCGACGGGTAAGTTTTGCTTTCAGCCTCCAGCCCCATCTTAACTGGATACACGCCGATGAATCCTTTCTTGGTCAAGGACCAGTCAGGCTTGGTACTGAGGGTGGATTGCGGATGGATTATAAATTCGAGAGGTTTTATGCTTTATCTTTCGGGTTGAACCTGAACCAAACCGGAGGTAATATAATTTATAAGGATGCCCTGTATCTGGATCTGATTCACGGCCATGATATCTTGCAGCCCGGTACCAGGGTCACTTATCGCCTTCAATATGTTGAGATTCCGGTAGCATTGAAGTTTATAATGCCCGAAATCGGGTATTCAACCTTGTTTGCTGAAATCGGCCTGGATCCGATGTTTAATACCCAAGCATTCATTAATGCAACCGATAACAATATTGAAAAAGAGCCATTTCAGCAAGGTGTCAACAAGTTTAATCTTGCCTGGCATACCGGAATAGGAATAAATTACTCACTCGGAGAAAGACTTAGCCTTCAATTTGCCATCGTTTACAAGAATACTTTTCTGGATGTAACCAGGGAGAATGATAGCCAGAAGGCTGATAATGCCCGGATCAACCAGGTTGGATTAAATATGGGTATAGTATTTTGATGTATGAAAATCGCCATAGCACAGTTAAACTTCCGGATTGCTGATTTTGAAGGCAATCTGAATCTAATGAGGGATGCCATTAAAAAGGCTGAAAAAGAAGCAGTTGATCTGATTGTTTTTTCGGAATTGTCAATTTGTGGCTACCCTCCTCTGGATTTGCTTGAACAACGTGATTTTATTGACCGGTGCGGGGAAAGCATCCGGCTTCTGACCGATTGTACATCCAAAGTTGCCGTCATTGTTGGTAGTCCCGCCATCAACCCTAATGAAAAGGGTAAGAAATTATATAATGCCGCATACCTTCTGGCCAACAAAGAGATTTTGGCTGTCCGGCACAAAACGCTTCTTCCGACCTATGACATTTTTGATGAATATCGGTATTTTGAGCCAAATTCTGAATTTAATATTGTCGAATTTAAGGGATTAAGGATCGCTTTAACCATTTGTGAAGACATCTGGGATGATCAACCCGTTGAGAATGCATTTTCCAGATCCCGGTTGTATACGGTTTCACCCATGGATTTTATAACCAGACACCAGCCCGGTATTATGATTAATATCTCGGCAAGCCCTTTTGCGGCTAACAGGATAAATGCCCGGGAAGAAGTGCTGCGTCAAAATGTAAGCAAATATGGCATTCCATTATTTTATTGCAACCAGGTTGGAGCAAATACCGAATTGATTTTTGACGGATCCTCAATGGTCCTCAACCGGCACGGAATGATAGTCGATCGGTTTACACCTTTTGCAGAAGAGGTCAGGTCATATGTCGTTGAGAATTTAACGAACCCGCATGATACCAGGGCGGCTGCACCTGAAATCAATCTCAGCGAGGAATACCGGCTAGAAATGATGCACAAAGCACTGGTTTTCGGTATCAAAGACTATTTTTCGAAGATGGGTTTCAAACGGGCAGTTTTAGGGCTTTCCGGAGGAATGGATTCTGCTCTCACACTGGTTTTGGCAGTTGAAGCTCTTGGCGCGGAAAATGTTCTGCCTGTATTGATGCCATCGCGCTTCTCATCTGATCATTCGATTACAGATTCCATTCATCTTGCCAACAACCTCGGAGTTAAATGGAGCCGCATCCCGGTGGATCCGATGATGGAATCCTTTCTTGAACAACTTAAACCTGAATTTCTTAATCTTCCTGAAGATGTAACTGAAGAGAACCTGCAGGCAAGGATACGGGGAGTAATTCTGATGGCTTTGGCTAATAAACAGAATATGATTTTGTTGAATACTTCCAACAAGAGTGAGGCTGCTGTAGGGTATGCCACTTTATATGGAGATATGAATGGAGGTTTATCTGTTCTGGGTGATGTTTACAAGACCGATGTTTACGCGATTGCCCGTTATGTAAACAGGTATCGGGTAATTATACCACCCAATATATTTATAAAGGCACCATCCGCTGAATTGCGACCCGGGCAAAAAGACAGCGACTCACTACCGGAATATAATGTGCTGGATCTGATTCTTTACCGGTATATCGAAATGAAAGAGCCGGTGGCAACCATAATCAGTAACGGATTTCAGAGAGAGGTGGTTGAAAAAGTAATTTCGCTCGTCAATCGCAGCGAATACAAGCGTTTCCAATCGCCCCCGATCCTGCGGGTATCTTCTAAAGCCTTCGGCATGGGCCGCCGAATGCCGATCGTAGCAAAATATTAGCACAACCCTCAACCTATCAATCTATCAACTTCTTCATAAAAATATTTGGTTGGTATTGTTAATGTCGTTATTTTAGCGGAATTATGGGGATTGATATATCCTCTTAAAGAAGAGTATGAAATTAACTTTAACTTTAATTATTAATTTTTATTTAACATTATGAGTAAACACCTACGTTTCGGAAAGCTGCTCAGTCTGTTGGCGATTATGCTGACAGTGAGTATTGCCTGGAGCCAGGCCCAAAACCTGAGCTCGCAGAAACAGTTATTGACCTTTGGGTT
>QYQM01000011.1 GCA_007280905.1 Porphyromonadaceae bacterium | reverse complement strand
GTAAAGGGCGGGGCAATTGCAACGCCAACATTCTCAGGAGCAGGCTTTTCAATCAGGAGCTGCATCAATTCAATTGCAAGTTTTACTCCGGCTGCAACATCGGTATTCATTTTCCAGTTACCGGCAACAATTCTTTTTCTCATGAGTCCTTTACGTTTTTAAGCTGTTTGTAATGCCATTTGCCTATAATAGTTCCATTCTTTATTAATATCAAACCAGGATTTGAACGGATCATGGTTTTCAAAGTGGTTTCGTCCATCAGGTAAATTGGATAGGAAGCTTTAACCTTTTCTTTAAAAAGTTCATGTTCTTCGGGTACGGAAGAGGTTAATGCATAGAAACCATAACCTTTGGAAACCGCAGATTCGGCGATCCGGTTGATTTCGTCAAAATGGCTCAGGTTAGCTTTTTGAAAATTACTGATTATCAGCAGGTAAGAATATCCGGGGTCAGAAAGTATCTTATTCGTAACATCCAGGTTGTCAGGAGTGATGATCGAGAAATCATGAATCGGCGGGGAATAGTCTTTCTGAATCCGCCGATCCTTCCTTTTGACAAATTTCCAGGTAGAATCAGGTAAATTCTTATCTGTAAAGCTTTTGCGGGTACCATTTTTTTCGTAGCAGAAGATAATCTTATATATTGCCTGCGGTGCATCATCGGGTATGATCATTCCGGCCGGGATGTTTGCGCCGATTTTGTATGGCATGAAATCAATAACCGGCAGATGGTTGAGGTTATAAAACTCAAAACCGGTCACCAATAAAGCAAAACCCACAGCAGCAGCAGTTTGAAAGACTGGTTTGAACAGATTTTTGAAATTTCCCCGGTTTATAAATAGAACAACGATGAAAACATCCAGAACCACGTTTTTTAGAAATGTTTGCCAGTTGGTGAGTACAAGCGCATCTCCGAAGCACCCGCAATCAGTCACTTTATTAGATATTGCCAGCCAAAGCGTAAGCGGGGTGTAGAATACCATCAGGGCAATGGTGATCCATATGGCCCATTTGATTTTCAGGTTCAGCAAAAGCATGATCCCCACAAGCATTTCTGCTCCGCACATCAGTATGGACAGACCAAGAGAAAGTGGGATCATGAAGTCAATTCCGAATGCCAACAGGTACTCTTCCATTTTGATTGCTGTGCCGGTTGGATCTACACATTTCACAAATCCCGAAAAGATAAAGACCACGGCGATAATTATCTTACTGATAATCTTAATCGTCACTTTCATAAGGCATTAATCTTTAAAATCAATTTTAATCAAGGCAAAGATGGCATAATTGATCATATCCATGTAATTGGCATCAATGCCTTCTGAAACCATGGTTTGGCCCAGATGATCCTCGATTTGTTTGGTTCGGTATATCTTCATGAGAATCAGGTCGGTAAATGATGAAATCCTCATCGATCTCCAGGCTTCCCCGTAATCATGATTCTTAGCCATCATAAGGGCCCTGACACGGTCGAACTGGCTGTTGTACAGGGATAACGCCTGAGCAGGTTCAAGATTAACGGGCAGTCCGTCATTGGCTTCTATCTGTATCAGTCCGATAATACTATAATTCACGATCCCGATAAACTCAGAGCGGATATCATCTCCGATCATCTGGGTTTTCTTTTGTTCAATGCTCTGAATCCGTTGGGCTTTGATATAGATTTGATCGGTAACAGATTCCGCCCGGAGGATTCTCCACGACGCGCCGTAGTCTTTCATTTTCTTTTCGAATATATCCCGGCATAGAGTAACTATCTGATTATATTGTGAAAGTGTTTTCTGCATCTGGCCTGAAATAAGGGTCTAAAATACAAATTGCTGCTGAAAAGCACCGACAAAGTTTTACATTTATAAGCTTATTTCATCTTGCATGATACCATCCGGCCAAATATTCATTAAACCTCGCAATATCAGGATAGGAAACAGGCTGCTTTCTTTGGAGAAGCCCCTGATTATGGGGATTATCAATGTTACTCCCGACTCATTTTATGATGGAGGGATGTACCAAACCCGCGAGCTGGTAAAAATGAAGGCCGGTCGAATGCTGGAAGAGGGAGCCGCCATTTTGGATGTCGGTGCCTGCTCCACACGACCGGGATCGATTGAGCCTGATGAGGAAACTGAGAAAGAGCGACTTAGTGTGGCTTTAACGGTATTGCGGTCGGAACACCCGGATTCAGTAATTTCAGTGGATACCTATCGTTCGGGTATCGCCGAATGGGCCGTTAAAGAACATGGTGTTCAAATGATTAACGATGTTTCAGGAGGGAACCAGGATCCTAAGATGTTTGAAACGATTGGAAGGTTAAGGGTAGCTTATGTTCTGATGCACATGCTCGGATCGCCCCGTACCATGCAGGATAATCCAAAATACTCTGATGTTGTTAATGAAATATCTCTTTTTTTTGCTGCCAGAATCCGGAAGCTTACCGAATCGGGCGTGGCTGACATTATCCTGGATCCCGGGTTTGGATTTGGAAAAACTTTAGACCATAATTATGATCTTCTGGCCAGGTTGCCCGAATTCCGGTTATTTGAAAGGCCATTATTGGTTGGATTATCAAGAAAATCAATGATCTATAGCGTCCTGAAAGGTGCCCCGGAATCTTCGCTTAATGGAACAACCGTAGTCAATACACTGGCTCTGCTTAAGGGCGCTGAATTTTTAAGGGTTCATGATGTTAAGCAGGCTCATGAATGTATTCAATTGATTGATCAGATTAAATTGTGAATGGAATGAGTTTTATTTTTGATACGATACGGTTACTCGACCTGATTGATATTTTGCTGGTCGCCTTCCTGATTTTTCAGGTTTATAAGTTAGTTCGTGGGACTGTAGCTGTAAACATATTCTATGGAGTATTCCTGATTTACCTTCTATGGCTGTTGGTGCGGGCGCTGAATATGCAATTGCTGGGTACGATTCTGGGGCAGATTATCGGCCTGGGACTGATTGCTTTGTTAATCGTTTTTCAGCAGGAGGTCCGGAGATTTCTTCTGGTTTTAGGTACGCGGTATTTCCGGAATGGTAAAATCTCATTCGATCATCTATTTCAACTGAGCAGTCAGCGGGTATCCGGATGGGATTTCGAGTCAATTGTCCGGGCTTGTGAGAAGCTCTCCAAAACAAAAACGGGGGCTTTGCTGGTTCTTGCAAAAAAATCCGAGTTAAGGGCTTACGCAGAAACTGGCTGTCAGGTTGATGCCACCATCTCGGCCGAATTGATCGAAACAATTTTCCGTAAGGATAGTCCGCTGCATGATGGCGGGATGATTCTGGCCAGGAACAGAATTTCAGCAGCACGATGTGTTTTACCGGTATCTGAAAATCCGTCGATACCTTCGCGACTGGGCCTGCGTCACCGGGCGGCAGTGGGAATGTCTGAAAACTCAGATTCATTCGTCATTGTGGTATCAGAAGAAACAGGATATATCTCCTATGCGAACCAGGGTGAATTGGTGGGAAAAGTCAAAGGAGATGAACTCCGAAAAGTATTACCCCTGGTTTTGGGGGATACTATTTTCTCTTGAAAATGCCCGCCCTGTGTTCTTGCCCCTTAAGAATCCGGTCGATATTTTTCTGATGGGTCAGCACAAGAAGTGCCGCAACCACCCAGGAAAACACCATTAACGGCACATTATCGCCTGGTAAAAGAAACAAAACAAACAGAGGGAAAGAAATACCGGCCATCAGAGATCCAAGGCTGACATACTGGCTGGCCAGGAAAGCGATCAGGAAAACAACAAAAGAAAGAAGGGCACCGAAAGGATATATAGCCAAAACTATTCCAAGTCCGGTTGCAACTCCCTTACCGCCTCTGAACCCGGTAAATATGGGAAAAAGGTGGCCAACCAAAGCCGCCATACCAAAAATGATCTGCCAGAAATATAAGGCTTCGCTATCGGATGCGATCCCTGGAATCAGGTATGCCAATTGAACGGCCAAATAGCCTTTTAAAGTATCGATTATTAAAACAGGAACTCCCACCAACGGTCCAAGATTCCGCATCACATTCGCAAACCCTGCATTACCGCTTCCGAGGTTTCTGACATCCACACCTTTCATAGCCCGGCCCAGCCATACAGCTGATGAAACTGAGCCCATCAGATAGGCCAAAATCAAAAAAACTAATGATATCCAGATATTCATATAACTATATATCATAACAAAGATAAAGAAAAAGTTGTCAACTCTGTACCCAGAGTTGACAACTTTTAAATTATGCTTACTATAATGCCGCTTGTGCTGCGGCTAGTCTTGCAATGGGAACGCGGAAAGGTGAACAGCTTACATAATCCATTCCGGCCCGATGACAGAAACCGATTGAGGATGGTTCACCGCCATGTTCGCCGCAGATTCCAACTTTAAGTTTTTTGCGGGTACTCCGGCCTTTTTCAATAGCCATGGTGATCAATTGACCAACACCAACCTGGTCAAGAACCTGGAAAGGATCGTCTTTCAGGATGCCTTTCTGCAGATAAATGGGGAGGAATTTTCCTGCATCATCGCGGGAATATCCAAAGGTCATCTGGGTAAGGTCATTGGTACCGAAAGAGAAGAATTCAGCTGATTCGGCGATCTGGTCGGCTACCAGGGCAGCACGTGGAACTTCAATCATAGTGCCCACCAGATAATCAATCTTATCATTCATTTCGGCAAATACCTTGTTTACCGTGTCACGGGTGATATTTTCCTGGAGTTTCATTTCTTCGTATGTACCAGTCAGCGGGATCATTATTTCAGGCTTAGCTTCAATTCCGCGTTTTTTCAGGTTCAAAGCAGCTTCAATAATGGCACGAACCTGCATTTCGGTAATTTCCGGATAGGTATTACCCAGGCGGCATCCGCGATGACCAAGCATCGGGTTGAATTCGTGCAGCGATTCAACTTTGGCTTTTACTGCAGCAGGAGATATGCCCATCTCTTCAGCCATTTCTTTCTGATTGGCTTCTTCGTGAGGTACAAATTCGTGCAACGGAGGATCCAGTAAGCGAACGGTTACCGGCAGACCTGCCATGACTTCGAAAATTCCTTCAAAATCACTCCGCTGAATGGGGAGAAGTTTTTGAAGAGCTTTTCTGCGGCCAACTTCATCATCAGCAAGAATCATTTCACGAACGGCTTTGATCCTGTCACCTTCAAAAAACATATGTTCGGTGCGGCAAAGTCCGATTCCGACTGCACCAAAGTTGCGGGCCACCTGTGAATCGTGAGGGGTATCGGCATTTGTCCTGACTTTCAGACGGGAGTATTTATCAGCAAGTGTCATCAATTTACCAAAATCGCCGCTCATTTCCGGAATAATGGTTTTAATTTTACCATCGTATACTTCCCCGGTCGAACCGTTCAGTGAAATCCAGTCGCCCTCGGCCAATTCCTTACCATCAACTTTAAGAGTACGTTTTTTATAATCGATCTGAAGGCTGCCTGCTCCTGATACACAGCATTTTCCCATACCACGTGCAACAACGGCAGCGTGTGAGGTCATACCACCGCGGGCAGTAAGAATACCTTCGGCCACGTTCATTCCTTTGAGATCTTCAGGTGAAGTTTCAATCCTTACCAGAACGATCTTTTTCCCTGCTGCAGCCCATTCTTCGGCTTCATCAGCATGGAATACGATCTGACCGGTGGCAGCACCCGGAGAAGCGGGTAATCCTTTAGCGATAACCGAAGCACTCTTCATGGCAGCTTTTTCGAATACCGGATGGAGTAATTCATCCAGTTTATTCGGTTCAACGCGTTTAAGAGCGGTTTTTTCGTCAATCGATCCATGACGGAGCATGTCCATGGCAATTTTCACCATTGCTGCACAGGTGCGTTTACCATTGCGGGTCTGCAGTAACCAGAGCTTCCCATCCTGCATGGTGAACTCGATGTCCTGCATATCTTTAAAATAATCTTCCAGTTTCTGTTGTATCTGGTTCAGTTCGGTAAATACAGCCGGCATGGCCTCTTCCAATGAAGGATATTTGCTTGCACGATCGGCTTCCGGAACATTGGCCAGTTTTGCCCAACGCTTTGATCCTTCTTTGGAGATCTGCTGCGGGGTACGGATACCTGCAACCACGTCTTCACCCTGAGCGTTAATTAAGTATTCTCCGTTGAAAATATCTTCACCGGTACCTGCATCGCGGGTAAAAGCAACACCCGTACCTGAGTTTTCACCCATATTTCCAAAAACCATAGCCTGAACGTTAACCGCCGTTCCCCATTCATCGGGAATGCGGTTCAGTTTACGGTAATAGATCGCCCGGTCGTTGTTCCAGCTATTGAATACAGCCATAACTGCACCCCAAAGCTGTTCCCATGGATCGGTGGGAAATTCATGTCCGGTCGATTTTTTAACCGCAGCTTTAAATTTTGCTACGAGTTCCTTCAGATCTTCAACAGTCAGGTCGGTATCGAGTTCAACGCCTTTGTGTTCTTTGACTTCATCAATAATAACTTCAAATGGATCCATATCCTCTTTTGATGCCGGTTTTAAACCCAGAACTACGTCGCCATACATCTGAACGAACCGTCGGTAAGAATCCCATGCAAAACGGGCATTCCCGGTACGCTTGATCAAACCTTCAACAGCATCGTCATTCAATCCCAGGTTAAGGATGGTATCCATCATTCCGGGCATCGAAGCCCGTGCACCTGAACGAACCGACACCAGGCAGGGGTTTTCACTGCTGCCGAATTTGGTTCCCATAATGGTTTCTACCTGCTTCACTGCAGCTTCAACATCGCTGCGAAGCAATTCGACTACTTTTTTCTCGCCCAACTGATTGTACTCGGTACAAACATCAGTGGTAATGGTGAAACCCGGAGGAACCGGTACCCCGATAAGGTTCATTTCAGCCAGGTTGGCACCCTTGCCACCAAGCAGGTTCTTCATGTCGGTACGACCTTCAGCTTTCTTGTCTCCAAAGGTGTAAACTCGTTTTACTGACATAGTTAATTATTTAAATTAGATAAAATAAGATATTAGATATTATCTTGAAAACGGCGGCAAAAGTACCTAAAATTATTCAGCGATCAACTTAAATGCATTCAATTGTTCAGCAGTAGGCAGTAGGCAGCAGGTCAGCCTAGCCAGTGTGTCCCTTATTAATTGCCACTATTGTCATCCCCGCGAAGGCGGGGATCAAGCTAGTGGTTAATGTGTTGAATGATAATATATTGTGGGCTTTAGCCCAAATTCTTAAATCCATATTGCCTCATAGATTCTTCATATTCATCTTGCCAAACAAATTTTCCAATGACGAGTGTCTTATGATTGATCCAATGAGAAGATTCCCCCTTCAGGAGATTAACAATCTTTGAGATATACTGATCTATGCCGATAGATATCATTCAATGAATATGATCGGGATGACAGTTCAGATTTACTGACAAAATGGAGAAATTTTGAAAAATATTTGGCCTAAAGGCCATAATGTTATGAGGATCAATTATATCCACTAGCTAAAGCTAGTGGCAAAATAAGAGAATCCATTTTGGCTTTCAGTAATGCTAACTTAAATAATAAGTACCTTCTAACACAGACTACATAAAAATCTTCAGGAAGATTTATAGAGGAAAGCTAGTGGCAACTGATACTCTTCGATTTCTCCGGGAATTAGGTCTGGGGCCTTTTGTCCCACCCCCTTAGTGAAAAGATTTGTGACAATTTGGGAGATAATTTGATTAATTTGTGGATAATAACACACAATTATTTTTTCGCTCTCGGATGGTACTTGTTAACCGTTTCCCGTAGGAACTCACGGTTGAGATGAGTATAAATCTCAGTGGTTAAGATCGATTCATGACCAAGCATATCCTGCACCGCACGCAGGTCGGCTCCATTTTCTATCAGATGCGTGGCGAAGGAGTGGCGAAAGGTATGGGGACTAACTGGTACTCTGATGCCTGCCTTTTTGGACAAAGCTTTTACAATGGTAAAGATCATTACCCGGGTGAGACCGTTTCCCCGGTTATTGATAAAAACCAGGTCCGCAGCCTTACTATCCACTTTTTGATGTACCCGCTCATACTGAATGTATTGTTCCATTGCCTTGCCTGCGGAGCGGCCAAGTGGGATAAGCCTTTCCTTGCTGCCTTTTCCCAGGACCCTGACATAACCTTCGTTAAAAAAAACCTGGGAGATCTTTAAGCCAACCAGCTCGGATACCCGCAATCCGCATCCATATAATACTTCTATGATCGCCTTGTTCCGATGACCCAGATGGCTGCTCATATCAATCGAGGAGATTATTTTCTCAATCTCGTCTGCACTTAAAATTTCAGGCAGGTTCCTGGGCAGACGAGGAGTTTCGAGCAAACTGGCCGGACTTTCGCTTACCAGGTTTTCAATCGCGAGAAACCGGAAAAAGCTTTTAATTCCACTGATAATTCTCGCCTGCGACCGGGCACCGAGCCCGATTTCGTTGAGCCAGGATAAAAATTCACGAAGATGGTTCAACGTAACGGACGAAGGCTGCAGGGTGGGGTAGGCCATCTCTAAAAACCGAAATAGCTTCGAAACATCTGTCAGATAGCCCTCTATACTGTTACCGGCTAATGATTTCTCAAGCCGTAAATGGGCCCGGAAAGACTCGCGGTATGGAAATCCGTCACTCATCAGTTTTGGTTGAAGTTCGAAATTAACCTCTTTTCCGGCTGGATTTCGTATTTTCGTGCAAAATTATTCCAATGAGAATCCTGATTCTGAACGGTCCAAATCTCAATCTGTTAGGGAAAAGAGAGAAAAACATTTATGGCAGTCAATCTTTTGAGAATTACCTTGAATTACTGAAACCGGTATTTGAAGGAATCTCGATCGATTTTTTCCAGAGTAACTGGGAAGGGGGACTGATTGATAAGCTTCATGCATCCCCGGGTGTTTATGAGGGTATCGTTCTGAATGCCGGCGGATACACACATACATCAGTGGCACTGGCAGACGCAGTAGCTGCTATCCAGGTTCCCGTGGTAGAGGTTCATATTTCAAACCTTCTGAAAAGGGAAGAATTCCGGCATCAGTCACTCCTCGGCCCCAATTGTATTGGCACCATCATGGGATTCGGACTGGATTCGTACCGTCTGGGAATCGAAAGCCTCAGAGTCTTCCTGAATGTTCCCAAATAACTGTCAATCAAAAGCATGCAGAAAAAGCACACGAAAATAGTTGCCACTATCTCAGATCAGCGTTGTTCACAGGATCATATCCGGGAACTTTTTGAAGCCGGAATGAATGTGGTCAGGTGCAAGGAGGATGTTCTGGCCATTCAGTCGATCCTGAAAGAACACGAGGGTTCCGATCGTATTATTGTTGCCGGCGGATCTTTCGGGCCCCGAAAGGGAGCTACATTTCTGGAAATCAGTAAAGTTTCGGAGATGCTGAGGAAGTCGTAGAGACGCATAATTGCGTCTTTTGTAGGCAGTAGGCAGTCTGCAGTAGCCAGTGGTAGCGGATGACCCTCATCACTGTGCCCCTTATCAATTGCCACTAGCTTTAGCATTACTGAGAACCAAAATGGATTCTCTTAT
>QYQM01000046.1 GCA_007280905.1 Porphyromonadaceae bacterium | reverse complement strand
ATGAAAAAGATAGTTAGGAGCTTGTTTTTAACCGGTTTAT
The DNA here is from genome assembly GCA_007280905.1 of Porphyromonadaceae bacterium. Lineage (GTDB taxonomy): Bacteria > Bacteroidota > Bacteroidia > Bacteroidales > UBA12481 > UBA12481. Next base: position 9,382 of record QYQM01000046.1, on the reverse strand, counting down.
TGCTGGTTTCACCGATTCTGTTTATCAGTGCCTATGACAAGGAATTCGAATGGTCGAAAAACCTGGATATTTTCCATTCCCTGATCAGGGAACTGGAATTGTACTATGTAGATGAAACCGATCCGGCCAAGCTCATTAAAATCGGTATCGATCAGATAATGAAGACATTGGATCCATATACAGTTTACATACCTGAATCTCAGATTGAAGATATCCAGCTGATGACCACCGGTGAGTATGGTGGAGTAGGAGCCTTGATCGGGCAGGACAGTATAGGTGCTTATATCACAGATCCCTATGAGGGTTCCCCGGCGCAAAAGGCAGGGTTGAGAGCTGGTGACCGCATCGTGAAAGTGGATGACAGGCCGGTAACCGGTAAAACCACAGCCGAGATAAGCCCTATGATGAAGGGAAATATTGGCACTAACGTAAAACTTACGGTTGAAAGGCCGCTTGTTAAAGGACAAATTACTTTTAACCTGGTGCGGGAAAAAATCCGTTTTGAAAACGTGCCTTACTTTGCCAAACTGTCTGATGGCAGCGGTTATATCCGTTTATCGGGTTTCACCGAAGGAGCCAGCGGAGAAGTCAAGCAGGCTGTGTTAAATCTTAAAGAACAAGGAGTTAATGGACTCGTGCTGGATTTGCGGAATAATCCGGGCGGCTTGTTGTTTGAAGCGGTTGATATTATGAACCTTTTTGTTTCCAGAGGACAGGAGATCGTGAGCACCCGTGGAAAATCAAAGATGTGGGAAGCAACCTATTCCTGCCGGTATGAGCCCATCGACACGCTCATTCCGATTGCTGTACTGGTGAATTCGGGATCTGCTTCTGCGGCTGAGATTATTGCCGGGGCTATGCAGGACCTTGACCGGGGAGTGATCATCGGCCAGCGGACTTTTGGAAAAGGATTGGTGCAAACAACACGCGATCTGAGCTATAATGCTAAAATTAAACTTACGACAGCCAAGTATTATATCCCGAGTGGACGGTGTATCCAGGCGCTGGATTACACCAACCGCAGAGCCGATGGCAGTGTCGGCCATATTCCTGATTCATTGGTATCTGTATTCCACACAAAAACCGGCCGGATTGTTAAAGATGGGGGCGGAATTCTTCCGGATCTTTTGGTTGAGCCTCAGCTTCTGAGCGGAATGACCACTAATCTGATCTATCAAAATAGGATATTTGATTATGCCACCCGATACCGGAATACTCACGAACAAATTGTTCCTCCCGCCTCTTTCGACCTTACGGATACTGCTTACCAGGAATTCAGGGAATTCCTGGTAAGCGAAAAATTCACCTATGAAACTGCCAGTGAAGATGCCCTGGATAATCTGATCAAATCAGCCAAAAAGGAAAAGTATTATGATCAATCACAGGCTACTCTCGAAGAGCTTCGAACAAAACTTTCGCATAACCTGGATAAAGACCTGCAATCCTTCAAGCCGGAGATCCGGGCCATGCTGGCAGATGAGATCATCGGCCGGTATTATTATCAAAAAGGGCGGATCGGTTATATGTTGAGGGATGATAATGGGTTGACCAAAGCTCAGGCTTTGCTTGCCAGTCCCGGTGAATACCGGAAAACGCTAAACCGGTAACGGTTTATTGAATCCAGCGGCTGGTGCCATCGGAAAAAAACTCCTTTTTCCAAATCGGTAGTTTTTCTTTGATCAGCTCCACACATTTTTCGAGTGCGGCAAACGATTGTTTACGATGGCCCGAAGAAACCATTACCACCAGGGAAATTTCGCCGGATTGAACCAGGCCGGTGCTATGATAAATATGAAGGCAAATCAGATCAGAAAATTCCTTAAAAAGCTGATCCTTAATGGCCTGAACAACCGTGTCCACCATGGCGCCGTAAGCTGAATACTCAATACCCGTAACTCTCTTTCCATCAACCTGATCATCCCGTACCTGGCCTAGAAAGCACGCATGGGCTCCTGCAGATGTTTTTGAATGATGGCCTGATAACTCCTTGCTGACGAATGCAGCTGGTATCGGCCCTTCAATCAGGTACTTAGATGTACGCATTATTTATCCTCCTGCAAATGGTGGAAGTAGTGCAATCTCATCACCGTTAACCAGTTGTCGGTTATCAGTTATCAGTTGCCGGTTAACGGACAAACGATAACTGATAACTGATAATCCCGGATACCTTGAAATCAGCCATGCGTTCAATTCATTAAGTGTTGCCGGAGCGTCAATCGTTTCAGAATTGGTTCCGGTTATGTCCATAACAGACCCGAAATAGATCAAATTAACAGTCGCCATTATTTATCTTTTTAAGTCCAAAGGAGTGTTCAAATTTAAAAACAAATTCGGCCGGTAGAAGTTGAGACCGGAATTGATCGATATTTCCTGCCATTTACATTGCCTGATAATTCTGGGCGGATGAGGGTCGTCTGAGAGAATCGCATCCCTGAAAATGGGGTGGACGGATCGGGAATAGATCCCGATAAGAGGCTCATTTATACCATCATGGGCAGCGATCGAGATATCAAATCCGTTATGGTTTTGGAGAAGGTGTTTAAAAAAACCAGTAGAGAGATTTGGTGTATCGCAGGAGCTGATCAGGGCCAGGTCTGTTTGGCAATGGCTAAGTCCGGCCTCGATTCCCGCTGCCGGTCCGTTTCCGGGATAATTATCCGGATATACCGAAGCAGCCAGAGCAGAATAGTCACCTGAATTTGCAATGATTATTATATCTGAGCAAATGGGAAGAAAAGCGTCGAAAATCCAGTTAATCAGCGGTTTTCCCTTATAATGAATCAATGGTTTCAGGGTTCCCATCCGTCGGCTTTCACCGCCGGCCAGAATAATTCCCGTTATGCCCGGTTGGATCATCCATGCGCCTCCAGCCAGTTTTTGCCTTCGCCTAAATCGATCACCAGGGGAACCCTCAACTGTAAAGCGTGTTCCATTTCGTGTCGGACAATCTCCTTAACCTGATTAAGTTCAGGGATATATACATCAAAATTGAGTTCGTCATGAACCTGAAGCACCAACTGGCTGCGCAGTTTTTGCTGACGGAGTTCCCGATCAATCCGGATCATCGCGAGTTTTATAATATCAGCGGCTGAACCCTGGATAGGGGAATTGATGGCATTGCGTTCTGCATTTCCCCGGACAACCTGATTTTCGGAAAGAATGTCGGGGAGATATCTTTTACGGCCCATAATGGTTGTGACGAATCCTTTCTCCCGGGCCTGAAGGATAGCATCATCCATATAAATCTTTATTCCGGGATACGACCGGAAATAGCCATCAATCAACTCTTTGGCTTCATTACGGGAAATATTCAGACGCTGCGACAGTCCAAAGCTGGATATTCCATAAATGATGCCAAAATTGGCCACTTTGGCTTTCGAACGCATTTCGCGGGTTACCTGATCGGTACTAATCCGGTGAATCAGGGCAGCTGTTGCGGTATGAATATCTTCACAACGGTTAAATGCGGCAATCATGTTTTCATCGCGGCTGAAATGGGCCATGATCCTCAATTCGATCTGTGAATAATCGGCCGACAGAATAGTATAGGTACTCTGGGATGGAACAAAGGCTTTCCGTATTTCGCGGCCCCGCGCCTCGCGTATAGGAATATTCTGGAGGTTTGGGTTGATGGAACTCAGCCGGCCGGTGGCGGTGATTGCCTGATTAAAATGAGAATGAATTTTACCGGTTTCCGGATCAATCAAATCAGGAAGCGTTTCGATATAGGTATTGAGCAGCTTGGTCAGTCCCCGGAATTCAAGAACCTTTTCTATTATCGGATGCCGGTTGGCAAGCCGCGCTAGAACATCTTCGCTGGTAGAGTATTGCTGCGACTTGGTTTTTCGTGCCTGATCATCGATTTTCAGGTGAACGAACAGTACTTCACCAAGTTGTTTCGGAGATGCAACATTGAAAGAAATTCCCGCCATGCCGATAATCTCTTTTTCGAGCTCCTGAATTTCTTCGGATAAGCCCAGCGAAATATCGGCTAAAGTAAGTGTATCGACTCTGATTCCGGATCGTTCCATTGCTGCAAGAACGGGGATGAGCGGCATTTCAACATCGGTGAACAGTTTCATCAGCCCGTTCTGGATTAATGCATCTTCGAGAATCGGTTTCAGCCGGAAGGTGATATCTGCATCTTCACCGGCATATTCTTTCTGAATTTCCGGATCCACGGAACGCATGCTTCGCTGGTCCTTTCCTTTTTCGCCAATCAGATCCTCGATCGGCACCATCTTGTATTTCAGATATTTATCAGCCAGAAAGTTCAGATTATGGCGTTCTTCCTGATTCAGTAAATAATGAGCGATCATGGTGTCAAAAAGAGGTCCCCTGATGTTGATTCCATAATTGGCCAGCACCTGAAGGTCATATTTGATATTCTGGCCGATCTTAAGAATGGTCTGATTTTCAAGTAAAGGTTTGATGGGCTCAAGCAATCTGACGGTTTCATCGTGACTTTCAGGAAAGAGGATGTACCAGGCTTTTTTCGCCTCAATTGAGATTGCCAAACCGACCAGTTCAGCCTTCAGAGCATCTAATCCGGTTGTTTCGGTATCAAAACAAAATGATGGCTGGGCAACAAGTTTCCCGGCCAGTTTTTCGATTTCGGCCAATCCCGTAATCAGCTGATAGTGGTGCTCAGCCGATTGTATGTCCGTATCAGGGAGTGCGGGTTCCGGGATTTCCCGGACCTCAAACAAAGATCCCTGCTGTGGAGACGGTGGTGTAATCTGGCTAAAGAGATCTCCCGAATTACTTCCGGGAATGAACTTGTTTAACAGGTTCCTGAATTCGAGTTCTTCAAATATGGCCTGCAAGGCACGTTCATCGGGTGCTGTTCGTACGGTGTGTTCAGGAACGAAATCCACCGGCACATCAGTACAGATAGTAACCAGTTCGCGGGCTCTGAATACCTGTGCCCGGTTCGTTTCAAGGGATTCTTTTTGTTTGGGCTTAATTTTATCGAGATTTTCATACAGGTTTTGGATCGAGCCGAAACGGCCAATCAGATCTTTTGCAGATTTTTCACCTATTCCGGGGGCCCCGGGAACATTATCGGAAGCATCGCCCCATAGAGCGAGGATGTCGATCACCTGTTCAGGACGTTCAACTTCGAAATCCCGGCACACCTCTTCTGGACCAAGTATTTCCATACCAACCCCTGAACGGCGCGGTTTAAGTATACGAATATGCTCGCTTACGAGTTGGGTGTAGTCTTTGTCGGAAGTCATCATAAAGACGTTATAACCCGCCTTTTCGGCCTTTTTAGCCAGTGTGCCCACAACATCATCAGCTTCATAACCATCGAGCTCCAGAATCGGGATATTGAATGCGGCAATAATTTTCCGGATATAGGGAACACCAGTTCGGAGAGATTCGGGCATTGGAGGCCGGTTGGCTTTATAGGCCTCATACAGGATATGCCGGAAGGTAGGTGCCTGAGTATCAAAAACAACGGCAATATGTGAAGGATTCTCCTTTCGCAGCAGTTCCTCCAGGGTAAGCGTAAAACCGAACGCAGCCGAAGTATTTAACCCTTTCGAATTTATTCTTGGATTCTTGATAAACGCGAAATAAGAGCGATAAATCAGGGCGTAGGCATCGAGGAGATATAAACGATTGTCAGGCATGGGGTAATGGCATAAAGATTAAAGGCACAAGGCTCAAGGCTCAAGGCTCAAGTAAGGATTAAGGGTTAAGTATTATATAAGGATTAAGTAAGGCAAAAGTTAACAAAAAGGAAGTCTTCGAACTTGATTTATTTTTTTCACGTCAAACCTACTTGAGCCTTGAGCCTTTATTTACTGATCCTCGGCAAACCACTCGGCATAGCTGTTCACTGTTTCATACAGTCGGATCGAATGCAGCTGTATATTTAAAGGGAGCCGGGCCTGAAGGATATCAGCAAAGTAGATCACGAGGTTTTCTGCGGTAGGCTGGAAATCGAACCAGGTTTTGCGGTCGAACATATCCTTGACATCGATGAATTTATCAACCGGAGCCTTTTCATTGAGTATCAGGCTATGGTCAAAAACATTAACAATGTACTTGTTAACCACGTGTTTGAGATCTCCAAAATCGATAACCATCCCCAGCTTTTTGTCTCCCTGATCCTCTATCGGTGTCCCGCTTACGGTAACCTTAAGAACATACGAATGACCGTGGATATTTTTGCAGAGCCCGTCATAACCCCAAAGGGCATGGGCCATTTCAAAACGGAAAATCTTTGTAACCCTGACTAGTGACATAGCTTAACTCCCGCAGGTACATTTACTGATACAATCAACAACCTTACTCAGCTGGTCGTGCTTAAGAAAGTAATAGGTATTTTTCCCGTTACGTTTACTGGCCAGGATATCTTTGTCTTTCAGGATACCCAAATGATGGCTGGTGGTCGATTGCTCCAGATTCAGTTTTTCATGAATTTCAGTGACGGTCAGTTTCTGTCCGTCTTCCAGCAGATTGAGAATAGCAATCCTGACCGGATGTGCAATTGCTTTAAGCATATTGGCTGCCTTTTCCAGTTGTTCTGGTTTCAATTCCAGCAGATTCATCATTTTCAGGTATTTACTTAACTATGCAAATATATAAATGTTTTGTTGTATAAAAGATAATATTAGTCAGCCAGTTATATGATTTTAGTCAAGCTTAGCGCTTAAAAATAACGCACCTCGTAATCCAGGATTTTAGTCAAAAGGTTATTGGCAAGCCGGCTGGCGCCAATCCTGAAGTGTTCCGGGCAGAGCCATTCATCACCCAATAGTTTGGAAATCATGTAATAATAAGTTATTGCGTCACCTACTTCAACAATTCCCCCGGCTGGTTTTATTCCAACAACTTTCCCGGTCAGCGTATAATAATCCCGGATTGCCTTTGCCATCACATTTACCGCTTCCGGGGTTGCTGAAACCGGAATTTTACCGGTGGAAGTTTTTATGAAATCTGCTCCTGCCTCCATGGCAATTAAACTGGCTAACCGGATATTGGCTGCCGATTTTAGCAATCCGGTTTCCAGAATGACCTTCAGTTTTGCCCCGGATGTTGCTTCACGGATCAATATCAATTCATTGAGGACTGCCAGGTATTCTCCGTCCAGAAAACGGCCTGCCGAAATGACCACGTCAATTTCATCGGCACCTTTTTTAACGAGTAATCCGCATTCGGCCAGCTTGATTGCCAGAAAGGTTTGGGAAGAGGGAAAACCGGCACCAACAGCCGCCAGTTTAACACCAGGTGCCACTAAACATTTTCGGATTTCCTCCACTAAAAGGGGGTATACGCAAACTGCCGCCACCGATGGCATATCAGGGAATGATTCCGGAAATGCGTTCAGGAGATTAGTAAATTTATGGGCAGTAGTGTTATTGTCTTCCGGATTTAAAGTAGTGAGATCCATGAGGCTGAAAATCCTTTTCAGATGCAGGGGCGATGAGAACTCTTCCGGAATTGAACCGAGCATCTCCTGAGTTTCAAATTCTGTATAGCGGTCATCGTCGCCGGGGCCATATTTTTCCCGGTATTCATTGATCAGTTCCATAGGTGGTGTTTATTTGTTTTTTGTATCGATCCAGATGGTGACCGGACCATCATTAACCAGGGCGACTTGCATCATTGCACCGAATTCTCCGGTTTGAACAGGCTTTTCGAGTTCCTTACCGAGGGATTTCATGAACTGTTCATACAGAGGAATACTCACTTCCGGAGGTGCTGCATCGATGTATGATGGCCTGAATCCTTTTTTCACCCGCGCATGCAGGGTAAACTGAGAAACGACGAGCGCTTCTCCTTTAATGTCTTTCACCGACAGGTTCATTATTCCCTGTGAATCTTCAAAAATCCGCAAGCCAGCAATTTTATTGCACAACCATAGTATATCCTCTTCCCCATCGTTTGCCTCGATCCCGATCAGAATCAGAAGCCCCGGCCCGATAGCAGCCCGCTCAGCGCCCCCGATGGAAACACTTGCTTCAGTAACACGTTGAATTAGAGCTCGCATAGATCGTTATCGGTTATCGGTTATCGGTTGGAAGTGGGGGCGAACCCTTGCGGTCGCCCTTATCGTATTGTCCAGCCTGTGTTCTGTTGTTTTCTCCATATTCTTCACGTTCTTCTCTTCTTCTTGTCTTATAGTTTTAACGTCTTAAAGTCTTCTTATCTCCGGTATCCCCGGTTCAAAATAATCAGTGCCGCAATCACCCCGGGAACCCAGCCACATAGGGTGAGAATAAACACAAGCACAATTGAACCGCAACCCTGGTCAATAACCGCCAATGGCGGGAAAAAGATGGACAGGAGAACACGGAATAGTGACATTCGAATTTCAGTTTATTCCGGTAAAAGTACGGAAATTACGTATTCCCATCCTTCAAAAGGCTGGGTTCCATTCGCAATACCCATGTCGATCATCTGTATGTCAATCCTGCTAAATGCTTTCTGATATCGGCGTTAACAGATTCATGGTTTGATTCATTCAGTTTGACAATATCGATGAAAGAAAGTAATTTCAGCCTTTTAAAACGAAAAAACATGAAAAAACTTATTTCTGTTGCAGCAATGGTGCTGGCTGTTCTTTTTATTGGAAAATCGGTGTCTGGTCAAGGTCTTAATCAATTGACACAGAAAGAGGTGAAGGAAGGATGGCAAATGCTGTTCGATGGTAAAACCATGGATCAATGGCGTTGTTATAAGATGGATAAAGTACAGGGATGGGCTATCGAGGACGGGGCAATGATTGCACTCGGACTGCCTGAGGGGAAAGGTGGGGATATCGTGACGAAAGAAAAATTCAAGGACTTTGAATTGTACCTGGAGTGGAAAGTAGCTCAAAACAGCAATTCGGGTATTTTCTTCCATGTGGTTGAGGCAGATCAATATGAGACGGTTTACATGACGGGTCCGGAATACCAGTTACTTGATGATGTTGGTTATCCGCAATCACACCCTAAAAATAATTCCGGCTCAAACTATGATATGCATGCTCCGAAATTCGGTCAGGTGAAAACCCTGGATCAATGGAATACGGCCAAAATAGTTGTTAAGGGTGCACATGTTGAGCATTGGCTGAATGATCGTAAAGTGGTGGAATACGAAATGTGGACCCCTGAATGGGTTGAATTGAAAAATAATTCAAAATGGAAAGATGCCGAAGGGTATGGAAAATACAAAGAAGGATTCATTGCCCTTCAGGACCATGGCGGTACAACCAGTTTTAGAAATATCAAGATCAGGAAATTGTAGAGTCCCGCAGTTTGTGGCCAAACGGCCCTAAACCTAATAACCATTAAATTTAAGCGTTGCCCCGTGCAGTGAAAACCGTAACGTCAATGATGCAGTGACATCAATGTAGAGTCTGGTTCTGCATGGTTTTTAGAGT
>QYQM01000048.1 GCA_007280905.1 Porphyromonadaceae bacterium | reverse complement strand
TTTTGATATGCCTTCAGTTGAACTGGCATAGATGCCGTAAAGAACAAAAACAATAGCGAGCGCCCAGATACTGCTTACAAAACCGAACATTCCATAAACCATTGCAAATAGCACAAACCCAAACACAAGAATTCGTTTCTGGCCAAACCGGTCTGATAACCGGCCAATCGGATAGCTGGTAATGGCGTAAACCAGGTTATAGAAAATATAAAAACCGATTACCTGAGTATCTGAATAACCTTTCTGCTTAAGTCCAAGAAGGATGAAAGCATCAGAACTATTAATCAGGGTGAACACTAATAGGCCAATAATCACATACTTGTAGGTGGAATTTGAACGCTTCCAATAGGTCAGAAATGCAAAGAAGGATTTTTTTGAAGATTTGATGACGGTATTGCGAACCGTATCCTTGACCAAAAAAGTAAATAGAACAGCAAGGATTCCGGGAATAACCGAGATAACAAACAGTAAACGGTATCTTTCAGGAAGGAAATATAAAATCACCAAAGCAATAACCGGACCGATTGCAGCACCAAGAGTATCCATACCTCTATGGAAGCCAAATACTCTGCCTTTGGTTTCGGGTGTTGAATTGTCGGATAAGTATGCATCCCTGGCACTTGTCCTGATCCCTTTTCCAAGTCTTTCAAACGTTCGCATTAAAAATATCCAGACAGGAAAAGTCATCAACGCCATCAGCGGTTTAGCTATAGCACTCAAAGTATAACCGAAGCGGATAAATGGTACACGCTTACCCATCCGATCGGACATGTGTCCGAAGTAGCCTTTTGAGAAGCCGGCGAATGCTTCGACAAAGCCCTCAAGAATTCCTATGCCGACAATGGTAAACCCAATGGATTTCAGGAACATCGGCATAATCGGGTAGAGCATCTCACTGGCAATATCAGTCAGGAGACTGACCAGAGATACAATCAAAATCGGCCGTGTGATGATTCGACTCGTCGTTTTCGGGTCAATGATCGAAAGGTTCCGCATGAATTGTTATCTGAACATTTTCGAAAGTCCGATGGATCTCACTTTCAATCAGGCTGCAAAAATCATGAACCTGTTCAAACGGAACATCTGGGGGCATTTCGATGTGAAAATCAATAAAACGATAATTGCCGGCTCTTCTGGTTTTAACATCATGATGTTTAACGTCCATGGCCACAAAAATCTCTTTTAATTGTTCGAGTTCTTCCTGATCCCAGGCTACATCTAACAGCGGAAAAAATGCTCTTTTAAGTAATGTAAAGGACTCCCGAATGATCAGAATGGCAACCATTATCGCAACAACCGGGTCGAGCCAATGCAATTTGGTGATCAACATCAGAATTAAACCTGCTGCTACGCCGAGTGAGGTAAACACATCGGTTTTCAAATGAAGGGCATCAGCTTCAAGTGCAACAGAATGGGTTGCCTTGGCCGTTTTATAAAGCTTGCGTGAAACTACTGTGTTAACACCAGCGGATATCAGCATAACCAAACTGCCAATTCCAAGGGATTCAACCGGTTGGATATCTATCATTTTTTTAATAGCCTCGAATATGATCCACCCTGCAGCCACAAAGATCAATAAGCCTTCAACAACGCCTGAAACATTTTCAATTTTCCCATGTCCATAATTGTGCTTTTCATCTGATGGGTTGTCTGAGATCCTAACGGCAAAAAAAGCAATAATGGAGGCCAACAAGTCCATCGAAGAGTGGATTGCTTCTGATATGATACTTACCGAGCCACTAAGAATACCCGCGATTACTTTGAGCAGAATCAGAAAGGAATTAGAAAAAACGGATAATCTGGCAACCTGGGTTTTTTGGTTCAACATAGCAGGCATCTTTGTCATATTAAGCCTGCAAAATTATACTTATTTTTTCTGTTTCGAAGCGTAGATTTCCACTTCATTCATAACCCTGAACAGATTTCCACTCCAGATCTTTGCGATGTTTTTTTTTGTATATCCACGTTTGACCAGTTCAAAAGTGATATTCTCCATCTGGCTGGCATCCATGCAATCTGCCAAGCCACCGCCACCATCAAAATCAGTACCTATTCCAACATGGTCAATACCTGCAATTTTTACAATATGATCGATATGGTCAACCAGATCACTTACGGTAGCCATTTTCTCAGGATATTTTTGTCTGACTGCTAAATAGGCTGATCTGGCCACTTTTTGCTCCTCCGGAGACAACTTTGACCTGTCTCCGTATTGTTGACGGAGTGCACTTTCGGCCGAGTCTCTCGCAGGATTCGGATCCGGGCTATTAACATAAGCAGAAAGCACACACATCTGGATCACACCACCGTTTTTTGCCAGGGTAACCAGCATTTCATCGCTAAGGTTTCTGGGATTATTGCATAACGCTTTAGCACAACTGTGGGAGGCAATCACAGGTACTTTGCTTGCGGCTATCACATCGTAAAATGATTTATCGGACATGTGTGAAACATCCACCATTATTCCCAGGCGGTTCATCTCTGCAACAACCCGTTTCCCGAAATCACTGAGCCCATTGTGGAGAGGCCCCGCCTTATCCGTAGAGGAATCGCATATATCATTGTTTTTTGTATGGCAAAGGGTTATATAGCGGGTTCCCAGGTTATAAAATTCCTGGACCCGATTTATATCCAAACCAATAGGATATCCATTTTCCACGCCGATGAACATCGAAGCTTTTCCTTCTTTATTAAGCCGGTAACCATCTTTTGGGCTAAGCGCAATTCCAGCCAGATCAGCATGCAATGCCGCTACTTTGTAAATATTGTCAAAAGTGGTTTTGGCGTGTTGATAAGCGTTCTGCCTACCTTCGTCAGTCAAGGGACCCTGCCCGGTAAATACAGCGAAAAAGGCACCATCCAAACCACCCTCCTTCATCCTTGGGAAATCCATGCAGCTACCACCATTCTTAACATCATGCCTTTCAGCCATAGTAAAACCTGTGTCACCAAAACTCATGGGAGTATCGTTGTGTGAATCAACTGTATACACTTCCTGGTGAATTTTATTAGCTTTTGCCTGTATATCCCCCTGACCGAAACTGGATAGACCAAACATGAGGTTTAAAAGAAAAAATGAGCCTGCTAATGAAAAGAATGCTTTCATAAATTGTTTTTTAATGGTCCGAATTTATTGATTCTGCCGACCCAGAATCTTTCCTTTAACATGTTTTAACTTATGACTGCCGAATATTTTCGGGATCAGGTCTTCCCTGTTGATGTTCTTCAAAGCCAAAATTATCTTCTGTTTTTCTTCAGAATTCGTGGCAAAGAAAAAGCTTCGCTGAAGCAACTTATCCGCGGGCTTATAAGCCACAAATACCGGTTTCAGCGTATAAGGATCTAAACCAGTATAGAACATTGTTGAAGACAGGGTCATTGGTGTCGGCGTCAAATCCTGAACTTGCTCGAGGCGCAGATTGAGTGACCTGGTTTCAGCAGCGAGTTCAGCCATGTCCTCAAGGGTGCAGCCAGGATGGCTTGATATGAAATAGGGTATCAACTCTTGTTTAAGATGGTGATCCTTGTTTACACGATCAAAGATCCTTTTAAGTTCATGAAATTTTTCAAAGTCTGGTTTTCTGATAATCCTGAGAACTGAATCCCGGGTATGTTCAGGCGCTACTTTCAGCCGCCCGGATACATGATGCCTGATCAGTTCATTCGGGTAATCTCTTAATGACGGATCTTCCTTACGCCTGTCATTAAGAAACAGGTCATACCGGACTCCACTGCCAATAAATGCTTTTTTAATTCCAGATATTTCTCTAACCTTCCTATATAGGTTGATAAGGTTTTTATGGCTGATATTCAGATTTTTACAAATTGAAGGATAGATGCAACTGGGTTTTCTGCACTTGAGGCAAATGGTTTTGTCATAGGGTTCCATACGGTACATGTTTGCTGACGGACCACCAATATCAGATAGATAACCCTTAAACCCCGGCATTCTGACAACTTGTTCAACTTCCCTGGTAACTGACTTTAAACTGCGGCTTGAAACATGTTTGCCCTGGTGTGCTGATATAGTGCAAAATGCACATCCACCAAAACAGCCACGATGGATATTGATAGAAAAACGGATCATTTCGAAAGCCGGGATCAATGGCTTTTTCCAATATCTGGGATGCGGCATCCGTGTAAATGGCAGGTCGTGGTAAGCATCCAGTTCCTCCATTGTAGAGGGTTCAAATGGAGGGTTTATGACAATCCTGTTTTCACTGTGTATCTGTGTGATCCTCGCGGAGGTAAGGGTATTGGATTCTTCCTCAATAATCCTGAAATCTTTTGCGAAACTTACTTTGTTTTTTTGCGATTCTTCAAAGGAATTTAATTGTATCGTCTGCCTGCCGGGCCAATCAGGAATCGGGGTGTTTGCTGGTAATAAAAAGGCGATTTGCGGAGTTTGCTGCAATTCCTTTGGCAGGACTCTCTGGTTTATTTTCCTCGCCAGTTCGATAATGGGTTTTTCACCATTACCAAAAACCAAATAATCGATCCCGCTCTGATCCAGTATGCTCGGTTTGACAGCATCATCCCAATAATCATAATGTGTGAGCCGACGTAAAGAAGCTTCAATCCCTCCTGCAACGATGATGGAATCCGGGTACAACTTCCGGATAATACCGGCATAGATTGAAACGGCACGGTCGGGTCTGAAACCCGACTGATTGCCGACAGAATATGCATCATTTGAACGAAGGCGACGGTTGGCTGTGTAATGATTTACCATAGAATCCATATTCCCGCCGGTTATTCCAAAGAAAAGCCTTGGTTTTCCCAGTTTTTTAAAATCCCGAAAATCATCTCTCCAATTGGGCTGTGGAAGTATAGCAACCTTATAACCTTCTTTTTCTAAAATGCGTCCTATTACGGCTACACCAAATGATGGATGATCAATGTATGCGTCCCCGCTAATCAGGATAATGTCCAACTGATCCCAGCCTCGTTCTTTTACCTCTTTCAGGGAAACAGGCAGCCAATCGGCGATATCATATCGTTCCGGGTAATAAGAACTGTGATCAGCCATGGTTATTTGATTGCATTTCCAAAAGGGAACTGTCGCCGTAACTTAAGAATCTGAAATTATTAGCAAGTGCATAATTATAGATATCCCGCCATTTATTGCCAATTAAGGCAGAAACCAGAAGCAGTAACGTGCTGGATGGTTGATGAAAGTTGGTAATCAGTCGGTTGACCAACCTGAAACGATATCCCGGAACAATAATCAGCCTTGTGATGAACTGAATCTGTTCGAATCCCTTTTTATCAAGAAAATTGAGAATTGTGTTCAGGGATTCTTGAACATCAATGATATGCGTGTAGTTATATGGTTCCCATTGATCAACAAAAAGAGGATTCAAGTCAAGGTTCGGGTCAAGGGAGATTTTTTGTCCAAGCCAAAATAAACTTTCTAAGGAACGCATACTGGTTGTTCCCACAACAGTCAGTTTATCAGGCTTTGTCCCCAACAAATCCTGTATAATCGATTTATCAATGATTACTGTTTCCGCATGCATCTGATGATCACCAATCGTTTTGGATTTTACAGGAAAAAAAGTTCCGGGACCAACATGTAAGGTTAAAGAGTTAAGCCTGATATTTTTTTTCTTCAGTTTTTCGATCAGGTCCGTTGTGAAATGTAATCCGGCAGTAGGGGCGGCTACTGAGCCGTCAAAATTGGCATAAACCGTTTGGTAACGCGTTTTATCCTTGTCATTGGAATCACGTTTTAGATAGGGAGGTATGGGGGTTTTACCGAAAAGATCAAGGATTTGCGCAAACGTAAGTTTTTCCGTCGACCACTTCAGAAGTATCCGGTTTTTATCCTTAATATCAGCATATTCAGCGGACAGTTGGACTGGTCCCGAAGGAGAATCAATAATTCGGATCAACGAGTCTCCTTTCCATTTTTTCTGATTCCCGATTATCGCGTTCCAAGTGCAGGAGCCGTCTTTATTAAACATCGTTGTATACCTTGAAGGGGAATAGGGTTCAACCAGGAAGATTTCAATAAGAGCCCCTGTGGACTTTTTGAATTCGAGGCGGGCAGGAATCACCTTTGTATTGTTCCAGATAAGCATTGAATCAGGCGGCAATAAATCAGGCAGATTAAAAAAACGCGACTGGCTGATTTGACCATTACGAAAAACCAGCAGGCTACTTTGATCGCGGTTCTCCAAAGGATAAAGCGCGATACGATCCTGTGGCAAATCGTACAGGTAGTCTTCAATCCTGATTTCTTTAATACTCATAGCAGCCGATTAAAACGTTGGTAAAATTAGGTAACTTTGCGACAAAACACTGGCAGATAATGGCAACTGTAGAACCTGGAGACTTGGTGAGGTTTATCGATGAAGTAGGCGAGGGTAGGGTAATCCGGATCATTTCAAATGAGTTGGCAGAAGTTGAAACTTCAGACGGTTGGGTTTTACCAGCCTATATCAGGAAACTTGTGGTAATCCCTGAAAAATTATTGATTTCCGGGATTCCGGTCTCACCTAAAAAGATTGAAGAGATGGTGACTAAAAAGGTTGACAAGGAATTGGTAAATAGTTCGTTAAACCGACCCCCGAAATCTAAATCCTCCAACGTTAAAATTCCCCCCAGAGAGGTAGATCTACATATTAATAAATTGATCGATAGCGTAGTAGGCCTTACAAATACAGAAATACTAACTCTTCAGCTGGATGTGTTCCGGAAAGAGCTTAACCAATCTATAAAAGGCAATGAGCGTGAAATAATTTTCATTCATGGAATTGGTAATGGTACCCTAAAAAACGAATTGAGAAGGGTAGCCGATCAGGAATACAAGTGGTGTTCACAGGAGGATGCCTCGTTCAAGGAATATGGGTTTGGTGCCACCAGGGTTAGAATCCCGCAGAACAAACCTTATTAATCATTACCTTTGTATTTGCAGCAGACCGTTCTATCGCTGTTCCGGGTAACCGGGAGAGAGGAAAGTCCGGGCAACATAGAGCACCATGCTTCCTAACGGGAAGGTACCGTGAGGTATAGTAGCGTAACAGAAAATGACCGTCCTGTTGAATAACGGGATAAGGGTGAAAAGGCGGAGTAAGAGCCCACCAATCCTGGTGGTGACATCAGGAGTTGTACGCCTCATGGGTTGAAAGACCATGTATACCGACTTTTAAGAGCTGCTCGCTCGCTGTCGGGGGGTAGGTCGTTGGAGCAGCCGAGCAATTAGCTGCTTAGATAAATGATAGAAGGTTTCAATTGGAATCACAGAACCCGGCTTACAGGTCTGCTGTTTTTTTTAACCGAAGATCTTTGTTTGTTCGTCAAATTTCTTTCAAATAAATTGCACTTTTTTGATATAATGATGAACAAATTCGTATTTTTGATAACTTTGGAATCAGTTAGAATCGAGGATGTTAGAATTTTTTTAAGTAACATTAATAAAAAAGTCTAAAAATTGGGGTTACCTTTTTACCAGGAACAGGATCAACAGTTGGTACACTACACTGTCGAAGCCATACTCGAGGGGCTAAAAACAAGTGATAGCACTGTGCTGGAGTATATTTACAAGAAGTACTTCCAGATTGTTAGGTTCTTTGTTATTAAAAACAGTGGAACGGATGAGGATGCCAAGGACGTTTTCCAAGAGGCTATCATATTGATTTACAAAAGACTTAAAGATGGATCTCTGGATTTGACCTGCGCCTTTAAAACCTATCTATATTCAGTTTGCAGAATTTTATGGCTGCGTCAATTGGAGAAAAGAAAGGTACGCAATGAGGTTGTAACGGATAATCAGGTTTTTGTCCAACTGGATGAAGATATTGAAGGGCAGTTTGCAGAACAGGAGCAGTTCCGGATTTATCAAAAACATTTTCAACTTTTACATAAGGACTGTCAGGAAATTCTGCAGTTATTCCTTAAAAGGGTTCCACTGAAGGAAATTGCTCAAAAAATGAACATTAAGAGTGATAAGTACTTAAAAAAGAGAAAGTATGCTTGTAAAGAAGCATTGATTAAACGAATTCAGAATGACCCTGAATATAAACGACTAAGAAATGAAAACTGATCTTAATCTATCAGAATTGTTCGACCGGTATCTGGAAAATGACCTAAACCTCTTTGAACGGCAGGAATTTGAACTGCACGTCAAGGAAGATTTGGCATTCGCAGAAAGGTTTCGCCTGCACAAGGAAGTAGACAAAGCCCTCATTGAGGATGATATCCTTAGCTTCAGGCTGCAGCTGGAAAAAATCGGAATTAATAATTCAGAACTGGTACAGACAACGCCAATGGTTATCGCTGAAGAATTAACGCCAGAAATTGATCACGCTATCCTTGAACAGGATGTTATGGCATTGCGTGATCAATTAAACAGGATACATACTTCAGTTATTGAAGAAGTGGATCCGATCGAGATAACAGGTTATTCTGGTATTGAACAGGCAATCCTTAATCAGGATTGTTTAGCTTTGAACAGAGAGCTCGGCGTTTTTGAGGAACTTGTGTTAAACGATGGGGTTATTCAAAATAATGAAACGTCCCTCTTAAGCCAAAATGTTGACAAAGCGATCCTGCAGGAAGATGTGATGTCACTCCGGGCCACGCTATCCGAAATCGGAGAAATGGCTGTTTCCACCCAAAAGACAATCCCTAAGCGAAGAAAGGTCATAACCTATGCTTCCTCAGCTATTGCGGCAGTGTTTATTTTGCTTATTGCGGGTGCAATTATTCTTAATCAGAATTCCGGATCACTCAATTCAGATCGAACATTTTCCAAATATTTCCAATCATACGATGGTATTGGAAATAAACGCGGACCGTCAGAGGAAGGTAACAGGATTATTGAACTTGGAATTCAGAAATATAATAAAGGCGAATTCGTTAATGCCCTGGAATTGTTTGAAGCTTGTATAAGCGATAACAACCGGAACGAAACAATTCTGTTATATGCAGGTAGTAGCGCTCTGATCACCGGTGATCCCGATAAAGCCCTTCGGTATTTTGCAAATTGGGATGTTAGCTCGCCGATCTACGAGCAGGTAGAATGGTATACAGCTGGTTGTTACCTGAAGAAGAATGATATTGAAAAGGCCAGAGCAATTCTTAAGAAAATTTCAGAAGATCCAGAACATAATTATTATGATGAAGCAATCGCAATTTTAAAGAAAATCGGAAAAGATATTTAGTTAGCTTACAGTTTCCAACCCGTTCCCAAACTACTTCTTTTCAGATACTCTAAGTTCCAATTTCGATCAATTACAGTTTCCGACTATTTCGATTTCATTATATCCCTGCTTCGGCGGGGATTCTTTTTTACTTGCAGGAAAACAAGGATCAAAACTGTGATGGGAAAAAACAACAACAGATAGATCAAGCCAGGTTTTTTATAAGAGATATTTAAAACCTGATTCTGTCCAAGTTCAATAAAACCTGCCCAATAGTGGGGGTGTGCATGAAGCTGATCAACATGTTCCAGGTAAGCCAATTTGCTTTTTTGCAATGCATCTGCGATTCCTGCTCCGGAAAGAAGTGATTGGTAAAATGTTACCATGATTTCCCGGCTGGATCGGTCATCTACTGTCCACATGGTCATGATCAGATTAGGGCACCCGGCAACAATAAATGCGCGTCCAAAGCTTAAAACTCCTTCACCACTGGCCATTTGCCCTGATCCGGTTTCACATGCAGAAAGCACAGTCAGCCATGCGTTTAATGATAGATTATAGACTTCATGACCAAAGAGAACACCATCTTCTTTTTTATCGGCACCCGGGGTAAAGACTAAGCTCGAGTTTAAAGAATTGTTTTTATCCGGTATCGTGTGCATCGCCAGGTGCAGGATACTATATTTTGGTCCGATACTTTTAAATGTTGATTCTGTTGCTTCGGCACCGATCAATAACCGACCACCCAACATCTTCTTTATAGCTCTGGATTCCTGAAAGGTGCCTTTTAATTCAGGTAAACCAGATTCCGCTTTCCTGATATAATCAGATATTTTTCCGGATGACAAGTTATAACTAGGTGCCACAGCCAAAACCCTGCGAGTAGGTTTAGCAAGGCGAGCTGATTTATAAAAGAAAACGGTAGCAGTTAAACCATAACTAATTGAATGATTATGAATTAGATAAGGAAGTTTTCGATAATCCTGCTTGGATCCATTAGTTTGCGGTTCCAACAGGGCCTCAAAAGGGATGTAGCTCAATGATCCATCAGGAATGATCAGCAATTCTTTGGAATTGATAAGGGCAACTGAAGAGCCTATCAGAAGGTCAAACAATCCGGAGGCAGCTTCACAATAACGACTTCGGGCTGAACTGGTTAAACTCTCGACATTTCCCTTCATAAAATTGAGGATATAAACAATGTCTTCCGTCAATTTCTGAGTAATGGGTATTCGGGTTATGTTAGTCCCAGATCGAGATACAGTGAGTGTGTATAGATAATCGTATGCTATTGCATATTCAATTAAAA
The DNA here is from genome assembly GCA_007280905.1 of Porphyromonadaceae bacterium. Taxonomy (GTDB): domain Bacteria; phylum Bacteroidota; class Bacteroidia; order Bacteroidales; family UBA12481; genus UBA12481. Next base: position 14,269 of record QYQM01000048.1, on the reverse strand, counting down.
CCTGTTCTTGTGTTAATAAGTCACCGACCTTATCCAGTGAAATAGTTGATCGGTCAAATTTGGCCTGGTAATAGTCGGGATATTTTTGACGATAAATCCGTATCAGGCTGTCTATTTGTTGATTATAAAAAAGGTTCTCTTGCTGAAGATCCCTGATCCGCTTTTGTTCAAAATTTTGAGCAGATCCGGCTTCAATTATCTTACCCTGGATGTCAGTAATTTTTTTCCGGATATTGTTCTCTTTTTCCAAATCCACCTGTGGTATCAGGCTGGTTTTAAATTCGATATCTCTGACTGAACTCCACAAACCCGCTGATTTGGACTGCTCCATTGTGGTGAAAAGCCTGTCAATGTAGGAACTGTCACCAGTTAACTGAAAAATCGCATACTCCATTTCAATCAATTGATTATAAGTGGATCTCTGCATCCTGCTCACTTGCAATTTGCTCGATTGCAATTCAAGGGAATTCCTAAGAGAATCGATAAGCTTTAAAGTGAATGAGTATCTTTCTTCAGCTTTTTTTAATATATCGGAATCCTTATTGTGTTTGCCCCAATTGTAATAGACCTGGGCATTCAAATTCATCAATTCGATCAACTTATTAAATTTGAGTGTTTTGATGTTATAAGGAATTTCCTCTGGGGAAATATTCTGGTTTGTTGAGCTTAACAATTTCATAGCCTCCGACCACTTATTCAGGGCGTTCTGGTGTTTTCCTTGGTCTATCAGTAAGTTAGCAGCAAGTTGGTTCGCAATAATTGCAATGTCAAGGGCCGAAGGTATTTCGTTACGGATCTTCTGATTCAGAAAATCCAGGTCACGAAATATGCCAGTGGTATCACCTGATAATTTGAAATTTATATCAGCAAGGTTCAGTTTTGCCAAAGCCCAGGAACGGTCCACTGCCATGCCAGATTTAAAGTCATTGATTATCAAATTGATAAAATGTTTTGCTTCCGTATAGTTACCTACCTCAATCAGTGATATAACCAGGTTGCCATAAACTCCGATGATGTCTTTCGGAAAGTACTTCAATTTTATATCGATGCAGGTATGAAAAACATCGATTGCTTTTTGGTGATCTGCCAGGCATTGATAAACCAAACCTAGATTATCCAAAGCTTTGCTTTTTGATTCGGCTATCTTCGCGACGGCATTGGGGGTTGTGCTTTTCTCCACAAATTCATTAAAATACTCTATGCTTTGCTCCAGATATTCGATCGAACGGTCGAATTCCCCGATTTGCTTCAATGAATTACCGGCATTCGCATAGACCGAACCATACAGGCTGTAATCCGGGTTTTTCAATTTCTTTAAAACATCGCTGGATTTCAAAAAGGCCTCTTCGCTGTCTGATAATCTTCCCAGCCGTTTAAAGGCGATACCTGCATTATTATATAACCTCACCATCAAGTTAAGTTCTTCTTCTGACTGGCATAAGGCTTCCTGATTTTTACACCACTCATACAGTTCAGGCCAATCTTCATTTTTTTGTTTCTGCAGAAGGTACTTGCCTTGTAAACTCCTGATTTTAAGTTGCATTAATAAATCTTTCTGGTTCTTTTGGCCGGAAATCAGGTTCATCAGACTGTCGATCCTGATTTTGGCCTGATCGATCATTTTCGGATTGAGCATATTGGTTGTCAGAATAATCACGGAGTCAATGCTGATAGTGGCATTTTTCAAAATCTGAGACCACAAGGGTTGAATTGTTGTAAAACAACAAATTAGGGTGATTACGAACCAACTTTTTCTAGCCATAGACTCAAATCTATAATAAGCAGCACGGAAAACCAATGCTAATATTACAATTTTAACGATCATAATATGAGGTATTTATAAAATAATAAAAAAAAATCTTCAAAAATGGGGTTACCTTTTGTTAGGTCGGGGTATTAATAAGCGGAAACTGTAAGTCAATAACTTTAAAAACAAAGAAAATGGAACGGTTAAATCTCTCTTCGATGATGGTTGCAGCTCTCGCAAATGATGAAATGTTGGTTGTACGCGGTGGTGATGGAACGACTTCTATACCTCCGATCAAAACGGGTACCGAAGAAGATATCATTCTTTAGGTTTTTCCTGATTAGCTTTTTTCTCTGTTTTCAATAGCGGCAGTAAATCTGAACTATTGCCGAAAGCAAATATTTTGTATCTTTCGCTGACCTAAAACTGGTCGTAATGGCATTACTACCGTTTACCAGACAGCTTGATGCGAAAGATTGCGGTCCGGCATGTTTGCGGATGGTGGCAGGTTTCCACGGCAAAAAATTCTCCATACAATATTTAAGGGATCGTTGTTATATCACCCGGGGCGGGGTTAGTCTTTTGGGTATCAGCGATGCTGCTGAGTCGATCGGATTTAAAACCTTAGGAGCAAAACTCACATGGGATCAATTATCCCGCGAAGCTCCAATTCCCTGCATTGTGCATTGGAAACAAAACCATTTTGTTGTAGTAGTAAAAACCAGTAAAAGGCATGTGCTGGTTGCCGATCCTGCATTGGGTATAGTCAGGTATTCGGTAAAAGAGTTTAAGAAGAACTGGATTTCTGCTACGAGTGAAGGGCAGGAAGTCGGCCTCTGCTTACTGCTCGAACCAACTCCCGAATTCTTCCACCAGGAAGGTGACATCCACAAGAGGAATTCGTTCAGGTTTCTTTTTAAATATTTCCGTCCGCACAGGCGATTCTACCTGCAATTAATTCTCGGAATGCTGGTTGGGTCAGTAATCCTGCTGATTCCTCCGTTTCTCACCCAGGCTGTTGTTGATAACGGTATCAATAATCAGGATATCGGATTTATTTACCTGGTATTGATCGCTCAATTGGTTTTAATTGCAGGCCGCACCAGTATCGAGTTCATTCGCTCCTGGATACTGCTTCATATGAGTACCAGGATAAATATATCTCTGATTTCTGATTATCTCATAAAACTGATGCGCCTTCCAGCTCGTTTTTTTGACAGTAAAATGACCGGTGACATCCTTCAGAGGATCGGTGATCATTCCAGAATCGAATCCTTTCTTACCCAGTCGACCCTGGGAATAGTTTTCTCGATTTTTAATCTGTTTATTTTCAGCGCAGTACTCGCGATATATAATTTGAAGATTTTAGGGATTTTCCTTTTTGGAAGCCTTCTTTATATAGGTTGGATTGTTTTATTCTTACGAAAACGCAGAGAGCTGGACCAAAGAAGGTTTATACAATTATCTGATAATCAGAATAGTATAATTCAACTGGTTTCAGGAATGCAAGAGATCAAACTAAACAATTGTGAAAAGCAAAAACGCTGGGAGTGGGAATCCATCCAGGCAAAGATTTTCAGAATTCGGGTAAAAAGTCTTGCGTTAATGCAATACCAGCAGGTTGGTTCAGTGGTCATCAATGAATCTAAAAATGTGATCATTGCCTTTCTTGCAGCCAAAGCAGTTATCGATGGACAAATGACGCTTGGAGTTATGTTTGCGGTTCAATTCATAATTGGACAGATGAATGGACCGATTGAACAACTTGTAGGCTTTTTTTATTCCACTCAGGATGCTAAGATCAGTCTGGAACGGTTATCGGAGGTTCATGATTATCCTTCAGAAAATAGCGGGAAAGATAACCTGATCAATGCATTACCTGAGAAACTGACCTACTCGATTGATAATCTTGTTTTTCAGTATGAGGGCCCGAATTCTCCCAAGGTATTAAATGACATCAGTATACAGATTCCCGATAATAAAACCACTGCAATTGTAGGAGTTAGCGGCAGCGGTAAAACAACTCTTATTAAGCTTTTGCTCGGATTCTATCCTCCCGTAACCGGCGAAATCAGACTCGGAGAGGTTGCCCTGGAAATGATAGATAGCAGGATTTACCGGGGTCAATGCGGTGTGGTTATGCAGGATGGATATATTTTCTCCGACACCATTGCGAGAAATATTGCCTTGGGTGATGAAAATATCGATACTGGTAAACTTGCAGAAGCTGCGCTGATGGCGAATGTAATGGAGTTCATCAGGAGTTTTCCGCTGGGCTTTAACACCCGGGTGGGTGCTGAAGGCCATGGTTTGAGTCAGGGCCAGAAGCAGCGGATATTAATTGCGAGAGCAATTTACAAAGATCCAAGGATAATCTTTTTTGATGAAGCAACTAACTCACTGGATGCTAATAATGAAAAATTTATTCTTGAAAATCTTAATAAATTTTTCATGGGTAGAACGGTCATTGTTGTTGCGCATCGATTGAGTACGGTTAAAAATGCTGACCAGATAATCGTTTTGGATAAAGGAAAGGTGATAGAACAGGGTACTCATGATCAATTGATTAAGCTTGGAAAGGCCTACTATAATCTGGTTCGAAACCAATTGGAATTAGGAGCATGAAAACTAGTGATCCAAACATAGAATTGCGCCAGGAAGAGATTCAGGAGATTCTGGGCGTAGTTCCGCCCTGGGTCATCCGATGGGGCTCATTAACCCTGGCCATCGTCTTTATCGGCCTGATAGTTGGAACCATTTGGTTTAAATATCCCGATCGGATAACCAGTCAGTTGACCCTTACATCCTCGAATCCGCCTGTTGTTATGAATGCCAGGCAAAGTGGGAGGATTGAGCTGTTGACCATTGGTGACACGAGTTCAGTTACAAAGGGGCAATTGCTGGCTGTTTTGGAGAGTTCCGCACGGATCGCAGACATACTGGAAGTTGATAGTTTGATGGTCCATTGCCATAATCAGTTGGCTAATCCGGATTCCATCGGTTTTCTAGTCTTTCCTCAGAGAGATTATCAATTCGGAGAGTGGCAGGCTTCTTTGGCAGGCTTCAGCAAAGCTCGCAAGGATCTTAATGATTTCAATCAACAGGGCTCGTATCAGGCAAGGATTGTATCATTAAAGAAGCAGCAAAAAGATTACAAATTACTATACGACCGCCAATACCGGCAGCGCCAGATCAAGTCGGAGGAGATGGATATTCAGGAAAAGCAATATCAGCGGTTGATTGCTTTGCGCGATTCAAATGCAATATCCTTGAAAGAATTTGAATCAGGTACTTCAATTTATCTGAAAGCCAAATATGATCTCGAATCCGCCAGAAGTACTTTATCCCAGACACAGATTCAAATTGATCAACTGGAACATGAAATTATCAGTATAGAAAAGGATTACCTCGAGGTAAGGGATCAGAAATCCAATTTATTGACACAATCTTTTGACCAATTGGCAGGTACGGTTTCCAATTGGAAACTGAACTATGCATTTATTGCCCCGATTGATGGTACTATTACTTTTACCAGGGTTTGGAGTCAGAACCAATATGTTAAACAGGGCGACAGGGTACTGACCATTATTTCCGGTAAGCTTGGTCCGGTTCTTGGAAAAGTACTATTACCATTACGTGGAGCAGGTAAAGTTAAGGCAGGTCAGAAGGTTATCGTGAGGATTGATAAATATCCCTACATGGAATATGGTTCATTACAAGGCAAAGTCGAAAGTATATCAATGGTTGCCGACCAGGAGTTTTACAGCGTTCAGATCAGTTTCCCTGATGGTCTGAGAACCACTTATAATAGGGAACTTGTCTTTAATCAGGGTATGTCGGGCCAGGCGGAAATCATCACAGAGGAGTTAAGTTTGCTGGTAAGAATTGTGAATCCGCTGCGTAGTATACTGAAACGAAATGCGATATTAAAAACCTGATATGGTTTATCTTGCATGCTTCCATTGGAAGTAATAATCTTCCATGGTTTCATTTAACCTTACAGTATCAATACGGATTTCGGTAAGCATCGCACCATTCCGGGTTTGGATATAATAGGGCAGAATCATTCCTCCCACTTTCCTGTAATCTCCAAAAACCGATTCAGCTACATAGGGCATACCATTGATCAGCAGGCCAACATCAGATTTAATAACCAGATAAGTATTGACATCCAGGTAAAAGTTCATTACCTCACCGGAAGGTTTCTTAATTTGGATTTTGTATGCATTCTGAGATCCGACTTTTACTTTTCCGGCAAGTTGAATCGAAAAACCTTTCTGACGGTAAGAATGCAGGATTCCATCGAAATCTGCCGATTCCCTGATCTGAGCCAGTTCGGGACCATCGAGTAACAATGTATCAGCACCTGCAAAGGGATTAAAGGTCCAACCAAACATTCCGTCATAAGCTTGCGTTATCCTTCCTTCATCAAGATGCACATCAAATCGATATTTGTTTGGTCTTTTCTGAATAATACTGATTGGCAGGGTGTTGCCCATCTGAGTTATTTTACCGATCGAAGTCAGGGTTTTGATTTTTTGCCGGGAGTTGAGCCCGCTGGCCAGTTCATGCCTGGAAAGTATATCACTAACTGTTTGTCCGATTCCCGATTGAAAAGATATTACATAAATTATAAAAATCAGCCACCTTGTTCGTTTCATAAAGTTATAGCGCAATTGAGTCCAAACTTTGGATTAATTTATAGATTTCCAATAAGTTAGAAAGAAGTCTTTCGGCCTGTGAAAGATGAAGCATATTGGCGCCATCGGATAATGCAGCTGCCGGATTCGGGTGGGTTTCCATGAATATACCGTTTACCCCGGCTGCTATTCCGGCGCGTGCAATGGTTTCGATCAGGCCGGGTTGACCGCCTGTGATCCCACCGGGCTGATTAGGTTGTTGAAGGCTATGGGTGATATCCAGAATAACGGGGAATTTCCATTGCTTCATAATCGGGATCGACCGGAAATCTATCACCAGATCACCATAACCGAAAGTGGAGCCTCTCTCAGTGAGTAAGATTTTATTGTTTCCGGTTTCGAGGATTTTCTCAATTCCAAAGCGCATGGATTCTGGTGACAGGAACTGACCTTTTTTAAGGTTTACGGGTTTTCCTGTTCTGGCAGCCGCCTTGATTAAATCGGTTTGTCTGCAGAGAAATGCTGGAATCTGAAGTACATCCACATATTTCGCAGCCATGTCGACTTCGGAGGATTCATGAACGTCCGTAATTACCGGGATCCCAAGTTGCGTGTGCACATCCGATAGGATTTCCAAAGCTTGTATATCGCCAATCCCTTTAAATGAATCACTCCTGGTTCGGTTAGCTTTCCGGTAACTTGCCTTAAAAATCAAAGGAATATCCAACTTGGTGGTTATCGCTTTTAGGATTGTTGCAGTTTCAAAAACGACATCCCTGTTTTCGACCACGCAAGGACCAGCGATGAGCAAGAAACTACTATTGTAATTTAATGGCAAAATTGGAATATCGGGGATTAATGTTCCTTCCATAATAATTTAAAATTTAGATAACTGAATCAGTATTCATAACGATTACCCCAAAGTTTTCGCATTTTTTCACGGATTTCCTGTTCTCTTTGGTTCTCGGCAGGTGACCAAATTTGCGTTCCCTTGATTTTTTCGGGAAGGTAGTCATCTTCAACGAAGCGATCCTTGTGATCATGAGGATATTGATATTCTTTTCCGTAACCCAATTCCTTCATCAATTTCGTTGGAGCATTTCTCAGATGCAGTGGTACCGGGAGATCTCCGGACTGAGCAACTAATTCCTGGGCTATACCCATGGCTTTATAAGTTGAATTACTTTTTGGACAGGTTGCCAGGTAAACAGTTGCTTCAGAAAGGATTATCCGGCTTTCCGGCCATCCTATTTTATGTACTGCATCAAAGCAAGCATTCGCAAGGAGCAAAGCATTCGGGTTGGCAAGGCCGACATCTTCAGAAGAAAAAATCAACAATCTACGGGCGATAAACTCGGGTTTTTCTCCACCCTCAATCATTCGTGCAAGCCAATATACTGCGGCGTTGGGATCAGAACCCCTTAGTGATTTAATGAAGGCAGAAATGATGTCATAATGAAGTTCACCATTTTTATCGTACAGGGCAATGTTTTCCTGAATTCTCAGTGTAACACTGTCGTTGGTCAGGATGACCGGATCCGCAGGAGTTGACTGTACAACCAATTCCAATACATTAAAAAGTTTCCTGGCATCACCCCCTGAGAAGCGCAGAAGAGCTTCTGTCTCGAGGAGTTCAATTTTTCGGGTTCGAAGGTCGAAATCTTCCGATATAGATCGTTTTAGAAGCTCTTCGAGATGGGATTTTTCAAGAGGTTTTAATACATAAACCTGGCACCGGCTCAGAAGTGGGGAAATAACCTCAAATGAAGGATTTTCGGTAGTGGCTCCAATCAGTGTCACTATGCCCTGTTCAACAGCCGCAAGAAGGGAATCCTGCTGGGATTTACTGAATCGGTGTATCTCATCTATGAACAGGATGGGGGAAGGAGAATCAAAGAATCTGGATTTCTGAGCTTTATCAATCACATCACGGATATCTTTTACCCCGGAATTGATTGCACTCAGTGTGTAGAAAGAGCGATTCAGGTGATTCGCAATAATACGGGCCAGAGTGGTTTTGCCAACACCTGGGGGACCCCAAAGAATGACTGAAGGTAACGACCCTGATGAAATTACATTTCTTAGAATGGATTTTTCTCCCACCAAATGTTCCTGGCCTACAAAGTCCTCAAGTTTTTGAGGCCTCATCCGTTCAGCAAGTGGAATATTGGAAGGCATAATTTTTAAAATAAGGTCAAAAATACATAAATTACGATGAAGGCGGTATCTTTGTGGCCTTTACCCCAAAGAGAAAATATGAAGGGAAATGGATTAAAATTAGTTCTGATCATTCTTTTATTACCTGTTGGGCTATTTGGCCAGAATAAATATATTCCGCCTGATCCCTACACGCAGTGGGATGGTGTTACACATTGGTCGAGGTATCAGATTACCTCAGCTGGATTTCTTGGTCCGAATGCTTTACCGGTTCCGTTGATTCATAAGGCAATAATTCCGGAAAAGTTCTATTGGTCTGGTCTGTATGAATATTATTACGGGACCGGAGATGAAACGCATGATTTTAAAACTCATCTGATTGTTCCGATAGCGAAAGGCAGGATTGGCCTGGAGTTTATGTATGTTCCGGTTGAATTTTTCAGTATGGACTCTTCAGTCAGTCATATCCGGCGTACAATCAGTGGTAACGCGGTTAATGGGAATGCATTTGGCGATATTTATTTTGGTACAATCGTTCAGGTGTTAAAGAATCATCCGTTTTTACCTGATTTTTCTGTTTCCATGACGTGCAGAACAGCCAGTGGAACGGGTCGGGAATATGCTCGGCATACTGATACTCCGGGGTACTACTTTGATGCATCGATCGGTGATTCCTATGGAAAGGATCGCGGTTTTTTCCGGCATGTCAGATGGTATGCTGAATTAGGTTTTTATTCCTGGCAAACATATCTGGATAATTATCCGCAAAATGATGCGTTACTATTTGGTGTTGGCATAGACTTTGATTTCAAAGACTTTTTCGTGAACCAATCATTAAGCGGGTATTCAGGTTATATGAATAATGGAGATGAACCAGTTGTGTATCGGATTGATTTAGGCATTAAAACGGGGAACGCAGCCTTGGTTTTTGGATATGAGAGAGGTTTCAGGGATTATCCTTTTCAAAGTATCAGGGCTGGTTTTCAGATCACAGGATTAACAAACAGAGAGACAGTAGTCGATTAATATTCAACTAATTATTACCAGTATGAAAAAGATCATTTTAGCTGTTGTTCTGAGCATACTTCCTTTAACGATATTTGCTCAGGGACTGATCAGTTTTGGTCCAAAGATAGGTTGGAATTCCAACCGTTTGACTACCGATTATACTGAATATATGAAAGATTTTAAGAGCGGTTTTCAAGGGGGGGTCTTTTTCAGTGTCTACCTCCATAAGTTTTATGTTCAACCCGAAGCCTATTTTAGTATTAAGCGCGGGGCTCTTCAAACTTCCTTTGATCCGTTAAATCCAAATTTGAATATCAGCCAGAGTGTTAATCTTCAGTCTATTGATATACCTGTTTTACTTGGCTTTAAGGTGCTTGATCTTAAACTGATCAGGTTCAGGATTTGGGGAGGGCCGGTAGCATCTTATATATTGAGCAAAGAATACACCCTATCGATCAATGGTGTTAACGAATCGGAGCAGGTTACCAGGGATGATTTTAAGAATGCAATCTGGTCGGCTCAGATAGGTGCCGGTTTGGATTTATTGATGCTGACTTTCGATATCGGTTATGAGTTTGGCCTAAATAGTTTTTTGACAATCCGATCGCTTAATGATTTCAACCTGCGTAACCATCTATTTTATTGTTCGATAGGGTGGAGGTTGTTTTAAATTGTTTGATTTTCCGATATCCTGGTTGGTTTGACCCGGTTATAGCATTGTATCCTTTTTCCAGGTAATCCTTTTAGCCATGTTCACAAAGATCTGGGCGTGAAGGGGCAGGAGCACATACCAATAGAAGCGGCCAGTAATACCGCTGGGCCTGAATGTGGCGGTCTGGTGCAATTCAAATCCATTTTTCCCTTCCTGGATGCTGAATTCCAACCAGGCTTCACCAGGTACTTTCATTTCAGCAAAGAGCAATAACCGCCGGCTGCTTCTGTCAGCGATCAGGACCCGCCAGAAATCGAGAGCATCTCCGGAGTGTATCTGCCACGGATGAGTTCTGCCGCGCCGCAATCCCACGCCTCCAACCAGCCGGTCGATAAATCCGCGAATTTGCCAGATCCAATCGGCATAGTACCAACCGGTTTCTCCACCGAGAGCCCAGAGGTTATCCAGGGTTGTTTTAGAATCAGATCCTATTTCTACGATCTGCACATTCCTAAAAGTACCGAATTTGGGCACCTCGATAAAGCCGGTCATTCGTTTGAATAATGCAGGGTCGTTCAGGGCATCCTTCCAGCTTGACAGAACCAGGTTTTGTTCAATTTTTGCAAAAGCCATAACGATAGCCTGATCGTAAGAAATAGACTCAATTCCAAGCAGAATTTCCAGATCATTATTCTTGCAGATTAGATCGGCCTTCATACTTTCGACCAGATTTGCCGCCAGTTTATAGGAGGTTGTAGTGATAAAGAAAAGCCAGTAAGATGAAAGCCTGGAAGTTACCAAGGGAAAGGTAATAATCCGTCGCTTTAAGTTTCTCACTTTAGCGTATCCTAATAACATTTCCTTGTATGTCAATATTTCGGGCCCGCCGATATCATAGGTTTTACCAAAACAGGCAACGTTTCCCAGGGTACCAATCAGATACTGGATAACATTTCTTATAGCGATGGGTTGACAGCGGTTGTTTAACCAGCCAGGTGCGATCATAAATGGAAGTTTCTCCGATAGATCGCGAATAATCTCAAAAGATGCGCTTCCTGAGCCCACAACGATACCGGCCCTCAAAATCGTGGCGGGTATTTTACAGAGTCCCAGTATCTTTTCTACCTCCCATCTGGATCGGAGATGTGAAGACATCTCACCAGATGAAGGAACCAGTCCGCTTAAATAGATGATCTGTTTAGCCAGGGTTTTATTGATATATTGGACGAAATTGATCGCAATGCATTTTTCCAGATTTTCGAAGTTCTTGGTAGATACATTCATCGAGTGCATCAAGAAATAGGCAACATCAATGTCAATCGGCAATTTTGAAGTATCGTCTGTCTTCAGAAAATCCACCTCTATGGTACTCAAATTCGGGTGCCGGAATTCTGCCAGAAACCGGTTGCCAGCCCTGACACAGCAAATGACTTCATGGCCATTTTCAAGCAGAGCTGGTAATAGTCTTCTTCCGATATACCCGGTTGCACCGGTAAGGAGGATTTTCATTGAGATTATTTATCTATGGAATCGTTTAATCGATTAGTAATTAGATTCTTTCAGTTCAAAATAGCTTTTTGGATGCTGGCAGGCCGGACAATTTTCCAAAGGTTTAGTTCCTTCATGAACGTAACCGCACTTGCGGCATTTCCAGCGCACTATTTCTTCGCGTTCAAATACTTTTCCGGTCTCCATATTCTCTAAAAGTTTCCTGAACCGTCGTTCATGTTCAGCTTCAACTTTGGCAATCAATTTAAAGGCATTGGCAACCTCATTAAACCCTTCCTCACGGGCAACGCGCTCAAATTCAGGGTACAATTCGGTCTGTTCTTCATGTTCACCCATGGCTGAAGCTTTCAGGTTTTCAGCGGTAGTTCCGATGATGCCGGCCGGATACATGACTGTAATCTCAACTGCGCCTCCTTCCAGGAATTTAAAGAATCGCTTTGCATGGGACTGTTCGTTTCCGGCAGTTTCTTCAAAGAGAGCGGCAATTTGTTCAAAACCTTCCTTACGAGCGGCTTTGGCAAAAAACTCGTACCGATTTCTTGCCTGGGATTCACCTGCGAATGCTTTCAGCAGGTTTTTTTCGGTTTTAGTTCCTTTTATTGACATTGCTAAGGGAGTTAATGTGTTTATAAGATAAAAATAACATTTAAAGCCCAAGTTCCAATTCCGGCGGATAAGTGCAGGGAAAACAACTAATTTTAACAAAACCAAATCTGTTACATTTGGAATATGAAAACAAAACATTTGAAGTTTGAGAATCACCGCAACAGATTGTTGCCATTCGATCAGTTCTTAAAAAGGGTCATAAGGTTTGCGCTGTATGCCTTAGCCCTAATTGTCTTTTCTGTCGGGGTAGGAACCATTGGGTATAAATTTCTTGGTCATTTAAGTTGGATCGACGGGTTTTATAATGCCTGCATGATTCTCACCGGAATGGGTCCTGTTTCAGTGATGCCAGACAATGAGGGTAAATTATTCGCTTCTTTTTATGCGCTTTTCAGTGGAATAGCTTTTTTAACAACCATTGCAGTTTTTTTTGCTCCTATAGCGCATCGCTTTTTGCATGCATTGCACCTGAATGAAGAGGTATGATTTGCTTTATCAGAAAAGAAAACTTACCAGAAGTCCAATGTTTAAAGCCGTTACAATTGCACCAACTGTGTAAAGGGTGAACCTGGTTAATGGAGTATTTTTGTATTTTCCCATCACCTTTTCAGAGGAGGTTAAATAAACCTGTAAAAAGATAGTAATAGGCAGCTGCATACTAAGGAGCATCTGTGAAAAAATCAGGCCATTGAATGGATTGGAAATCAGAAAGATGATGCCGGTTGCGATCAATAATGAGATAATGACACCCAATTTAGAATGGTTATCCTTGATATCATAAGGCTCTTTATAAATCCCGGCAAAGATGGATCCGGCGGCCATACCTGAAGTAATTGTAGACGCAATTCCGGCAAAAAGCAGTGCTATTGCAAAAACTACAGCTGCCTGTCCGCCCAGTAATGGTTCCAGAATCTGATGGGCCTGTTGCAATTCGGTAACAGGTGTTTTTGTTTTGAAGAATGTGGCAGCTGCGAGCAGGATCATTGCACTGTTGATTGCCCAGCCCACGATCATAGAGAAAAGTGTATCAAAAAGTTCGAAATCAAGCTGTTTCTTGATGATTTTGTCGTCTTTCAGATTCCATTGCCGGCTCTGTATCACTTCGGAATGGAGGAACAGGTTATGTGGCATGACTACTGCACCCAAAACGCTCATAATGATGATCATTGAACCTTTAGGGAAGGATGGGGTAATCCAGGCCATAGTGGCTTGTCCCCAATCGATTTGCACCAGGCTCAGCTCATAAATAAATGAAAGCCCGATAATTGAGACAAATGCAATGATCCATTTTTCGATGAGCCGGTATGAGTTGGAAAGGAGCATAATGATTACAAATGCAAGCACCATCAGGGCTCCGGCCTTTATGGGAATATGGAAAAGCATGTTGAGGGCGATGGCTCCGCCGAGGATTTCAGCCAGGGAGGTGGAAACTGACGCCAGCATGGCGGATCCGAGGATCATCTTTGAATAACGGGGTTTCAGGTAAGTGGCAGCGGCCTCAGAAAGACACAGTCCGGTAGCAATACCCAGATGGGCGACATTGTGCTGCAGGATGATGAGCATAATGGTTGAGAGGGTTACCATCCATAATAATGTGTATCCATAGCCAGCTCCGGCAGCCAGATTCGAAGCCCAGTTCCCCGGATCGATAAATCCAACGGTAACCAGGAGGCCCGGACCGATATATTTGAATATTTCGAGGCCTCCGAAACCGGGTTTATGATCCTGGCGCTTTAAATCCTGAAAAAACTTCATAACATTCAAAAGAGTTGTCAACTTTACAAAGTTGGGAAAAATTACGTGCTGAACTGTTCAAACGGATTATATCCTTGCTGGATTTTCAACTCCGGCAGTGCGCCTTTGTCGTCGAGGTTTCTGACTGGCAATTTGGCCATTTTCTCCACTTCAACGGATGCAAAACCAAACTCTTCCACCACTTTACCGAGAATA
>QYQM01000184.1 GCA_007280905.1 Porphyromonadaceae bacterium | reverse complement strand
TGGTGATAAAGATAAAAATATTGGGGCACAAGGTTTTTTGGCATTCTTGCAAACGTGTTTTACATTTAGACGTCTATTTGTAAAACATGATTACCTTTCAGTCTGCTTCTTTCTGAATCTAAAACTTCTCATATGAAATCATTTGCAGTTCTTTTTCTCGCTTTTATCAGTCAGATTTCCATTTCTCAGGAAACCCGCCTGCTCCGTAATCCGGCAATCAGCCGCGATCATATTGCCTTTGTTTATGCCGGAGATATCTGGATCGCCAATATTGATGGTTCCAATCCCTCCCGGCTAACCACTTTCCCGGGTGTGGAGACCGATCCGAATTTCTCGCCGGATGGCAAATCCATCGCATTCACGGCCGAATATGACGGCAATACCGATGTTTACACCCTTCCGATTGAGGGCGGTACACCGGTTAGGCTTACCTGGCACCCGGGACCCGACTTGGCGGTGGGCTGGACCAATGACGGCAGTAAAATCTTGTTCACATCCGGACGGCAGAACGCTCCCTATGCTTTGCCCAACAATTTCTGGACCGTCGCTGCAAATGGTGGAGTACCTGAAAAGTTTATCGTACCGCGCGGAATCAATGCTAAATTTTCAGCTGGTGGCAAGCGGTTCGCTTATCAGATGATATACCCATGGGAAAATGAGTTCCGCAATTACCGGGGCGGACAGAACAATCCCATCAGAATTATCGACCTGACATCTCTCGAGGTGGAGAAGGTCCCATTCGAAAACAGCAACGACAAGGATCCGGTTTGGCTGGGAAACAAGGTTTTCTTCCTCTCCGACCGCGATTTTGCGATGAATGTCTGGTCATACGATACTAATACCCGTCAGGTAAAACAGGAAACGTTTTTTAAGGAATTTGACTCCAAGAACCTCGAAGGCGGATCTGGCAAACTGATTTTTGAAAATGGCGGATATCTGTTTACCCTCGATGCCATTGGCGGTCAGCCGGTTCAATTGCATATTACAATAAACGGAGATTTCCCCTGGATGCGCCCGCATTGGGTTAAGGTTCAGAGCTATATTAATGCTACCGGGATTTCTCCAACCGGTTCACGCGCTGTCTTTGCCGCCCGCGGTGATATCTTTACCGCCCCGGCCGAAAAAGGCGATGTGCGCAACCTGAGCAATTCCCAGGGTGTTGCCGACCGCGATCCTTCGTGGTCACCCGATGGTAAAACTATCGCCTGGTTCTCTGATGAATCCGGTGAATATCAGCTGATTTTGGCTGACCAATATGGAAAAATCAGCAAAAAGATCAAATTGGATCATCCAACCTTTTATTATACACCCGAATGGTCGCCCGACTCAAAATACCTGAGCTTTGCCGATGCCGGCCGCACACTTTATGTCATGGAGATCGCAACAGAAAAGGTTCAGGTAATTGATAACGAAGGATTTGCACACCCGCAAAGAATCATTTACCCTGCCTGGTCGCCCGATTCCAAATGGATAGCCTACTCAAAACGGCTTCCGAATGAGTTCGCTGCCATTTTTGTCTGGTCAATGGACCAGAAGAAATCTTTCATGGTCACCGACGGATTATCTTACAGCAATGCACCGACCTGGGACAAAAGCGGCAAATACCTTTATTTTCTGGCCAGCGTGGATTACGGCCTAAATATCGGTTGGCTGGATATGTCATCCTACGAACGGCCCCAGACCTATTCGGTGTATCTCGCTGTTCTTTCAAAAGATTCCGCCAATCCGCTGGCGCCGGAGAGCGACGAAGAGAAACCGCAGGATAGCGTTAAGGGAGTTAAGGACGTTAAGGGAGTTAAGGACGTTAAGGGAGTTAAGGACGTTAAGGATGTTAAGAAAGTTAAGGATGTAAAGATTGATTTTGAGGGTTTGGCGGACAGGATCATCGCACTGGATATACCTGCGAAAATCTATACCAGTCTGGAAGCTGGAGAGGAAGGAATTTTATTTTACAGTGAGGGATCGATGACTGAGCCTGGTGTATCAGTATCAAAATATTCTCTGAAAGAGCGAAAATCTACCAAATTGGCCTCGGGAATCAACTACTTTTCTCCATCAGCCAACGGCAAGAAAATGCTATACGTCATTCTATCCGGACAAAGCTATATTGTGGATGCGGGAGCCGAACTGAAACCTGACACTAAGGCTCTCAATATTGCTGATTTCCAGATGAATATTGACCCGGTGGCGGAATACAGGCAGATGTTCCGTGAAGCCTGGCGGTATCAGCGTGATTATTTTTACGTTCGCAATGTTCATGGTGCCGACCTCGACTGGCTCTGGAAAACTTACTCGCCATGGGTCGAGAGCGTGCGTCACCGTGATGATTTTAATTATTTGCTTGATATTCTCGGAGGGGAAATTTCAGTTGGCCATTCTTTTGTGGGTGGCGGAGATTTTCCTGCAGTCACACACGTGCCGGTTGGACTGCTTGGCGCTGACTACGAGATTGTTAACGGTTTTTACAGATTTAAAAAGATATTCAACGGAGAAAGCTGGAACTCCGATATTAAAGCACCCCTCAGGGGTCCAGGATTGAATGTCAAACCGGGCGACTATCTGCTGGCCGTCAATGGCCTGCCACTTACCGGAAATCTGAATATTTTTTCCTTGTTTGACCAGACGGCCGGAAAACAAACAATTCTAAAAGTTAATACCGTCCCTGACCTTAAGGGTGCCAGGGACATCACCGTGATTCCCGTTGTCAGCGAGAGCAGGCTACGCCAGAATGATTGGGTGGAGAATAACCGCCGAAAGGTGAATGAACTCTCCGGGGGCAAACTGGCTTATGTTTGGCTGCCCAATACCAGTAATGCGGGTTATCGCAATTTCAACCGCTATGTGATTGCCCAAAAAGATAAGAAGGGAATCGTAATCGATGAGCGATATAACCAGGGTGGATCCATAGCCGATTATTTCACCGAATTCCTTTCGCGTCAGCAGATCGGATACTTCAATAATCCAGTGGGGGACAAGCAGCCGTTTACGGCCCCCGATGCAGGTATATGGGGGCCTAAAGTTATGATCATTAATGAGATGGCAGGTTCCGGCGGCGATTATCTGCCCTATTCCTTCCGGGCTATGAAACTGGGGCCGCTGGTTGGCACACGCACATGGGGAGGCCTGGTCGGGATCTGGGATGTACCGAACCTGATCGATAATGGCGCGATAACCGCACCTAGGGGTGGTTTTTATAATCTCGACGGTGAATGGGATGTGGAAAACAAAGGTGTGGCTCCCGACTTTGAAGTGGAAGAAACCCCGGCACTTGTCGTCCAGGGTCACGACCCTCAGCTGGAAAAAGCGGTTCAGGTTGCAATGGAACTGCTCAAAACACAGGAGGTTAATCTGAAATCCCAGCCCAAAGATCCGATAAGGGTTAAACGGCCGGGAAAATAATTAAATCAATCTAACCCTTCTCTGGATAATGCAGGATTTATGGCGCATTCGGTGCCATAAAAATGATGAATTTGATGTTTACCTATGCACCAGCAAGGCGGATTGGAGGCTTCGTTAGCCAAACCGAGATATGCGGCCTGTATAGAACTGTGCTGCCAACCAATGTTGGAGCGAAACTTACGGGTAACGAAAGTGTTGATGCCCAAATCAATATCAGGCTTTCCTGCCCCTGAATTCCCGAAAACACATAAAATAAAATGCTGATTACCAGCCAACAACGATTAGTTATTTGTTTCATGTTTTCATGTTTTACCATTTGTAGAGACGCAAATAGGTGTCTCTACGTGCTCACGTCCTTTGCCTCGGAGCTACCCCTTCCTTCCTAAGGAGGGGGCCAGGGGGAGGTACCTCACGTATTTTCTTCGCGGCGTCAATCATTGCCGCAAATCCGTCGACCGGTATGTATCCCGCAATGGAGTTCCCCGATCCCAAACCAAACCCCAGCGCACTGTTTCCCTCTATGGCTAAATCCTTACCGATCACCTTTCGGATAAACGGTGGATCGATTGCATGCTCATACAGCGGCAGGCGAACCGGCCTGCGGTTGCTTAATACATCAAGAATATTCCGGTAATCAGGTGAAAATTGGTTTGGGTTCATAATCAGATGGTCGATCCGGTTAATGCACTGAGTAATTCCTGTTTCACGCTCCGGTAATCCCGGATATCCTTATCATACTGATCAAATGCCTGGAACAGGTTGTTAATCAATTTGGCGGCCAGATCCGGATTTTGTTTTTTGAGCAAATAGAGCAATTCGTAATCTTCCATACCGATACGGTGAGCTTCAAAACGCTGACTCGAAATGGGTCCCTTCCTTCCGGGGTAAACGATGTGTGAATCACCGGCCGGCAAATAATTAGTGGGACCGCCATATATCCTTACCAGCTCTTCAAAAGGTTTGCCGCCGTGCATGTTAAATCCCCAGTGGAGGAATCCCTGGAGGTCATATTTGGCACATGCCCAACCAACATACACTTGCCGGAGGCGCTCCTGATCAACCAGGCGGTTGATCCAGGGACCGCCCGGAGCCAGGCAGGTATATACCCAAACCGCATCACCGGCCGCTTTCCGTTCTTCAAAAAAGGCAGCGTTTTTCTGATATTCCTGAACTTGCGGGCACCAGCAGTCTATGATGCCGGAGAGGCTAATGGTCATGGTGGCTTCAAGTATCCTGAGATCGGGTTTCATCGATTTCAATAATGCCACCGTGGTTTTGTACCGATCAACATATTCATCGGTCGGTTCATCAAAAACACCCTGATACCACCTGAATTCCCAACCGTTCTTTTTCATCAGGGCAATGATCGGCCCGGCCATCGACCGGATAATTTTCTGACCCTCTTCTGAAACAGCCAGTATCTCTCTGCCATCTGAGGTTGGTACGGCAACCAGGAAAGCATCCGACGACCAGTCGCGGCGACGGGCAAATGGTGCGCCCTGAATGGTGGTCAGCCCTTCTGATAAAAATGTATCAATATATCGATCAAGCCGTTGCTCGTAAAATTCAGCGACGCTGCCATCCGGCTTGAATTTGAAAAAATCGCTCCAGATAAACCAAAATGTATTCTGACGGCCCCTGGCCATGAGTTGGGCATATTTCCGGAGCATGCCCCAGAACGGTTCCGACCAGATTTCAACATTATGGTCGTTGCAGATATTGCCCAAATTGAGCCAGTTGACATAATTGAGATGCGACTGGTTCACCGGTGGAATTTCTACGGGATACACGTTAACGGTAAAGGCCAGTTTTTTTACCTGTCCTTTTGAGCTGATATATATGGTAAACAATTGTTTACCTGTGGGAAAATCTTTTCCTATCGGAATTTCCATCCGCAAGGCCTGGGTTGATGTTGCCGGAATATACCCGGTTTGAACAGGATCCATGGCTTCATAGATGCGGAACGGAGCCCTGCGGATGACATAAGGGTTGGTTTGGCCGTTGAACTTCTCGGTCCAGCCAGCGAGACCAGTGTTTTCGGTTACCGGAACATCAATCAGGAAGTACCAGATTGCATAGAATTTATCTATAATCCCTTTCCCGGTAATAGCGAACCGGATGGGCTCCAGCGGAATCAAACCGGTCATTAAAATATCCACCCCGGCAATGCTTCCCCGCGCAACATCAATGGTATATGAGGTAACGGCTTTTTCGATTTTTGCATCGGGATAAATCGGTGCCAGTTCATCAAACATCGAAATCTTAAATCCTTCGGGATCTTTCGGTGCCATAAATCCCATCAAAAAGAGTAAGCAAAAACACACGATTGTTTTGATCGTTTTCATGGTTTGTGTGTTTCCGCAGTCGAAAAAACCTTTTCTCCACCAATCCACGTTTCCAATACTCTGATCTTTGGTACTTTAAGCGGTTCAATTTTCATAATATCTTCTTCCAGTACAACAAAATCTGCCATCTTGCCAGGCTCGATACTTCCCCGTTCATTTTCTTCAAAGCACGATTTTGCAGCCCAGATGGTCATTGCCTTCAGGCATTCCTCCCGCGATAATGCATTTTCCATCATCCAGCCGCCAGCAGGAAATCCGGATTGGTCCATCCGGGCAAATCCGGCAAAAAATCCGAATAACGGATTGATCCTTTCAACCGGAAAATCGGATCCGTTCGGTATCCATCCATTTTGCTCCATCAACTGTTTATAGGCATAGGCGCCTTTAATACGGACCGGCCCGACACGATCCTCAGCCCAATACATATCAGAAGTGGCATGCGAGGTTTGAACCGAAGGAATAATATTATATTCCCCAAAAAGACGGAAATCATTAAAATTGATGATCTGAGCATGCTCAATCCGCCAGCGTCGGTCGTTTTTCGTTTTCAGAATATCTTTATAAATAGTAAGCATCAAACGGTTAGCGCTGTCTCCGATGCAATGCGTGTTTGCCTGGAAACCGGCATCAAGACATTTCTGGCAGAGGTCCTTCAGATATCCGGTTTCATTAACCTGCAGACCCGATTTTTCAGGTGCATCGGCATAGGGCTCCAGCATTAAAGCTCCGCGAGAGCCCAGTGCGCCATCAGCATATAATTTCACTGATCGTACATTTAACCGGTCGGTTTTATATATCCCTTTGGATACGAATTCTTTCAGGTTCTCCTGAGTAGGAGCCAGCATCGCGTAAACCCTCATTTTTAACTTGCCTTCTTTTTGCAGTTTGTCCATCAGCTTAACCATACCCGTGCCGAGTCCTGCATCTGCAACGGTGGTTAGTCCGACACCAAAACAGTTCTTCTGTGCCTGTAAAAGAGCCTTCGCTTCTTCCGACTCCACCATTTCGGGTATTAACCTGGCCACCAGATCCATGGCATTATCCACCAAAACACCGGTGACTCTGCCGTTTTCTTTGATTATTTCTCCCCCTTTGATCAACGTGTTTTGATCAACTCCTGCCAGTTTCAAGGCTGAAGTATTAACAACGGCAGCGTGACCGTCGATCCGGGTCAGATAAACCGGTTTTTCCGGAAAGATCTTATCCAGCTCCGAGCGATCGGGAAACTTTTTTACGGGCCAGTCATTCTGATCCCATCCGCGGCCTTGCACCCAGATGGATGGATTTGTCTTCTGATTTTCCACCAAACGATCGCAAATCTCTGTAAAACTGGTAGTTCCAGTCAGATCCGCTTTCCGGAGGTTCCCGGCATAGCCTGCAAAATGACAATGGGCATCATAAAACCCCGGATAAACAGGTTTCCCACCCAGATCATAAATCTTTTCCGACTGGTACGCTTTCTCGATTTCCTGATTGGTTCCGACCGCAAGAAATTTCCCGTCTTTTGCTGCAAAACTCTCTGCAATCCGGAAATTGCTATCGACGGAATATACTACCGAGTTTTTAACAATGAAATCGGCATTTTCCGCCCTATGGCAGGATTGATTTGCAATAGATGCCACTAAAACCGCCATAATTATCAGGTTTTTCATTTTTCGGAATGCTTGTAGTTGTTAACAAAATTAGAAAAATCAGGCAATGCAACATTTTTTCAGTGAAGATGCGTTAATTTTATGCTATAAAGGCAAGGTATATCTATGAGAATGGTAAAATCGCGAGTGTCAATCCTGTGCATCAAACTGATTATTTTTCCGGCATTCCTGATCCTGATCAATGGAGGTTGCGAGTATATTCTTCCCAATAAGCCCCCCTATGTTGAGAAAACTCTTCCTGCTGACAATGCCGTTTTTAATACCGGTCAGGTTGTTAACTTTCAGGTAATTGCCTATGATGTTGATGGTTCTGTAACTCATGTGGTTTTTACGGCACCCAATTTGCCTGCCTATATTGATGATACAGCTCCCTATGAATTTGCCTGGCAAACAGCCGGAATGGCCCAGGGTGACTACCTGGTTGAAATTAAGGCGATTGATAACAAAGGAGAACCCTACATCATTTCAGTGCCGATCAGGCTTCTTGGTAGTCTGACTTCACATGCCGGTAAGGATACCACATTTACAGATTCAAGAACCAGCTATGTTTTGGAGGCAGAAGTTTCAACTTATTTTCAGGGCACCTGGACAATCATTTCAGGCGCCGGTGGACAGATTTCGGATATTCATAATCCAATAGCCACGCTCACCGGTCTTTCCTGTCAAACCTATACCCTCCGCTGGACAGTAAGCAACGGAGCCAGCCAGCTTTCCGATGAAGTAACGATCAGTTTTTCATATCAGCCAAGTAAGGCTAATGCCGGTGGTAACCAATTAATTACCGACGGCCGCACCTCCATGGTCCTACAAGCAGTCACACCCGCTGATGGTACCGGTCGCTGGAGAATTTCATCCGGAAGTTCGGGATCTTTTAATGATGCAACGCTGCCGAATGCCACCTTTACCGGACAACCCTGTAACACCTATAACCTAATCTGGAGTGTTTCAACCCCATGCGCAACATCCTCAGATACGGTTGAGATCCGATTCGATCCATTTTTGATTAATCCCAATGCCGGGCCTGATCAGAAATTTACTGACGGACGCATGACTGCCACGCTTGCGGCTAACAGTCCCGCTGCTGGTTCCGGAACCTGGACAGTCATTAGTGGACAGAATGGTCAATTCACCAGCGTCAATGACCCGAAGGCTGTGTTCTCCGGACAGTTGTGTCAGTCATACATTCTTCGTTGGACTTTGGCCACACCGTGTTCTTATAAATCCGATGAGGTAAACATTAATTTCGACCATATTCCCACTCCTGCCAATGCCGGATCGGATCTGAGTGACAACGGGCCTTTAAGATCCGTCATCCTCCAGGCCAATGTTGCCTCTCAGGGTACAGGTACATGGTCAATTGTCACGGGCACAGGGGGTGTGATTGAGGATACCCACGATCCGCAGAGCCATTTTTCAGGAGAACCCTGTCAGACCTATACACTCAAATGGACTATCAGTACTTTATGCCATAATTCATCTGATCAGATGAACGTAAGTTTCACGGATTTGCCATCCATATCCAATGCAGGAGTAGACCAAAATCTCTCCGACGGATCAATTTATACTCAATTAAATGCGACTCCACCAGTGAACGGATCAGGGTTTTGGTCAATTATTTCCGGTGGAACGGGCAGTTTCTCGGATGCCGGTGACCCGCATGCGATTTTTACCGGAATCCTTTGCCATTCCTATGTTTTGAGATGGACTGTTTCAACTGCCTGCAGTTCCTCATTTGATGAGGTAAAAGTGGTTTTGAACCAGGTTTCAATCAGCGCAGATGCAGGCCCGGATGTCAGGATATCCGACGGCTATGTCACTACCTTTCTTCAGGGTAATACCCCAGGGATAGGGATGACAGGAACCTGGTCGATTGTTTTGGGCCAGGGTGGAGGTTTGGAAGATGTTAATAGTCCCGGATCACGGTTTACCGGAATTCCGGGGCAGATTTACATCCTCAAATGGTCATTCACCAGTGCTTGCACCGAAAACTCCGATCTGGTTATTATTGCTTTCATTTCGAATCTGGATATGTTTGATCCGCGGGATGGAAAAACCTATCAGGCAGTCAAAATCGGAAACCAGGTCTGGATGGCGGAAAACCTGAATTATTCAACGCCAGGAAGCTATTCCTACGACAACAGCAGTGAGAATGTTTCGATATATGGCAGGCTATATGATTGGAATACTGCTATATCAGCCTGCCCAACGGGTTGGCATCTTCCGTCCGACCTCCAATGGCGGCAGCTCGAAGTTGTTCTGGGTATGGATGCCAGTACCTCATTATTGGAATGGTACCGCGGACTCAATGAAGGTGGAATGCTGAAAGACGAAGGAACCTTATACTGGCAATCACCAAACACAGGTGCCACGAATATTACCGGTTTCACTGCCCGTCCGGGTGGTTATCGTACACCCGGAGGAGTATTCGGAGGTATCAATTCACATGCCGGATTTTGGACTTCTAACGGAAATACCAGTGGCAAAGCAATATACAGAGCACTTCATAAGGACAAGTCCCAGATAGGCCGTGATTGGTATGACAAGGGTTACAGTTTTTCAGTGAGATGCGTTAAAAACTAACTTTGCCTATCATAAAACAGATCAAGTCCCGTTATATCACCGAACCCGGAATTTTTATCTCATGAAGTTTAAATATTTAATCTTTACCGGCACTCTTTTGCTGGTGCTGTTTTTTTCCTGCCGAAAGAACGACCCGATCGTGAATCCGGATGCAAAGCTCGAGTTCTCAACTGATACCGTGCTGTTTGATACCATATTTACCACCATAGGATCTACTACAAAAAATTTCAGAGTTTATAATAAACATGCTCAGCCCATTACGATCGACCGGATTATTCTTGCCGGGAACCAGGGCTCGAGATTCCGCCTGAATATCAATGGAAAACTGACCAATGAACTGGAGAAAATCGAAATCCTGGCTAAGGATAGCATGTACATCTTTGTGGAAGTGACTCTGAATCCCACCAATCAGAATAATCCGATGGTGGTTCAGGATTCCGTGGTTTTTCAGACCAATGGGAACACACAGGATGTGGATCTGATTGCGTTCGGACAAGATGTGCACCTGGTGAACGGTGAAATTCTTAAAACACAAACATGGATCAACGATAAGCCTTATCTGGTTTATAATTCGATGCTTGTGGACAGCCTGCAAACCCTTACCATCGAACCGGGAACCCGCATTCATTTTCATAAACGATCGAGCATGCTGGTTAAAGGAACCCTTCTCGTTAATGGTACACTCGAAGAACCCGTGAGCTTTTTGGGGGATCGACTGGAGCATCAATATGATGAATATCCCGGGCAATGGGGGAGTTGGATGGAATATGAAAACGGATCGGTCTATATACTCGGCGGAATTCATTTTCTGAATGGCAGCAAGGATAATATGATTCGCTATGCCGTCATTAAAAATGCCATGAAGGGCATTCAGGCTGATACACTCGCCAATCCATCCAAGCCGACACTCACCATTTCCGATACAAGGATCGAGAACATGTCGGTGGCAGGTATTTACGCACAAAGCTCAACTATCCTGGCAAGCAACTGCCTGATTGCCAATTGCGGATCGTGGTGTGTGGCGCTTACTCTCGGAGGATCCTATGAATTCTACCACTGTACCATTTCGAATAATAGTAATTTCGGTGTTGGCAACCGGACAGAACCTGCCCTCATGTTGAATAACTTCTTTGTTTATGAGGGTACCGCCTATGTGTATAATCTATATAATGCACTGTTTGCCAATTGTATAATAACCGGCAGCAGGCCAATGGAAATTGAATTTATCAATACCATCAATAAAAAACCCGTTCCGGGACAGTTCAATTATATCTTTGATCACTGCCTGGTAACTATTGATACCATGAATACCAGCGATGAATCAAAATGGATCGATGTGGTAAAAAACCTTTATCCCCGGTTTGATTCACTCACTTTCACTGTTCGGGATTATCGCCTGGATACACTCTCACCCGCAAAAGACCGCGCAAACCCGGTCTTTTCGAAATTGTTTCCGCTCGATCTGATCGGAATCAGCAGGTTGTCCGACGCCGGACCTGATATCGGCGCATACGAACGGCAAGATAAATAAGGGCACAAGGCTCAAGGCTCAGGGCGCAAGTAAGGTACAAGGGAATGAAGGAGCTCATCACTAACCCCAGACTTCATTCTGGGGCTTTGACGGAAGGGGGGTTCGTTTCACGCGTCACGCGTTACGTATCACGAAAATAATAAGTTCGAATATGAAATATCTTGGTTTTTTAGCATTCATTTCGCTGCTGCTGGCCGGATCCTGCGAGAAAGAGAAACCTTCCGGGGTGAACGATACCAATCCGCATTTCCGGGTGATGTTCTACAATACGGAGAACCTTTTTGATGCCATCGATGATCCCCTGACCAATGATGAAGAATTCCTGCCGGGCAGCCCAAAGAAATGGACGGAGGAAAGATATCAGGATAAATTAGATCATATCGCTAAGGTGATCAAGGACCTGGGAAAAGACACTCTACCGGTTTTGGTTGGATTATGCGAGGTGGAGAACCGCAAAACAGTTGACGACCTGATTACTAAAACGGCATTGAACGGATTGGATTACAAGATTATCCACCATGAATCTCCGGATTCGCGCGGTATCGATGTGGCCCTGCTGTACCGGTCGAGATATTTTCAATTGATCGATTCTCATTTTTTCGCGATCCGGTTTCCGTTCGATACCGCCGTGCGTACCCGTGAAATTCTTTATGCGCATGGAATCCTGGGAGGCAAGGACACTCTGCATATCTTTGTTAATCACTGGCCATCACGTTCTTCCGGAGAAATCCAAAGCCGGCCACTGAGGGTTTGGGTAGCAGAAGCAGTACGGTTCAGGGTCGACTCCATTCTGAGAAAAAGCCCATCAGTACAAATTCTGATTACCGGCGATTTCAATGATGAACCGATGGATCTGAGTGTCGTATCCGGACTAAATGCCTTATTGTCATACGAAAAGCCTTACCCCGGCAAGCTGTATGATCTGACACAGGGGTTGAAGAAATCATCGCCGCAGGGCACCTATAAATCAAGGGTGCCTGGAATCTCCTTGATCACATGGTGGTGTCCGGCTCGATCCTCGATACAGCCCGAATTCTTTATTCAAGACCAACCGATCTTCACGTCTTTCAGTCTAAATACCTATTGGAACCGGATAAAGAAAATATGGGGGAGCGCCCTGTGCGTACCTATTTAGGAAACTTTTACCAGGGTGGCTACTCCGATCATCTCCCGGTTTACCTGGATATACACTACAGAAAGTAATTGGATTAAGATAAGTTAGGATTGGCACGCGGATGACGCGGATGCTCCGCAGCGCGGATTTTCGCGGATTTATTTAAAAAGATCCGCGTGCCATTCTTTTATTTCCGTGCAACGCTGTAACCAAAGGTCCCTATCCGTTTCCCCATCACGCAATAGTTGCCGTGAACGTAGGCAATCAGGCCGGAATCCAGTATATTCAGTTTGCCGCTATTTGAGTTTATGAGGTTTTCATTTACCTGGATATTCACTACTTCAGCCAGAAACATGTGATGGGTTCCGAGTTCCTTGATATCAAAAACCCGACATTCAATATTAACCGGGGATTCCATAACGATCGGGGCACTGATTAATTTCGAGGGACCGGTCGTGAGGTTCATCTCCTTAAATTTATTGAAATCTCTTCCTGATCTTACTCCGCACCAATCAACCTTTTTGGTCATCTCGATGGTAGTCAAGTTAATAACAAATTCCCCGGTGCGTTTGATGATCAGATAAGAGTGTCTTTCGGGCCTTACGGATATATAGCACATGGGTGGATTAGTACAAATAGTACCAGTCCAGGCGATGGTAACCAGGTTGTATTCACTTTCCGTTTCACCACAGCTTACGAGTACTGCCGGTACCGGATAAATCATCGTGCCCGGCTTAAAATCAGTCTTCATGATTTTTTATTTTTTCAGGTAATGGATTCTCAAATCCGGGTAATGGATTCAGTCCCAGTCTTATGCCAGAATCAATCATCAATGCCCAGGCTTCCTGCCGGTCATTATGGATTATGCCATCCAATATGGCATCCTTGATCGTATTTTTGATATCTCCCACTTGCTTGCTGGGCTCAATTCCAAAAGCCTGCATGATCTCTTCACCGCTGATCGGAGGTTGCCAGTTCCTCACACGGTCCTTTTCCTCTATTTCCAGGAGTTTTTGCCGTACCAGCTGAAAATTTTTCAAATATCGCTCCACTTTATCCCGGATTCCTGAAGTAATGTCAGCTTCACACAAAGTCATCAGGGCATCGATATCATCACCAGCTTCAAACAATAGCCTTCTCACCGCAGAATCTGAAACGATTTCCTGTGACAGAACGATCGGCCGCATATGCAGATTGACCATCTTTTCCACAAATTTCATCTTTTCATTCATCGGAAGTTTCATCCGCCTGAAAATCTCAGAAACCATGCGGGCTCCAAAGTGATTGTGGCCGTGAAAGGTCCAGCCCGATTCAGTATCAAAACGCTTGGTCATCGGTTTGGCAATATCATGAAGCACAGTGGCCCATCTTAACCAAAGGTCATCGGTATTCTGGCAGATATTATCCAACACCCGGATGGTGTGGAGAAAGTTGTCCTTGTGGCGGATACCTTTATGCTCTTCCACGCCTTTCAATGCATATAATTCAGGAAAAACGATTTCCAGAAGTCCGGTTTCATCTAAAAGCCTGAACCCGATTGACGGTTTGGCAGATAAAATTATTTTGTTCAGCTCGTCCGCGATCCGTTCCGCCGAAACTATTTCAAGCCGATGGCGATTCCTGGTGATGGATTCCAGGGTATCCGCTGCGATATGGAATTTCAGCTGGGTGGCAAACCTTATCGCCCGCATCATTCTTAAGGGATCATCTGAAAAAGTGATGGCAGGATCCAGCGGGGTACGGATGATTCCATTCTCCATATCCTTGAGTCCATCAAACGGATCAATCAACTCCCCGTAGCTGGATTGATTCAGACTGATAGCCAAGGCATTTATGGTAAAGTCCCTGCGTTTCTGATCATCTTTCAGGGAGCCATTTTCCACATCAGGCTTTCTTGAATCAGGAGTGTAAGATTCACGCCGGGCTCCGACAAATTCAATGTCGACCTCTTTATACCGGATCATGGCCGTCCCGAAATTTTTGAAAACCTGAACCTTTGTGGTTCCTAATTTTTCAGCCACCTTGCAGGCAAGCTCGATACCGTTTCCAACTGCCATGATGTCAATATCCTTGGATTGGCGATGCAGAATCAGATCACGAACATACCCCCCAATTATATATACATCAATGCCCTCGTCCGAGGCTACCTCGGAAACAATTTTAAAAACCGGATGCTTAAGTTCTTTGGATGGAGAAAATGACATATCGTTATTTATGGCTGACAAAATTACCAATTTTTAGGTGCCGAAAAGAAAGGCACAAATATTGATATATGCATTAATGTAAATAATTAGATTTACTGCCGAAAAAGTAATCGGCGTTAAACATTCATTAAGGGAAATTGTCTAATCAATAAGAAAACAGGAAGGGAAAGAAATGGCACTTGAGCATCTTACTTTGGAAACATTTAAACGGAAAGTTTTTAACTTCGAAAAGAACACTGAGTGGAAGTTCGAGGGAAATCTTCCGGTAGTGGTTGATTTTTATGCAGACTGGTGCGGACCATGCAAGATGGTTGCACCGGTTTTGGAAGATCTGGCAGTGGAGTATAATGGAAAGGTTAATATATTTAAAGTGGATACCGAGGCTGAAAGGGAATTGGCGGGTATGTTTGCTATACAAAGCATTCCGTCAATATTGTTTATCCCGTTGGAAGGACAACCCACTATGGCTAAGGGTGCCATGCCTAAGGAATCCTTTAAGCAGGCATTTTCTGAAGTTTTAAAAGTTGATTTGGATTAAATTTGTGATTTTGGTTTGTTTGGTTTGGGTTTAGCCGGCCGGAGATTTATTTCCGACCGGCTTTTTTTTTATATTTGCAATGTCCTCTAAGGGGGTGCCTTAATATTACGGGCTGAGATCATACCCTTAGCACCTGATCCGGATAATGCCGGCGAAGGGAGAGTGGCCACGAGGACTTATGGCCTGGATATAATTGTTACAAACGATGATTAAAAGGATTGCGCTTCTGGCAGCATCCTGCTTCGTTGTTCTGGCGGCTTCAGCGCAGCTAACGATTACCGGGACAGTTACTGACGAACAGGATCAGCCCCTGGTTGGGGCAAATGTAGTGATTGACCATACCCTGCTGGGTGTGATGACAAAGAATGACGGGACCTTTATACTTAAAAACCTGCCTCCCGGAAAATATACGCTGTTTTTCTCATTTCTGGGTTATCAAAAACTGGAATACCCGCTGGATCTCGCAGAACCTGCAAAGCTCCGGATCAGGTTGAAGCCATCAGAGATTATGGGCGACGAGGTTATTATTCGCGGAAGCCGGGCCAGTCAGAAAGACCCGGTCACCTATACAAATTTAAGCTATGAGGATATTCACACTGATATTCAGACACGTGATATCCCTTTCCTGCTTCTGAATACCCCTTCGGTGGTGGCAACCTCAGATGCCGGAACCGGTGTCGGTTATTCCGCGCTCAGGATCAGGGGAACCGACGCTTCACGTATTAACGTGACAATCAATGGTGTTCCATTCAATGACAGCGAATCCCATGAAGTTTATTGGGTGGATGTCCCGGATATCGTTTCATCAACCGATAACATTCAGATCCAAAGGGGTGTCGGTTCCTCCACCCAGGGAGCCGCTGCTTTCGGGGCCAACATCAATTTTCAGACTATCGCATTGAATCCCACACCAAACATCGATGTTAATACCACAGCCGGATCATTCAATACCTGGAAAACGAGCCTCAATGCCGGAACCGGACTGATTAACGATCATTTCAGCATGGATGTGCGCCTGTCAAAAATCCACTCGGATGGATTTATCGATCGTGCCTCTACCGATCTGGGTTCTGCTTATATCTCCGGGGGATATTTTTCCAAAAAGAATATCATTAAAGCAACCTTCTTTACGGGAAAAGAACGCACCTATCAGGCCTGGGGCGGCGTTCCTTCGGAAATGCTTCAGACTAACAGAACCTTTAACCCATATACCTATAAGAATGAAGTGGATGATTATCAGCAAGATAATGCACAGGTTCACTGGTCAAGTCAGTTCAGCCAATATCTGGATTTTTCGCTTGCCCTACATTATACCGGTGGTTCAGGTTATTATGAGCAATACCGTGAGGGAGAAAAATTATCGGATTACCTGATCAGTCCGGTAATTCTTGGCGGAGATACCATTACCCAGAGCAACCTGGTTCGCCGGAAATGGCTCAATAATCATTTTTATGGCGGAGTTTATACGGTGAATTACCACAGAAAAACTTTCTCAGCGACAGCAGGGGGCGGCATAAACCAATATGCCGGTGACCACTACGGACGGGTGATCTGGGCTCAATTTGCTTCTGATGCAGGCACCGATCAAGAATATTATTTCAGCCGGGGAATTAAAACCGATGCCAATCAGTTTGTCAAGATTAATTACCAATTTCTGCACAAAGCCGGATTATATGCAGATATGCAATATCGCCTGATCAATTACCGGATTACCGGGATTGACGACAACTTGAGCAACATTACGCAAAATCACCAGTATCACTTTCTGAATCCAAAATTTGGCCTCACTTACGATATCTCTGATAACCAGAGAACCTTTGTGAGCTATTCAATTGCCCACCGGGAGCCAACAAGGAGCAATTTTGTGGATGCCCCGGCTAACCAGGTAATCAGGCCCGAAATCCTCCGCGACCTGGAGCTTGGATACCAGCTGGTGGTGCGCCCTGTATCGGTAAATCTGACTCTTTATTGGATGGATTATACCGATCAGCTTATCCTTACCGGTCAGATAAACGATGTTGGTGCACCCATAATGGTAAATATCCCATCAAGTTTTCGATCCGGAGTGGAATCGGCTGTACGGATCAATCCTGTTAAATCCGTTCAGCTCGAATTTAACCTGACTATCAGCAGGAACAAGATCAGGAATTTCACCGAGTACGTTGATGATTGGGATACGGGGTTACAAAGAACAACCACCCTGGCAGTGAGTAATCTTGCCTTTTCCCCGGATATCATAACCGGTGGCCGTTTAACTTGGCTGATTTTTAGCGATTTACGGTTTATACTGGATAGCCGGTATGTAGGGCGTCAATATATTGATAACACCTCAGATTTGACCCGATCGCTTAATCCATACTGGGTTAATAACATTTCCTTTTCGTGGACATTGAAGCCTTCAAAAATTAATGAGATGGTGCTGTTTCTCCAGATCAACAATTTATTAAACCATCAATACGAAACCAATGCCTGGGTTTATAGCTATTACTATGAAGGTCAGCGCAGTAAAATAGATGGATATTTCCCTCAGGCGGGTATTAATTTCATGGGAGGCATCAGGGTAAGGTTATAGCCAGATGCCCAGGGCGACCACCGGGATTGAGTAGGGGATTATCCGCATGTACGGATTGTCCGATTCCTTCTGGAGTTTGGTCCCGGCCTGTGCACTTAGGCTGATGCTCCACCTGTTTCCGAACAGGAAGGAAAATCCGGCCTCACCCCCGATTCCAAATGAATAATAATGGTTAAGCCTGTGATAAGCAGGTGAGATAACTGGGCCGACAAAGAATCCGCGATGGCCTTCTTCATTGTTTTTCAGGGCAAGATAAAAGTGTGCGGCAATTTCAACTCCAACGGTGGATAACACTGCGGGGTAATTGTCAGGTCTGATTTCTAAATCCCAGGTAGAATGCACCCGGAGAGCCCAGTGGCGGTTTAATGCGTATTCTATGGTAAACGGGATCATGTTAACATCAAATGCCGACCGGTACTCATCAAAGGGTACTACAGTTAGCCCCGGTTGTATACCAACAAAATACTGAACCGGCTTCACCACCGGCCTCGGTTCCTCCTGTGCGCCAACCATCAATGTTAGCTGCAACAAGCAAACTAATACTAATACCCTGATTTTCATATTCAATGTAAACTTCTTAAAACCTTTAACTTCTACCCTTGAGCCTTGAGCCTTGAGCCTTGCGAGGTGCCCCCTGCCGCCGGCCAACAGC
>QYQM01000010.1 GCA_007280905.1 Porphyromonadaceae bacterium | reverse complement strand
GTTAACAGAACGGATAGCATTCTTGTCGACTCTTTATGAAGGCAAAAAGCCCAAAGCGAATATGGAAACCGACTCTGCTGTTGAAATTGAAATCCGCAATAATCTCCTGAAAGCCGGCGGGAAGGCTTTTGTTGAAGAGGATGAAAAGACATTTCTCAGCGTTGATGCTGTTATCGATATTATTTCAAATGCCGGAGGAATTCCATGTTATCCGGTACTTTTGGATGACCCGAAGGGGACCATCACTGATTACGAGGCCGATAATGAAGCACTTCTTGCTGAATTATCGCGGAAAAATATTTTCTGTATGGAGTTGATCCCCGGAAGAAATGATGCAGGTATCCTGAAAGATTTTGTTCAGTTCTTTCACTCAAAGGGATTTATTATCCTTTTCGGGACGGAGCATAACACTCCTGATATGATTCCATTGACCGTATCATGCCGCAATCAGGTACCATTAACTGATGAATTAAAGAGAATAGGTTTTGACGGTGCCTGTGTTATTGCGGCCCATCAGTATCTTAGGGCACAAGGATCTGAAAGCCAGGTCAGACAATGGAATGAGCTGGGTTCAGATGAGAAAAACAGCATTCTTAAGCTGGGTAAAGCCGTCGTTTATCATTGTATAAACAACTAACTCGTATGGAAAAGTCGCTTGCTGATCTGCTTGAAATATCACATTTCTTCGGTAATAACAAGGAGTTTGTCATTGGTGGCGGAGGCAATACCTCATGGAAAGACAAGAATTATCTCTATATAAAGGCCAGTGGTACGCGGTTAGGAAGCCTGACCGGGCAAGGGTTGATTAAATTGGATCGGCACCAGCTCGATGCTATGCTATCCAACTCATTTCCAGAAGATGAGCTCCAGCGCGACCAAATGATTCTGGAAGGCATCATGAAAAGCTGCCTTGATAATGACCAAAATCTGAGGCCTTCGGTGGAAACGCCTCTTCATCACCTGATCAGATATCGGTATGTCATCCATACACACCCGACAAGGATCAATGCTTTGCTTTGCAGCCGGGATTGCAAGGAAACAGTAAAAAAAATCTTCCCTGATGATGTTTTGTTTGTTGAATACACTAATCCCGGGTTTGTACTGTTTAAGAAGCTCGAATCAGAAATATCAGCCTATAGAAATCGATTCTCAAAGGATCCGGGAATTATCATGGTCCAGAATCATGGCGTTTTTATCAGTGCCGATTCCGTTGATGAAATCCGGCATTTGTATGATTATTGTCTAAATATTGTCAATAGTACAAATTCCATCTCCCTTGATATCAATGCGATACCTGTGGACGAGAAAGCCACCGAAGTGATTCCGGCCATCCGGATGTTGCTATCGGGACAGGGAATTAAGATCCTTAAAGTCAGGCAAAACAACTTAATCCGGCATTTTACGGGAGACCAGGCCAGTGCAGGATTGGTTTCCCTACCATTTACCCCGGATAATATAGTTTACTGCAAAGCGTGGCCACTTTTTGTTGAATCCAAAGGAACACCAGCTGAAATCATTAAAGAGTTTAAGATTAAGCTGGATAAATATCAATCGGCTCATGGAAGTTTACCAAAGATCATTTTAATCAACCAGATCGGTCTGATAGCCGCTGATGAGAGCATTAAAATGACCGATATCCTCCTGGATGTTTTTGAAGACCTGATGAAGATCAGTTATCTGAGTCAGGCATTTGGAGGGCCACATTTCCTGTCGTTGGAGCAGATCTCGTTTATCGAACACTGGGAATCTGAAAATTATCGCCATAAAATATCTCGCGGATCATCGAGTGGCAAGGTAATGAATAAGATCATCATCGTTACCGGCGCAGCTCAGGGATTTGGCGGTGGAATTGCCGGTGACCTGTTCCTTGAAGGAGCGAATGTTATTATTGCTGACCTGAATGAAACGAAAGGGAAAGCATTAGCTGAAGAATTAAATAATGGGGCCAAAAACAACAAAGCGATCTTTGTTCGGGCAGATGTATCCGATCCTCAGTCGGTTCAACATCTTGTTTCAGAAACGGTTGCAGAATTTGGCGGATTGGATGTACTGATAAGCAACGCGGGCATCCTCCATGCCGGGGGATTGGATGAAATGAGTCCCGAAACGTTTGAATTAATGACAAAAGTGAATTATTCGGGGTACTTTCTTTGTGCAAAGTTTGCATCAGCTGTACTCAAAATCCAGTCGAAGCATAAGAAAGGTTATTTTACCGATATCATACAGATCAATTCAAAATCCGGGTTACGCGGCAGTAAGAAAAATTTCACCTATGCAGGCGGGAAATTTGGTGGTGTAGGGCTTACGCAGTCATTTGCACTGGAACTAATTGAATACCAGATAAAAGTTAATTCGATCTGTCCGGGTAATTTCTTCGATGGTCCGCTCTGGTCGGATCCTGACAAAGGGTTATTTGTGCAATATCTCAGATCAGGCAAAGTTCCAAATGCTCAAACGATTGATGACGTAAAACGTTATTATGAAAATCAGGTTCCTGCAGGCAGGGGCTGTACCATTAAAGATGTCATGAAGGCCATCTATTACGTGATCGATCAGGAATATGAAACCGGCCAGGCTATTCCGGTTACCGGTGGACAGGTGATGTTGAACTAATCCGTTTATCCAGAAGGTTTTTATCAGCAGCCTTCTGCTCATCGGACCATTCGGAATATCCGGATAAATCATTTAGGATGATGTCCTTGTACAGGACCACTCTGTCAATATCAAAGGAAAGCCTTCCGGTTCTTCGATCGAAGAAGTCGACTGAGGTACAGACCATTTCCTGATCCACACCATATTTTAATTCCGATCGTATTAAAGCCTCTTCGGGTTGAGAAGTTTTAAACTGATCCATTAAACTGATAATCAATTCACTCTGTTTTCCATAGTTTGCAACCAGGTAACCCGCGTAATAATCTGATAATCCAAGGTCTTTCAGTTTCTGACTGATAATGCTCCTATAATAATCGACCTCCTCCACGTTCCAAAGCGGATCCTCTGTTAAAGGGATATGACGTGTAATGCAGGGACCAAATTTGATACCATCAAATTTCTCAAATCGCTTAACCACAAGATCCACTGTTTTCTGGGCCATTTTCCTGTAACCGGTCAATTTTCCACCAGCTATAGAAATCAGGCCATCCGGAGCTTCAAATATCTCATCCTTCCGCGAGATTTCGGAGGTCGATTTACCTTCCTGGTGAATCAGGGGTCGTATTCCAGCCCAGCTTGATTCGATATCACCGAGGGTCAGCCGGATTCCCGGAAAGGTACTATTAACGGCATCGATCAGATATTTAGCATCTTCCCTGGTTGTCAGAATGTTATCCAGATCGCCCTGATAATCAGTATCTGTAGTCCCGATATAAGTGGTTCTGCCTCTGGGGATCGTAAAAATCATACGGCCATCGGGCACGTCAAAATAGATTGAATGCTTTACAGGCAGTTTTTCATGAGGCAGAACAATATGAACACCTTTAGTCAGATGCAGCCGCTTTTTAGTAATAGAATTGTTCATTCTACGGATATGGTCAACCCAGGGACCGCCGGCGTTAACGACATATCTGGCTTTTACGTATACCTCGTGACCTCCGATATGATCCGAGCAAACGACACCGCTAATTTTTGAATCTTCATCAGAGAGCGAATGCACCTCGCAATAATTTAAGCATACGGCCCCTTTTCTTTGTGCAGCCTTTATCAGCTCTATTGTAAGCCTTGCATCATCGGTGCGGTATTCTGAGTAGTAACCTGATCCCAGCAAAGTTTCTTCATTCAGCAGTGGTTCTATGGCGAGGGTTTCTTCCTTCGACAGCATATGCATTCGATCCTGCTTTTGAACGTTTGCAAGGATGTCGTACACTTCCAAGCCAAACGACGACGAGAGCCGGCCGTAGGTACCGCCCTTAACCAGTGGCATCAGCATTTTTTCGGGAATAACCAGGTGAGGGGCATTTTTGTGAACGATTGCGCGTTCGCGGCCTACCTCGCTAACGAGAGCAAACTCAAGTTGTTTAAGATATCGGAGTCCTCCATGAACCAGTTTGGTAGATTTGCTGCTTGTGCCCGATGCAAAATCGTTTTTCTCAACGAGGGCAGTTTTTATTCCCCTTGAAGCTGCATCCAGCGCGATTCCTGCACCGGTAATTCCCCCGCCGATGATCAGGAGATCCCAGTGCCCGAAAAGAAGTTCATTTAATTTCTCAGATCTGTTTTTCATATTGTTACTGAAATCAAATCACAAAATCCAAATCGGAGCCTTTCATCGTCTGAAAGGTACCCACCCCCTGACCCCCTCCCTGTTTCAGGGAGGGGTTGGAGTGGGTATTTTCCACAAACAAACTGACAACCGACAACAGATATCTACTTCTCTGCCCAGCCCCGTGTTCTCCGAACTGCGTCCTGCCATTTATGATACAGGGTTTGGCGTTTATCGGAATCCATGACCGGGGTGAATTCCCGGTCAATCCTCCGGTCAGCCATGATAATTCGGTAATCCCACCAATCCAGGTGAATTCCAGCGAGATAGGCGGCTCCCATGGCGGTAGTTTCGACCACTTCAGGACGTTCAACCGGAACGTTCAGAATATCGGCCTGAAACTGCATGAGGTAATTATTCACTACAGCTCCGCCGTCAACCTTGAGTGATTTCACTTTAATTCCGGAATCTTCGGCCATGGCTTCGAGCACATCGCGTGTTTGATAGGCCATTGATTCCAGTGTAGCCTTAACCAGTTGAGCGCCTGTCGTATCGCGGGTTATTCCAAAGATGGCTCCGCGGGCATACATATCCCAATACGGTGCCCCGAGGCCCGCAAAGGCCGGAACAACAAATAAATCCTCACATCCGGCAGCTTCGGCAGCCATTTTCTCGGAATCTGCGGCATTCTTAAGAATTTTCAAACCATCGCGCAGCCATTGGATGGCAGATCCGGCAACAAAAACACTTCCTTCGAGAGCA
The DNA here is from genome assembly GCA_007280905.1 of Porphyromonadaceae bacterium. GTDB lineage: Bacteria > Bacteroidota > Bacteroidia > Bacteroidales > UBA12481 > UBA12481. The sequence goes on along the minus strand of QYQM01000010.1, from coordinate 43,942 downwards.
TACTGGATATTTTCTCCGGTACTGCACGCCAGCGTGGTAATAAGGCCATTCTTTGAAATCACTTTATTATCACCGGTGTTCATCAGCATAAAACAACCTGTTCCATACGTGTTTTTTACCATGCCTTCCTCGAGGCAAGCCTGGCCAAACAGAGCTGCTTGCTGATCGCCGGCAACGCCGCAGATCGGGATCCGGTGCCCTTCATCCTTAAAATATCCGAAAAGACCGGATGATGGTTTTACCGCCGGAAGCATTGAATGGGGAATATTCAGTTGTTCCAGAAGGAAGGGGTCCCATTCGAGCGTTGAGATATTAAACAGCATTGTTCTGGAGGCGTTGGTGTAATCGGTCAGATGGGCCTTTCCACCTGTCAGTTTCCAGATGAGCCAGGTATCAACTGTGCCAAAAAGGAGCTCGCCCGCTTCGGCCTTTTTCTGCGCTCCATCCACCTCATCGAGCATCCATCTGATTTTGGTTGCTGAAAAATAGGAATCGATGACCAGACCGGTATTTTCGCGGACATAATCTTCCAGCCCTTTCGATTTAAGCTGTTCACAGATGGGAGCAGTCCTTTTGTCCTGCCAGACAATCGCATTGCCGATAGCTGTACCGCTCATCTTATCCCAGATGATTGTGGTTTCGCGCTGATTAGTGATTCCGATACCGGCGATCTGGCTAAAATCGATTCGGGCATCTTCCATAACCTTCCAAATGGTAGTCCACTGTGATGCCCAAATTTCTTCGGGGTCATGCTCAACCCAACCGGCTTTCGGGTAAATCTGTTTAAACTCCATTTGTGAAGTTCCCCGGATAGTTCCTTTAGAATCAACCAACAGCGTCCTGGAGCTGGTTGTGCCCTGATCGAGGGCAAGTATAAATTTCTCGTCCATTATAACTCCTTTGGTATTATTTGGCTTTATCTACTTTCAATTGCCGGGCTATCGCTGCTGAGGTGGCACTGAGGATTAATACGGAAACCGCCCAAAATAGCCAGGTGACTGATTGTTTCATGATCAGGTCATATACCAGGGCACCATAAACCCCGCCCAAAAGGGGTCCTACAACCGGAATCCAGCTATAGGCCCAATCGGATTTTCCTTTTCCTGCGATGGGAAGCAGAAAATGGGCGATGCGAGGCCCGAGGTCACGCGCGGGATTGATAGCGTAACCGGTGGTTCCTCCCATTGAAACCCCAATAGCGATAACCAGGAAGCCAACGATTAGCGGATTAAGGCCCTCGGTGAACTTGTTTGCACCGATAAACAGGATGCCCGTTATAAGGACGAAAGTCCCGATTATCTCGCAAAGCAGATTGGCCCATCTTGAGCGGATGGCAGGCCCAGTGCAGAAGACAGACAGTTTAACCGCCTGATTTTCTGTACCTTTCCAGTGAGGCAGGTAATGAAGCCAAACGATAGTTCCTCCAATAATTCCCCCAAGCATTTGTGCCAGAATATAATACGGAACTTTTGCCCATGGGAAAACACCCTGGGCAGCAAAGGCCAATGTGACTGCCGGATTAAGATGGGCACCACTGATTCTTCCCACTCCATAGATAGCAAGAGCCACGCCCAACCCCCATCCAACGGTTATTACGATCCATCCGGAGTTTTCCGATTTTGTACCTTTCAGCACCACACCTGCTACAACGCCATCGCCAAACAACACAAGGATGGCTGTTCCGATTAATTCCGCTAAAAATTGTGACATAAGTTTAGATTTGATCCTCTTAAAAATAGCTAGAAGCCATGGAAAATAAAAGTAATAATTAAGTTTGTACCTATTGAAAAATAAAAAACAATCCGCATTGGACCAGACCACCAAAATGGCAGACAACAAGAAGGTAGAGGCTCAAAAAAACAGGGCACCCAAAAAATTAGTTTATGTCCTGTTTGGCAGCTTATTTGTTGTTGCAGTGATGACTTTACTCAAGGCCTGGCACCTTTGGGATATTCCGGCAACAGTCCTTCTGGTTGGAAGGTGGATTGTCATCTCAATGATCATCTTATACGCGATATTTAAAAGATCATTAACCACCTGGATCCTGATCAGCATGATAGTGGGGGCGGAATTCGGTCACGATCTGCCGGAAATTGCCGTTGGGATGAATCTGGTGAGCAAAATATTTCTCAGGCTGATAAAGACGATTATTGCGCCATTACTTTTTGCAACGCTTGTGTACGGAATAGCCGGCCACTCAAACCTGAAGCAGGTAGGACGAATGAGTTGGAAAGCCTTGGTCTACTTTGAGGTTGTTTCGATTATAGCACTTTTTATTGGTCTTCTTGCCATCAATATTTCCAAGGCGGGTGTTGGAGTGATCGTTCCTGATGTGATCGGCCAGGCCGATGCCCCGGAAACAGTGCATCAAACCACTGCAGAGATCATCCTTCATGTTTTCCCGGAGAATATAGCAAAATCAATCTATGAGGGACAGGTTCTTCAGATTGTTATTTTCAGCATCCTATTCGGAATTGCCGTAGCCATGCTGAAGGAGAAATATCGCACCCCGATGGTCAGGTTTACTGAATCCCTGGCGGAAGTCATGTTCAAGTTTACCCAGCTGGTTATGTATTTCGCTCCTTTTGCAGTTTTCGCAGCCATTGCATACAGTGTAGGCCATATGGGGCTTGATATCCTGGTTAACCTCTTTAAGTTGCTGGCGACCCTTTATGTTGCTCTGATTGCGTTCATGCTGTTTGTGCTCATACCCATCATGCTGTTTCTCAGAATACCGATAAAAAAATTCTTCAAGGCGGTCTCAGAACCAGCCACGCTTGCATTTGCCACAACCAGTTCTGAATCTGCGTTGCCGATCGCGATGGAAAAGATGGAAGAATTCGGGGTTCCGAGAAAGATAGTAGCTTTCGTCATACCAACAGGTTATAGCTTTAATCTTGACGGAACTACCCTTTATCTTTCATTGGCGACCATTTTTATCGCTCAGATGACTGGCGTGCATCTTTCGATTGACCAACAGCTTGTCATCATGTTTACACTTATGCTGACCAGCAAAGGAGTTGCAGGAGTCCCGAGGGCTTCCCTGGTGATTTTGCTTGGCACTGCTGCCAGCTTTGGGCTCCCAATCTGGCCTATATATATCATTCTCGGTATTGATGAATTGATGGACATGGCGCGCACGGCAGTCAATGTGATCGGCAATTGCCTCGCTACGGTTGTTATTGCCATCTGGGAAAAGGAATATATCAGAAAACCATGAACATCAGGAAATCAGTCGTTAGGCTTATTAATACCTTCTATCTTTTTTTAAGGAAATACAAATCCGGAGACGATCTATTCTCAAAAAGAGTCGATTCGTTTTTTATTGAGACTTATAGCATTCACAAATTTATCGCTCGCTTTTTCAAAGAGTTATTTCAAAAGCCTTCTGAATTTCGCGAGATAATCCGGCAATGCTATGAAGTCGGTTTTAAGTCTATTCCATTAATTACTCTCACTGGATTTGTAATTGGAATCGTATTTACCAAACAATCCCGGCCTCCATTGGTGGAATTCGGTGCCGCATCCTGGTTACCGTCGCTGATCGGAATCGCATTCGTGAGAGCCCTGGGCCCTCTGGTTACGGCGTTGATTGCTGCAGGAAAGGTAGGATCGAACATCGGGGCAGAATTAGGGTCGATGAAGGTGACCGAGCAAATCGATGCCATGGATGTATCGGCGGTTAACCCGTTTAAATTCCTGGTGGTCACACGGGTGGTTGCCACCACTGTAATGATCCCGGTTTTAACGCTGTATTGCACATTCGTTGGCCTGTTGGGTTCTTATCTCAATGTTCATCAAAATGAGCTGACCAGCTTCGTCACCTTCATCGAAAGTGCGTTTGCCCAGGTAAGCTTTCTGGATGTGTCGTCAGCAGTGGTAAAGTCCGTTATTTACGGATTCACGATCGGTATAGTAGGCTGCTACCGCGGTTTCAACGCTTCCCATGGAACACAGGGAGTGGGAAAGGCTGCCAACAGGGCCGTTGTATTTTCGATGTTCCTGATTTTTGCAGAAGAGATGATTGTTGTTCAGATCACTAATTGGATTGCTTCTTTTTAAAATCAGCACGATGAAGAACGAAAATCAGCCGGGGATAAAAGAAGAGATTGTCATCTCAATCAGGGGCCTTTATAAATCGTTTGGTGAATCGCAGGTTTTGAAGGGAATTGATCTGGATGTTTTCAAAGGGGAGAATTTTGTAGTACTGGGAAGATCCGGCAGTGGCAAATCTGTTTTAATTAAGATAATTGCAGGGTTGCTAAAGCCGGATCAAGGGATAGTGAATGTGATTGGGTTGAAGGTAGATAAGCTAAACCAAAAAGAACTGCAGGGACTGCGTTTGAAAATGGGGTTTATTTTTCAGAGCAGCGCTTTATATGACAGTATGACCATCCGGGAGAATCTGGAATTCTCGATGATCAGGAATTTCAAACATTTAAGCAGCACAGAGATCAATACTGCAGTGGAAGAAGTTCTTGATGCAGTTGGGCTGAAAGAAAAAATCAATCAGATGCCATCAGATCTTTCAGGCGGCCAAATAAAACGGATCGGTATCGCGAGAACACTGATTCTTCGACCTGAAATCATGTTATACGATGAGCCGACTGCCGGTTTGGACCCGATAACCTGTACTGAAATCAATGAATTGATTAATGAGGTACAATCCAGGTATAATACCAGTTCTATAATAATAACGCATGATCTTACCTGCGCAAAGGAGACCGGTCATCGTATTGCTATGCTGCAGGATGGAAACTTCTTCAGGCTGGGAACTTTTGAGGAGGTATTTGATACGGATGATATCCGGATGAAAAGTTTTTTCGATTACAATTTTATCAGATAAGAAATGAAATCAACGATAAGAAGGCGGGCAACCATTGTAGGTCTTTTCCTGTTTTTTGGTTTGGTAATCCTGGTCGCCGGGATCCTGACCATCGGGAATCTGCATAACAGTTTTGTGAAAAAATTCATGGTCACAACCATTTTCGATGAAGTAAACGGGCTGCAGCCGGGCAACAATATCTGGTTCTCGGGAGTAAAGATCGGTACAGTCAATGCCCTGAACTTTTATGGTAAATCACAAGTCAAAGTCAGTATGAAAATTGATTATGCTGCGCAGCCCTACATTAGAAAAGATGCCAAAGCAAAAATCAGTACCGACGGTTTAATCGGGAATAAAATCATTGTAATCTATGGAGGGACAGACAGCACTGCAGCAATTGAAGAAGGCGACACATTAGGGATTGAAAAAACGCTTTCAACTGAGGACATGATGAATACACTCCAGGAGAACAATAAAAATCTCTTGTCTATTACCAATGATTTTAAGGTGATCAGTAAAAAAATCATGGATGGAGAAGGGACGCTGGGAAAATTGCTGACTGATGACTCGCTTTATAATAATATCGGACAAACAGTTACGGTACTCAAAAAAGCCGCTGTGAATGCAGAAAAGCTGACGGCTTCCATATCAGATTACGGATCAAAAATGAATCAAAAGGGTAGTCTGACCAATGACCTGGTCAGCGACACGATTGTGTTTAATACCATCAAAGCTACCGTTCTGGAATTGAAACAAATTGCTTCGACGGCTGCTGAGATGACCGCCAATTTAAAGAATGCGACCACCGATCTCAATAATAGCAACAGTCCGGCCGGAGTGATCCTGCACGATCAACCTGCAGCATCTGACCTTAAAGCCACCATCAAAAATTTGGAGAGCAGTACTCAAAAATTAAATGAAGACCTGGAAGCGCTGCAGCACAATTTCCTTTTTAGGGGATTCTTTAAGAAAAAGGCGAAATAAAACATTACGTAGGGACGCATATTTGCGTCCATCATATTTACGTCTATCCAGGCAGTAGGCAGTAGGCAGTAAACAGGGGATAAGTTCAAGATCTGCGACCTGATCTGGATACTCATGATTGAGACCGTGCGAAACACCCCCCGACTCTGGATTTGTTCAAATTAGTGTCCGAACCTGATATCCTCCATCCACCTCAGCCCGATCAAACGCGATGATGGAAAGATTGAACTCGACAAATCCAGTGAAAAGAAAATCGCCCTGCAGCATCAGGCCGGGTTATCAACCCAGATACCATCTGCCCTCATGTATTTGATTTACGGGAAGTTCTACAACTTGCTGCCGAGCGAAACTAGGAGGGTTATTGATGTGCCGGATAATGGTATTTCATGAAGATTTGGAGAATTCTGGTTCGAAGTATTTTTGGTCAATTTCTTTAAGTTCCGAGATAACCCGTTTCAACATTTTGAAATCGATTATTTCATAATCAACTAATCCTTCTATGTTTCTGTGTGCTATAAAATTATTTCGATTCACAGCCACTGATTTAGCAACCTCTTTAAAATGTGGTTTAATCTTGACCTTAATCTCTTGTCCAACAGAAACTGGAAAATATCGGATTAAATTATAAATACAAGTTAATTCACCAATATTAATGAGCATGTGGAGTTCATTATTAATCGAGTACTCAAGGGCGCCAAATATCCAAGTAAAATGAGTATAGCCTTTATCACTTTCGAAAACTTTATGCCGCGGGAGCAATGTTTCAATATCAACTAACCACTCAATCGCCCCAAATTGGCGGTTTAATCCTTGGATAAGAGCATGAACTTGTTCGTATAAATTTATAGCATCCAATGTTTTCATCTGATAGTAAATTTTAATTATTGGGCTGGTTGATCTGATGTTAAATTTACATTTTTTCTTAAAGCTATCTCCTGATTACAAGATCGTTAACAATTCTGTGCTCAAAATTGATAAATTATTGCGCTTATTGAGGTCACGCCGCGCTAAATCCCGGCCATGCAATGCACCCCCCTCCAGAGGTCGGGAAATATGACGGCAGGCCAGTGCGGACGCGGAGTTCAGCATTTGCCCTTGTGCAGCAATGCGCAGACCTATCCCCTTAATCCATTTGTAACAAATTGAATCATCAACTCCATTGTATTGCAACAGATTGTCCTTTATCGCGGTGCCCAGGGAAAGGATCTTTATTGCATGAATCCCATCCATGGAATCGATGCCATTCGCAAAGCTCAGGAGATATCGAAGGTTGAAGACGGAACCTTTACCATTGCCTTCCACTCTTACAACCGAACCAAGCAGGAAGCCGGGGATAAGATGTGCTACCGGATACTTATCCGCTTCACAGGATTCCCGGAAGATGGCTACAAGCTTCGTAATGTTCAATGGTTAAATGAATAACCATGATTGAAATAGAAAACTACGGTCGGTTATCTTGGCTGACCAACCGCTAGATTACCTCCTTCAGATCATAGCCATCTAGCGCTAGGACTCCCGCTGTAGTCCGTTCGTCAAGCACCTAACCTTAGATTCTTAGTTTGTCCTGCAACCTCAGCGCCAGGTCAACTTGAGCACGACCTTCTTGGCAATTTCGTATTTTCCGGTGCTGAACAGATATTTGATGACGGCAACGTTCGACAGGAAGTAGGGCTTTCCGTTTTCAAGGGTCTCAAAGCTGAACCCCCTATAGCACCAATCTGGTCCTTCTTCCAGGGAAACCTTCAGGTTCGAGTAATTCTTTGGAAGTTCATATTTCACAAACACGCTTGGAAGAACCCGGGGCGGTTCCACCCTTGCCTCGGGATCGCCCCATTCAGTGCTGGAATAGGAGAGTCCGGGAGCAGTGACGACTTTCAGGTATTCCACCGGACCCTTGCCAATCTGCTTCATGCTTACGACATCGTATTGCCATATCGTCGACAAAGGATGTATCGTCAGTCGAGTGATCTGCGAACCGTTCTTGACTTTCTTTTCTTCCTGAATTGTCGGCGGCACTGGCCTTATCGGAACTTGCATCCTGAGAGCCGGGTCCCCATAGTATACCAATTGAGAGAACTCCCTTGCATAGGCAAGAGTGTAGTCATTGAATATCGAGACCCGATACGGGTTGCTTTTCCTCAACACATAGAGCAGATAATTCTTGCCGTTCCTGAAGGCCTCGCCGACAGTAGCGCCCTGATAAATTATATCATTGATCATGAATTTTACTGCATGTTCCTCTGTGTCTGGGAAACCAGCGCGTGTGTTCCCGATGTATCCGATAGCTCCCTTCTCAAAACAACCGAAAAGAAAAGTTTCTTCCGGATCGAGCCCGAAATCCAATCCCCCCGAATCACATCCAAGCCCTATGATCAAGCTCGGGGCATTAAAATAGGGTAACACCCGAATGTCTGGCGGCAGGTTCGTGGAGCTTTCCTTCCAGCGCGGCACGAGATACTTCGTCTCATTGCCGGCAAAAAAACTCCAGCGAAGGGCATCGGAGTGCTGGGCAAAAACAATGAGAGCCTGTCCCTGGATATGTGGATATACAGTATCTAGGGTTGCCCCCTCCCTGTAATGTCCCGATACCTCAAAACCTGCGTGCTTCAACTCTTGTACAGTGTTCTTCAAAAGCGATTCGAAGCTCGAAAACACCATCGGCAATCCCGAAGTCTGTTCCAACTCAACGGACGTGGGATAGATGAGTAACGCCCGTTTCTGCCAGTCACCAGACATTTCAGCGTAAGAGATCATTCCTGCAACATTTACTGAGCCTCTATAGACATCCGCATTCACGACTCTTCCTATGGCGAGTTCAAGGTAGGCATCGCTGTCGATGTTTGCGTACGTATTGTCGGTTGCAAGCTCCTGCTCCTGCATCGTGCTATTGAAATAGACGGGATCGCGCTCATATGCAAACGGTACCGAAGCGGGGGTGCCTACTATAGCCACGTACTTGGGTGTCAACGTCTTGGCGTAGAATCTCAACAGTTCCCTTTGAATTCCTACGGCATGGGGCGCCATCAGATACACTCTGTTCTCAAGTTGATGCCCCTCGAATTTCGTTTTACCCAAGGCGCCGATCATCCGCATCGAGAAGGCATATTCCGTTACGTCGATAGTCTTCGTTTCACCAATTTTTGTACATTGAAAACCTTTTCCATCTCCAATGTCCAGATATGGATCATCAAAATGGAGAGGCAATCCCGCGGTGACTTGCCTGAAAGGAACTCTCACCTGTACCTCACTCTTTCCCAACGATATTTTGCCCTTCAGATATTCTTTGCCTTCCTCCAGAAGGTTTTCTGACAGTTCACCAAAGTGTAAACGGATTTTCCCGCAGAAAGCGTAGGTTATCCCGCCGTGATAGGCTGCAAGCAACGGAGCCAGCAGATATGACTTATCCGCTTTGACTTCATCACGATACGTGTTGGTGACAGCCACAAAATCAAAGTTGCCGAAAAACATTGCAATATCTGCAGCATCCCTGAGTGAAGTAATTTTGGGTGCAAACGCGGTGAGATCACGATGCACTTGTCCTACAAGAACGATATGTCCTGGAGCCAGTCTCTTTAATTCGTTCTCGAGCTTCTCATCGACAAACAACAAAGGGCAATTCAATTTTGCTGCCAGTGGTGCGGCTATGACACCCGTCGTCAGGTCTTTCGCTGAGACAACCACTGTCTGTGATTCAGTCCAAAGCCGAGTTGGCTGTTGCAGGTATTCTCCCTTGATGCCTTGATGTTCTGATCCAAGCACATACGCCTTCCCCGGTGAATAGCGCTTTAGGAAATGGATTGCCGACTCGGAGAGTCTCCCGTTCGTGGCAATAACGATTGGTATGCCATCGTTCAGCTTTGCAGCCGCTGGAATTGCCGACAAGAACAAATAGTCACCCGATCCTGAATCAACGTTGCAGATGAAAACCACTTTGCGGCTGGAAGGATCAAGAGTCAGTTCCCCTTCAAGCAGCCTTGGTGTTGGCTCCTTTTTCTCAGAGACAGTGAGCAGCTTGAAGCTCTTGAGAATCGACTCGAAATCCTTTTTATACTTGTCGAACAGATTCACGGGAGCTCTGAATTGCAGCAAGTACAACGTGCTGTTCCTGACAAGATAGTACTCTTCCCATCGTGTGGATTGTTCGCCTTGATCGGAAGTGAAGATCAAGCTTTGGCCGCTTTCACCTGCGATTGTAATAGGCTCTTGCTTCACCTTCCTGTACGTAACGCTCAGGACACTGTTCCAAAGCTTTTCTCTCTGGAGAGGAAGTTCATCCGCCGTATTCATCCCGGGGACGCTTGTTACGATCAGAACGGCGAATACATAGAGCTTGTCAACATCGTATGCCAGTGGAGGTTTTATGAAAAGTGTCAATGGTGCTTTGGATGGTTCCTCGAATCTCCAGGCGTCAGGTTTTTGAATCTCGAATCGAACGTCCCGATCACTGTAGATATCCTTTTCTTGCGCATAAGCAGTTTCAATCAGGGAACAGCACCCAAGTATTACCAAACCAAAAGAGAAATTTTTCAACATAGCAATCCTCCTCTAATAAAGTAATCACCGTTTTTAAACCACGGATAAACAAATATAAGTTTATTCTCTCTGAAAGATTTGCCTTTCTAAATACTTCCTCGATCCGGCAGCAGGTTCTGTCAAGACTCGTGTCAGGACTTGCCTTGGACTTGACAGGTTCTGATTTTCCCGAACAGAGTGAAGCTTTTTACATTCATGATAGTAATGAGGGTTCGAAATCCAGAAGGGGGTGTAATCATCGAGGGAATACTGGGGGCCATGAAAAGTTTCAACCATTCCGATCCCAAGCGCATTTTTGATCTTTTGTAAATGTTTCATGCAGATCCCTTCAAATGCATACCCTGCCCCTGCCCTTCTCCGTGGATACTGTAGTCAGCCAAAACTACACATTTATTCTTGTTTTGGCTGCATATAATTAATTATTATTAGCCAAAACTGGCTCAAGCCAAGAGACGAATAATAATGTCAGGGAAGCTTTTGGTTTGTCCTTTCCGGTAAGTGCCTTATATTCTGCCTTTTCCGGAGAATTCAAGATAATTGACCCCATCGCCATGAAAGCATCACTTAAAAGGAATCAATCAAATCTCAAAAAAAATAGAGACGCAATTATGCGTCTCTACGTGATGTTTGTTTGTCGGGGTAGCAGGATTCGAACCTGCGACTCCCTGCTCCCAAAGCAGGTGCGCTAACCGGACTGCGCTATACCCCGAGGTGGGTGTGGGTGTGGGTGTGTGTTTGTGTGTGTAGTGTGAGTGTGATGCGGGAACGTGTGAGAGTGTGTGAGTTAGTGCTATGCCTGGGATCGGTACATGCCGAGGAGCATTTTTGATGCTTTCTCATATCCCAGGTAAAACTCTTCATATTCTTCGTTCGTCAGATATCCAAGATCTTTTGTCAACTCGATTATGGCAACACATTCAAAAACGCTGCCTCTGGATATTGTGTAAAAATGCTGTTTGTCGGCTGAAGTCATTCGTCCCGTTCCTTCGGCCAGATTCAACAGGCTACTCAGACTGGCACGCTTCCACTGGTCAATGATGTATGGATCAATTCCGCTGCTCGATCTGATCTTTTTATAGACCATATAGTTCAGCTTCTTAAGCTCCTGATACAAATCCAGTTTTTCAAAGTCAAACATATTTTCAATCTTTTACAACGCTCCTCCACACTCACTCTCACTCTCTCGCGCCACACCCACACTCACACCCAAACCCACACCCACCTCACCCAAACCCACACTCGCCTCGCGGAGAGAGGGGGATTCGAACCCCCGGTATACTTTAGGCATACGGCAGTTTAGCAAACTGCTGGTTTCAGCCACTCACCCATCTCTCCAAAGAAGTGCGGCAAAAGTAAAACTTTTACCGCATTATACAAATCTTAGATAAGGTCTTAATGATAATTAATCGATGGTCACCATGAGTCCCCGATTCTGAAGACTCAGCTGCATCGGTTTAATGATGATAACATCACCTTTTTTAATATCACATTTCCCCTGATGATGGGTAATGAATGCACATTGCTCGGCCTGAATAGGATCATGGCCGCAAACCTCTACCAAAGAATCAATTACGAAATCAAAGGTATTCACATCATCATTGTGTAAAACAAGGAAATGCTCCTCTCCCGAACTGAATTTGGTCAGATCCCGGGTATCGGGGTTGCGTTTTGTAACATTTCGGCCCATTAGCTTGTTTTTAAAGGAATGCCAAAATAGACAATTTTATTCACTCAAGCATATTCAACTGTTAATAAACTTCCAAAAGACGGAGAAATTCAACCCGATTTAGTTGATATATTTGCACATTAACGAAAATTATATTGATTATGGAAAAGCTCACAATAGGCGATATTGCTCCCGGATTTTCGTTTACCGGCCATGACGGCGTCACACGCAGCCTGAGTGATTACCTGGGTAAGAAAGTGATCCTCTTTTTCTATCCGAAAGATAACACCCCGGGATGCACCCTTGAAGCTTGCAGTTTGCGCGATGGTTATGATGATTTGCGCAGCAAGGGTTTTGAGGTGATTGGGGTGAGTGCTGATTCAGCCAGTTCGCATGAGGGATTCAAAACGAGGTTCAATTTACCGTTCGCCCTGGTATCTGATACTGACAAATCGGTACTTAATGCTTATGGGGTATGGGGAGAGAAAAAAATCATGGGTAAAAAATATATGGGCATTTCACGAACCACCTTTGTTATCGATGAAAAGGGCCTTATTGCCAGTATAATTGAAAAGGTGAATACCAAAGATCACGCAAAACAAGTTGTGAAAGAGATGGAAAAATGATCTCATTTCTCCATTTTTGCATGTTTTCTGCATCTATATTACCAGCTAATCAAAATTTGAAATGGAAACAGACAATTCAATCCAGAAAGAAAAACAAAAAGCGTTGCAACTCACTATCGAAAAGTTAGAAAAGAGTTACGGCAAGGGCACCATCATGCGGATGGGAGGCGAAGCGATCGAGGATATTCCGACGATCCCTTCAGGTTCCATCAGTCTTGATATAGCCACAGGAGTTGGAGGCTATCCGAAAGGGCGGGTAATCGAAATTTTCGGACCGGAGTCTTCCGGTAAAACAACCCTGGCGCTTCATGCCATTGCCGAATCGCAGAAAGAAGGCGGCACAGCGGCCTTTATTGATGCAGAACATGCTTTTGACCGCTATTATGCCGAAAAGCTGGGGGTAGATGTGGTCAACCTGCTGGTTTCACAACCCGATAATGGTGAACAGGCTCTCGAAATTACTGATCACCTGATCCGTTCGGGTGCGGTCGACATTGTAGTAATCGACTCAGTAGCAGCACTCACGCCCAGAGCTGAAATCGAAGGCGAAATGGGTGATTCCAAGATGGGCCTGCAGGCCCGGCTCATGTCGCAGGCCTTAAGAAAGCTGACCAGTAACATCAGCAAAACTAAAACCTGCGTAATTTTCATCAATCAGCTCCGCGAAAAGATCGGAGTCATGTTTGGCAATCCCGAAACCACGACCGGTGGTAATGCACTGAAATTCTATGCATCCATGAGGGTTGATGTCAGAAAGATCGGTCAGATTAAGGACGGTGAAGAGATGACCGGAAACCGCACCCGCGTGAAGATTGTAAAAAACAAGGTGGCTCCGCCATTCAAAAAAGCCGAGTTCGACCTGTTGTATGGTGTAGGAATCTCACGAATCGGGGAGGTAATTGACCTGGGCGTGGATTTGAATATCATTAAAAAATCGGGTTCATGGTTTTCATATGGAGAGACCAAACTCGGCCAGGGACGTGATTCTGTTAAATCGCTGCTCGATGACAACCGGGAACTGGTTGAAGAAATCACAGTAAAAATCAAAGAAGCACTGAAAAATGCTAGAATCTAATAAAGGAGCCGTCATTCGGACGGCTCTTTTCTTTTTATGCCTGGTTGCGTTGGTTCTGACCTCTTGCAGGAACAAAGGTAACAACGATAGAAAAGCGGGAGATGCGGCAACAACGGTTGCCGCGCCCGACTCGTCGAATCTGCTGGTCCTCGACAAGCTCATAAGGGAAAATCCCAAAAGCCCTGACCTGTTTGCAAAAAGGGCTAAATTCTACGCTGAAAAGAAGAATTACACTCAGGCTTTGAATGATATTACAATCGCACTGAAGATGGATTCTGTTGATCCGGGCTATTATATCAGTCAGGCAGAATATTATATTTTCAATGGTGAGCCTAACAGTGCAAAAAAAGGGCTGAATGTTTGCCTGAAAAAATTTCCGGGTAACACTGACGCAATGCTTAAAATGGCAGAAATCCATCTTTATATGAAGGAGTATGGTCAGGCTAAGCTTATGCTCCAGCAAGTACTGCCCATCAATGATGATCTGGCCCAGATTTACTTTCTTCAGGGCCTGATCGCCCTCGAGACCAGCGACACTCTGGGCGCAATAAAAAATTTTCAGGTTACCATCGATAAACAACCTGATTATTATGCTGCGTATATACAAGCCGGTAAAATATATTCAAACCAGGGAAACCCATTGGCAATCCAGTACATGAAATCAGCCATTGACCTGCAGCCCAATATGTATGAAGCGCATTATCTCCTGGGATTATTTTATCAGGAACATGGCTTCCTTGATGAAGCCCAGCGGGAATATGAGTTTATCAGCTCCAAAATCGACAGCACCCAGGCCGATCCCTATTTTAATCGCGGGTACATCGAAATGGTATATAAAGGCAATTTTGAAGAGGCAGTAAAATGGTTTGGGAAAGCCATTGACCGGAATCCTGATTATGCAGATGCCTGGTATAACCGGGGATTCAGCTATGAACTTGATGGCAAGCTTGCTAAGGCAAAAATCGATTATCAGAAAGCCATGGAAATAGAGCCAAACTTTCCTTTGGCCATCAAAGGTTTGAACCGCATTGAAGATGGAAAACCCCTAAAAAAATAACCCATGATAAGGTTAACCCGATTGATCCCCGTTCTTTTTGTCATTGCAGCCTTTGGATGCAAAAAAGAAGCACAGGTAGGATACCGGCCTGAAAATCTGCGACTGTCATCTGACCGGATGACACCTGAGGTTCTTTGGTCGTTTGGACGGATCAGCAATGTTCAGTTGTCCCCCGATCGCACTCAGATCCTTTTTGGCATCACTTACTACAACATCCAGCAAAATAAGGGTTTTCGTGACCTTTACCTGTTGCCTGTTGCCGGTGGCCCGATAAAAGCGATCACGAATACTGCTGTAAATGAAGCTGGTGAAGTTTGGCGGCCCGACGGTCAAAAGATCGGTTACCTGAGCCGCGAATCAGGAAGTACCCAGCTTTGGGAAATGAACCCGGATGGTTCAGGAAGACGGCAATTATCTGACATTGAAGATGGTATATCCGGATTCAATTATTCGCCGGATCAGAAACGCATAGCCTTCATTAAAGAGGTGAAGGTTAAAGCCAACCTGAAAGATAAATACCCTGATCTGGCCAAAGCCAATGCGCGGGCTTATGATGATATCATGTACCGTCATTGGGATGAATGGGTTGAAACCTTTACACATGTTTTTGTCGCCCAGGTTAATAAGGGTCGACTCGACGCGATTGTTGACATCATGGAAGGCCAGCCATGGGAATCACCATTGAAACCAAATGGCGGGATGGAACAGATTGTATGGTCGCCCGATGGAACCAAAATTATTTATACCTGCAGGAAAAAACAGGGAAAGGACTATGCCCTGTCGACCAACTCCGACCTCTACCAGTATGATCTGGGTACAGGTACCACCACCAACCTCACCGAAGGTATGATGGGGTATGATATCAACCCCGTTTTTTCGCCAAATGGCCGCTATTTAGCCTGGGAAAGCATGGAACGGGATGGATATGAGTCTGATAAAAACAGATTATATATTATTGATTTCCAAACAGGTGCTCGCACAGACGGTACAGCTCAGTTTGATCAGAATGTTCAATCGCTGGTTTGGACTAACGATAACAAATCGATCTATTTTATCTCCGACTATCAGGCTACTGATGAAATTTATCGTTACAATCTCGAATCCAATGACATATCCAAGATCACATCTGGTATACATGATTATTCACTTGTACTGCCAACAGGCAACCGCCTGATTGCAGTACGCCATTCCATGTCGAAACCCGATGAAATCTACCGGGTGGATCCTGCCACTGGTGAGACTAAAGAGATTTCCTTCGTAAACAAATCCTTGCTTGATCAGTTGGCTATGGGACACGTTGAATCACGATGGGTCACCACAACAGATCAGAAGCAAATGAAGGTTTGGGTAATATATCCTCCGGGATTTGATCCTTCGAGGAAATATCCGACCCTTCTATTTTGCGAAGGCGGTCCTCAGAGTACGGTGAGCCAGTTCTGGTCATACCGATGGAATTTTCAGATCATGGCAGCTAAGGGATACATCGTCGTTGCCCCAAACCGGCGTGGGCTTCCCGGATTCGGCAAGGAGTGGCTGGAGCAGATCTCCGGAGATTATGGCGGTCAGAATATGCTCGACTATTTCTCCGCGATTGATACCGTTGCTGCAGAACCCTATGTTGACAAAAATCGACTCGGCGCTGTAGGGGCTTCTTATGGAGGCTTTAGTATTTATTGGCTGGCCGGCCACCATAACGGACGATTTAAAGCCTTTATCGCTCACGATGGCATCTTTAACCTTGAAGCAAATTACCTCGAAACGGAAGAAATGTGGTTTGTTAACTGGGATCTTGGCGGACCCTATTGGGACAGCACAAATCTTGTGGCTCAGAGAAGTTATGCAAGTTCACCACATCGCTTTGTCGATAAGTGGGATACGCCAATTCTGGTTATTCACGGAGAAAAAGACTACCGGATATCTTACACCCAGGGGATGCAAGCCTTTAATGCTGCCCGGCTGAAAAACATACCGGCCCGGTTGCTGTTATTTCCGGAGGAAAACCATTGGGTACTTTCCGCCCAGAATGGTATTCTCTGGCAACGGGAGTTTTTCGGTTGGCTCGATAAGTACCTGAAAGAGTAAACCTACTTCTCTTGAAGACTGCTCAGGAAATCGACTAACGGTTTTGCAAAAGGATATTGCTCAATTTTCCCAATTGGGACCGATAAAAGATTATTATCGGTTCGGTTATTGACGGCATTTGTTTGAGCCGAATAAAACCTGATATCAAGCTCAGTATGAGTAAGCAGGTGTTTCACCCGGCGAATTTCCGTCAGGCTATTTACCTTTAATCCATATAATTCCAGACATTCTGCAGCCAGATCTACCGGTGCCAGTTCACCCGGGATCATCGGAAGTTCATATAGTCCTTTCCATATCCCTTTTCCACTACGCTTATTGATAACAATATGATTTTCAGCGTTAATCAGCAAATAATTAATAACCGATCCGGATTTCTCCCGGGTTGGCGCCTTTACCGGGAATTTCATCTGAATTTTCTTTTCGTTGGCCTGGCACCAGCTGTTGACCGGACAAATCGAGCAGGACGGAGATCGCGGTTTACAAACAGTGGCACCGAGGTCCATGAGCGCTTCGTTGAAATCACCCGGCCGATCCCGGCTGATCAGTTGCTGCGCCAACTTTTTGAAATGGAGTTTTCCAGCCTGGGTATCAATTGACATACTATCAGCAAATAACCGGCTCAGCACTCTATAAACATTCCCATCCACGGCTGCATGAGTTTGGCGAAAACAGATCGAGGCAATACAGGAAGCAGTATAATCGCCAATGCCCTTGAGTTTCTTCATGGAGTCGAAATCCTCAGGAAATTTTCCACCAAGATGTTCGTGAATATAGCGAGCCGTGAAAAGAAGGTTGCGGGCACGTGAATAGTACCCAAGCCCCTGCCATAACCGAAGCACCTCATCCTCTTCGCCGCCAGCCAGTGAATCCAGTGTTGGAAAACGATCTGCAAACCGGAGGAAATAACCGGTACCCTGTTCGATTCGTGTTTGCTGAAAGATTATCTCGGAAACCCATATGATATAAGGATCCCGGCTACCCCTCCAGGGTAAGGAACGACCATTCTGGTCATACCATGTCAATAAAAGGGAAGCGAGGTCCAATTATTTTTTTGCCTTATTAAGTATAATACAATGTGTTACGAGCACTTCTGTCATGTTCAGCCCCCGGCAGACACCCTTCAAGTTCACCCTATCACCGGTTTTGAGATCCGGTTTCCGGTCATAAATGGAATTCCGGAAGATACACCTGACCACGCACATATCCTTACCCACCATGATATAACCATCACCGGTAGCGGCAACCTCACCTTCAAGGATGATCACTTTGTTGGCTAACCGGATATAAGCATCGGTCGGGTCGCCGGTAAACTCCTGAAACAATTCGCTGGCAGTGAAATTACCCTCCGGAAGTTCCTTCATCAGATTACCAAAGGGAGGGAAAATAAGCCGGCCTGCTACCCCAATGAGAATAAGGAATAGTGTACCTCCCAATATTCGGGACCGAAGATTGGATTTTTTCATTTCCCCGCAGGCTTTTTATACGGCTCGTATTTCAAATTAACATCAATCGGAATCTCTTTAGCAACGCGATCTTCAACAATATTCGGAACTTTGATATTAAAAGTATCCAATTGAATAGTAAACCTTGAAACAGCCCTGATTTCATTGCCCGACCTGCGAAGGATGCCCTGTTCCCTGACTGAGGATGTTACCCCATGGATAGCCAGATCACCTTGTATAACTACCTTATAATCAATATCATTCAGCAGTTTTGACGGATCAAAATCCAGAATTTTTCCTTTAAAAGTAGCCTTCGGAAATTTTTCCGATTCCACATAATTTTCATTAAAATGTTCCTCTGCCAGCGGTAGGGTGAACTGAAAAGACTTCATCAGGAGAGTTAAAGCTATTTCTCCGCTTGCGATATTCAGGAAAGAACCGGTTTGATAATGATTTGCATCTATATCGATAATATCCGTATGGGAAATAAAATAGATGTGCCCGGTCCGGGTAAACCAAAGGTTATCCTGGGACTTAACCGCAGTGAAAATGGTTAATAAAAGCAAAATGAAGCCGGATTTGCTCATGTTTTCTTTTTGATAACAGTGAAAACCCGGGAAATATTAAAACCGATGTGAAGTTCCTTTTTGCGCCAGGAGCGTGTAGTTTCGCCTATAAATCCATGTTCAAGAATATTGAATGAATTGGTGACGAAAATCTGAAACACATGGCTGCCGGTTTCAATATCGAGCCCAATGCTTAGCGGGTTATATCTTGGGGGCCCCGTTAGCAAGCTTCGGTCTTTTAACCAGAAATATTCGACCGACAGGGCTGTCCGACGGGTAAATTTCACCCGTCCACCCAAGCCCAGAGCAAAGATCCTATTCGGATCCTGCGATGTAGCTACCATGTTCCGATGCACAAATGTGGGGCTAACCTGCAGGCTCAGCCAGGGGGCAAATTTTCGGGCCACAAGGAGCTGTGCAACAAAGGATCTGCGGTGTATTGCATCAACGACCCAGGTTGGATCAGGATAATCTTTGGTGGTAGTCATTGTAGCCAGATAAAGGGAGGCACTCACAGGCATGGCCCACTTACCCTTTGATTGCCGGATTGGGCTGAGTTTGACAAAACCGTTAAAAGATTCATCCACTGTTGCTCTGCCCAGACCTACTTCCAGCCAATTAGTTACCCCATACTCCAGGCTGACATAGGAACTCGATTCATCTAATCCATAAAATTTCTTAAAACCGCTATTGATTAATCCAAAACGATGTGAAACATGAAATTCAAGGTTACCGGCCTGCATGCGTTCGATGGAATGGCAATTGATTACACGGGTTGATTTAAAAGTAGCATCAACGGGAACCCGTACCGGTTTGATTTCCTGATCAAGCATTTCCAACAGATCGTTCTGTGCCTGCAGCGGCAGAACAATCAATCCAATCGCTATAACTATTAACAACCTTAGTTTCCTCATATTATCTTATCGTCTTATAGTCATGGACGCAATTATGCGTCCCTACAAACCTTCCCAGAAGAGGCTGTAAATCTCCTCTTCGGTAAGGAACTTGTTGAAAATGCGGATCTCATCTAAATAACCCCTATACAGCAGGGTATCCATAATATCGGTGTTGTAAGGCCTACCCAGATAGAGGAGGTCGGTTAGCGGATGCATCCGCCAGGGCCGGGATACCGTATCAGGCAGATACCCATCGATATATAGCCTGGGCGGGTTGATAGTGTCCCCGATCTCCAGATACATATGGTGCCAAAAGAAAAAATCGAGCTGATTTGTCCAGTACCATTTTGAGGTATCTTGTTGCAAAAACATTCTGAACCTGGGCATGGTAGCCGAGGTTATGCCATCAAGACCGGCCGAAAACTGCCCTATACCGTAATCAAACAGGTAGGATCTGTTATAATTAGGCATAGGCAGGAACCAGAGGGAGATGGCCAAAGAATCATATCTTCCGATGAGTCCTGACAAGTAATCATGAATTCCATCCATCACCAGGGCAGCACTGTCAATACGGTTATGATCCCTGCCGCGCTCGATATCGCCCCAAAACCTAAGCGGGTCGACATTACGGAGCTGGTCATCAAGGGTAGAATCGAAACTGAACCAGGCCACCTGGCCATGTATGGCAGAATCGGGAATTACGATATGAGGGAACATATCCTTCTCATTATCATTTATGCAGGCTGAGCTGATCATTGCCAGCCAAAATAATATCGGTAAAACTGTCTTCAAGAAATAAAAAGGTATTTTCTCAGGGTAATCAACAATTGTCTGGCATCAAAAGGTTTAATAAGACATTCCCTGGCTCCTGCAAGCAATAACCTTTCCTTTAAACCTTCGTATGAATAGGCGGTATAGGCAATGATCGGAATTTTGGGGTTTAAGGTATGGATTTCACTGGTTGCCGTATAACCATCCTTAACCGGCATTTGTATATCTGTGATAATCAAATTAATATCAATACCTGACTTACAGATATTCACTGCCTCCTGCCCGTTAAGCGCCCAAAGGATTTGCACTTTAGTCTTTTTCAGCGCTTCCGCAAGGAACATATAATTAATGTCGATATCCTCGGCTATCAGAAAGATCAATGATTCCCATTCATAGCGAAGTATCCTTTGATTATAGGCATTCAGTTCTGCAGGCGTTTCCATATTATTTCTATCTAATCACCTCCTTACAAAAGTCATCCCATCCCCCACTTGTATATTGTAGAGCGCACAAAATCCCGCATTCACTTCCACTACATATTTCGCAGGGAAATCTGAAGGGATTGACATCTCATTCAGGATAGCTACATTTTCATGAATCCGTACGATTTTCTTCTGCGCGCTGAGGTAAACTATATCCAGCGGCAGATAAGTATTTTTCATCCAGAATGACCGGACATCCTCATCTTCGAAAATGAACAGCATCCCGCGATTCAGCTCCATTTGCCTTCGGTACATCAACCCGCGTTCACGCCGTACATCATCATCGGCGATCTCAATATCAATTTTTACGATAATGGTACTATCGGCCTTTATGAAAGTCAATTCTCCCTGTTTGATAAATTCTGGTTCAGAAGAGGTGGAAGCAGGGGCATTTTTTCGATTTTGAATCATTCTTTTTGCTTCTCTGTTCGGGTTATAAATCACAGCCATAACGAGTATAACCAGCAATGCAACAGCCATATAAAGAACCGGTTTTCCTTTGGACTTCCGGTAATTGCTGTAGATCCCAGTTTTAGGCCGATCTTTTTCGCGAATATTAACCATATAAAAAGTTTGTGTGAAGATACCAATTTTAACTTTGTTGGAGAAAAACGCAAATATGCTCCTGGAAAAAGCCTTTATTAATGAACTGAACCATCTTGGAAAAACCGGGGAGCCATTCCTTTTTATTATTGATTTCGAAGAGCTTTCCCCTCTTGTTTATCCTTTAGCCAAAATTCCGGACACCATCCGGTTCATGATGCCGGAATACCATCAGCAGATCAATCCAATAGCAGCTAAAACCAAGTTTCACCTGGAAAAGCAACCGGTACCCTATCCTGATTATCTGACTGCTTTTGAACGGGTCATGCATCATCTCAGGCAAGGCAATTCCTATCTGGTTAACCTGACGTTCCCCACCCCGATTGAAACCAGCCTGACCATTGAGGAAATTTATGAACTCAGCGAAGCGCCTTACAAGCTCCTTATTAAAAATCGGTTTGTCGTTTTTTCACCCGAGCCGTTTGTAAGGATCAACGGCGGGATTATCAGTTCTTATCCTATGAAAGGCACTATTGATGCTTCATTGCCGGATGCTGAATACAAAGTTTTGGAAGATCCGAAAGAAACATCTGAACATACAACCATTGTCGATCTGATTCGTAATGATTTAAGTAAAATAGCTGACAATGTGGAAGTTAACCGATATCGATATATTGATCGGATTCAGACTCATGAGAAAGAGATTTTGCAGGTGAGTTCCGAGATCAGGGGCCATTTGCCCAATGGTTTTTCGATGCATATCGGTGATATTCTGGATGCTCTTCTTCCGGCAGGCAGTATCAGCGGGGCGCCCAAGAAACGCACCCTGGAAATTATCCGTGAGGCGGAAGTTGAACCGCGCGGCTATTATACCGGGATTTTCGGGGTATTCGACGGACAAAACATGAAAAGTGCAGTTATGATCCGTTTTATTGAGCAAACCAAAACGGGCTTGCGTTACCGGAGTGGCGGAGGGATCACCCATCTGAGCCAGCCTATGGCTGAATATAGGGAGATGCTCGACAAGGTGTACCTTCAAATAACAAATCACAAATTGAAAGGAAGTAAGAATTTCTAGATTCGAATTGAGAATTCTGAAGTTGAAGATTCAAGTATCCTGAAACCTTCAACATGCAACCCGTCAAACGCGATAACCGATAACCGATAACAACTAACAAATGACTAGAAACTTACATATTACGTTAACAGCTCGGGATATCCATGAGGAGGAGCTCCGGGGTAAGGTTGTGGTGGTCATCGATGTATTGCGGGCAACCTCGGTAATCATAACCGCACTGTCGAATGGCGCCCGCTGGGTAAAAACAGTGGCATCCATAGAAGAGGCTTTTCAATTAAAATCCTCTGATGTTTTACTTGGAGGTGAACGTCATGCGTTGCCGATAGATGGTTTCGACTTTAGCAATTCACCACTGGATTATACGGTTGAAAAAGTCAGGAATAAGGGGATTGTGCTGACCACCACCAATGGCACCCTCGCCCTTTCAAAATGCGGATCGGCTGATGAAGTGCTGATCGGCGCCTTTATAAACTATCGCGCCTTAACCAATTACCTGAGTGCACAGAATCAGTCTGTTGAGCTGATCTGTGCCGGAACCAATGGGGAATTCTCTCTTGATGATTTTCTTTGCGCAGGGTTGATCTGCTCGACATTGCAAAAATCCGGTGGATTTGAGTTTGACGATCTGGGCCGGCTGGCCATCCAAAGCTGGAAACAGGGCAGCTCAGATATTCATGCAGCCCTTTCCGGTGCCAGGCACTATAATGTTTTGAAATCGAAGGGGTTTGATTTGGATTTAGATTACTGTTTGAAAAGGGATACTCATAATGTCCTGGTTCGCAGAAATACAGAAAACCAATTCATTACACAGGCACAATAGGTCGCAAAAGATCTGGTGCGGTTTTACTTCATAGAGAGCTTCTGGGGTGTAAATCCCGTCGACGAAGTTCTCTTTCGGAGATGGATGGCTAATAAAGATCAAATGTGCTATCTTTACAAAAATAAAGAGACCATGCTAACAAAGGAGAAATTAAACAAATCGATCATTAACTTACCTGATTCCTTTACTATTGATGAATTAATAGATCAGTTGATTTTCATTGAGAAAGTAGAAGAAGGAATTCGACAATCCGATGAAGGCAAAGTTGTTTCTAATGACGACGTTAAGCTTATGATTGATAGATGGTCAAAATAGTCTGGACTGAATTATCCATAGCTGATTTAAAGGAAATATTCGATTACATAGCGGATTAATCATTGGGTTTGGGGCCTACTACGAACAGGCAGGCCAAAACGTCACCCGCATCAAGCGGTTATTCAGTAGATTAACTGACTGGTGGGAAGGTCTCGGATTCGGGATGAATGCAGCAGTATGGACCAACCTCCCGAAAACGGGCAGCGGTTCCATTTAATCTGAAATATTCACGCTCAAATCTTTAAAAACATGGATTTTGCAGATATTGGAAAATTGCTCACCGATGGTAAAAACCTCGGCGGTCTGGGCATGGAGACTCTTTATCCGATTCCCCCTCTTGCCAAACTCCCCTCTAAAAAGGCTGAACCATTCACGCTGGCAAGAAAACCCATTAAAAGAAAAGCGTAGTTTTCTTTTTTCATAGGTTTGTATTTTTGCGGAAGCCCCCGGTTAAATGGGGGGTTTTGCTTTGTTAAAAAAGTGCGTGAACACTTTGCGGTACAGCTTAACCACGCACCTATTGGAGAAAGGAACAGATTTGCGATATATCCAGAAACCGCTTGGCCACAAAATCTCAAAAACACTGAAATATAGACGCATGTTTCCCAGAAGAAACTATCCCAGATAATCAGCCCTTTTAATGATCAGGATATTGGGAAATAAGATAGCTTTACGTTTGTGAAAGAAAAACAGACATACCAACTGCGTATAGCCCCGAAATCAGGCTTACCATACTCAATACAGATGAACTTCCAGCTATACACAATGCGTATGTACAGACGTTGTACACCATGAAATCATCCCTGATTATCCACACAATTACTAATTGACCATTTTTAAATGCAACTAATAAAGACTATGTTTAGGAATTAAGGCTTCCGGTTGGCACCGGGAGCCTTTTTTTGTCCTTTTTCACCATTTCGCCATTCCGTAGCTTTCGGAATGATCTTCTTTTTCACCCCATATAGCTTCAATTTCAAATTGCTGGATGCCATTGCTCAATGTATGGACCTGCTGAATCCTGATGATTGGGCAGAGATCATGGATGGGGATACCGCATTCCTGCAGTCCGATTTCGGGCACCAGATCAAAACCCACATAGAAAACCATCCCAACGCAGGACTCTTTACCTCTTATGCCTCCCGATGCCACTATCGGGTTCAGGTCCCGCCAGGGGTAGATATGGAAAACGATTCGATCCTGTACCAAAAGGAACAGGCAGAGTACCGAGTACTGCTGGTATCGGGAAAAGTCACCCAGATCAACCGTAAGATTGCCGGCCACCTGATGGTCATTAAAAAATCAACCTGGGATAAGATCCTGCCGATGGTTCGCGTAACCGCTTCCGAAAAACGGATACTGGGAGTGGATATCAAAATCAGCAAGGTCGTTCTGGAAATCGGATTGGATGTCCGGCTGATGCAGGATATGTACGTCCTCCATTATTGCCGGCTAAAAGACAGCGCATAACGTGGTTTTGACACCAGGTGCGAGTTCCTTACAAGGTGCAAATCAAAGTAATTGGTTACGTTTGTGTTTACGTTTAATTTTATATTTGTAAATAAACTTAAACATAAATGATTGACAATAACTTAATAGCTAAGCATTTATATACACAGATTGCTGAACTGATTACAAAAGCAAGAGAATCTGTTGCCAGGCATGTTAATCAGACGATGTTATACTCCTATTATGAGATAGGTCGTATGATAGTTGAAGATGAACAAAAAGGAGAAGAAAGAGCTGAATATGGCAAAAGAGTGCTTCAAGCTCTTTCAGATCAATTAACTCAAAAGTTTGGTAAAGGATTTTCTGTTTCTAACCTTGAGCAAATGAGGATGTTTTTTCTTGTTTACTCAAAATCCCAAACACTGTCTGGGAAATTCCAAAGTGCAGATAATGAAGAAGTACAAGCTATAAAAACATTGCCTGAT
Source organism: Porphyromonadaceae bacterium (assembly GCA_007280905.1). Classification (GTDB taxonomy): domain Bacteria; phylum Bacteroidota; class Bacteroidia; order Bacteroidales; family UBA12481; genus UBA12481. Next base: position 18,247 of record QYQM01000010.1, on the reverse strand, counting down.
TTTCAATTAAGTTGGTCTCATTATCTCAAACTGATGAGAATTGACGACCCGCAGGAAAGGAAATTTTACGAAATAGAGAGCTTTAGCAATAATTGGAGTTTGAGAGAAATGCAACGACAATATGATTCTGCGCTTTATCAAAGACTTGTTTTAAGCCGCGATAAAGAAAGGGTAAAAGACCTTTCAATCAAAGGTCAGTTATTACAAAGACCTGAAGACACAGTTAAAGATCCATACATACTTGAATTTTTAGGTCTACCTGAGAATTCCTTCTATTCCGAATCAGATATTGAGCAGAGACTGATAAACAAATTAGAACATTTTCTACTTGAATTAGGCAAAGGTTTTGCCTTCATTGGCAGGCAAGTTCGCTTCACATTTAACGAAAAACATTTTCGGGTTGACCTTGTTTTTTATAATAGAATTCTTAAAAGTTTTGTTCTTATTGATTTGAAAATTGGAGAAATATCCCATCAAGACATAGGACAAATGCAAATGTATGTGAATTATTATGACCGGTTTGTGAAACTTCCTGAAGAAAATAAGACAATTGGCATCGTATTATGCAGGGATAAAGATGAAACATTAGTTGAAATTACTTTACCGGAAAATAATACACAAATTTTTGCAAGTCTCTACAAGACTGTACTTCCAAGCAAAGAAGAATTAAAACAACTGATCGAAAATAAAAATCAGTAAACCATATTTGTCTTATGTTTAGAGATTGAGGCTCTCGCTGCCACCTCGGGAGCCTTTTTTTTGTCCTTTTTTGCCCTTTCTCCATTCCGTAGCTTTCGGAATGATCTACTTTTTTACCCCCTATAGCTTCAATTTCAAACTGCTTGATGCCATAGCTGAGTGCATTGACCTGCTGAATCCCGATGATTGGGCAGTGATCATGGATGGAGATACGATGTTCCTGCAGGTTGATTTCGGACACCAGGTCAAACGACACATTGAAGCCCATCCGGAGGCAGGACTCTTTACTTGCTTCGCGTCCCAACTCCCCTGATCAGAAACCGGTCATAAAGCATCATTAATACTACCGTAGCTAATCCAATTCCGAAAACGATATACCAAATCTTATTGGGATGATAAGTAACCCACAGATAATCAGTTAGCTGTCGGCCGTTCATTCCCATCAGTTCCGCGGCCCGGTTGAAGTAATCGGTCTGGGTAAACTTGTCGGAAATAGCCGGGATTTCCAGTCCTTTTGAGGCCACATCCAGTTGGAGCAGAGATATTTTATCAGACAGGCGCTGATACACGCCTCCGGAAATCTGACCGGCAAAGAAATTTCCGCCGGCATAAGGAATGAAAGAACAGCCCATGTATAGGGCAACTTTATCCTTCGGTGCGATCCGTGCCACATATTCCGAAATTTTAGGTGACGAGGACATCTCGCCAACTGCAAAAATGAATATCGAGAAAATCAGGAAGAATCCATTTTGGGTAAGCAGAGTCAGGGAAATCCCGATCGTACAAACCAGCATCCCGCTGATCATGGCGTTCAGCGGCTTCCATTTCATCACAACGGTTGAAACAACAATCTGTAACAAAACTATAAACAGGGCATCTATATTGACCAGCATCTCACTGGCAATGGTGCCGTTATGCTGAGTATCCAGCGCATGGGCAAATCCGGGCCAGAAATTCCGTATGGATTCAAACATAACATCCGTCCGAACCCATTGATCAATGAATACCGGAAGTGTATAAAAAAGTTGGTTGTACATCGTCCAGAACCCGATCACCAGAATCAGAAAAATAAGCAACTTAATATCGCTCAGAGCTTTAAAAATATTCTTAAAGATGGATTGAATGGCTTTGCCCAGCTGATCGGCATTTTTCTCCTGTTCGGGTTCCTTGTAAAAGAAAATCACAATCAGCAGGTTAACCAGGATCGAAACCGACGACATCATAAAAACATACTTCCATGAAAATCCTCTCAATACAGATGCAATAATGGGTCCGATGAATGAACCGATATTCACGATCATGTAAAAGATTCCGAAACCAAGGGAGGACGTCGTTTCATCGGTAGTTTTTCCAACGGTAGCCTGAATCACCGGTTTAAATAAACCCGCACCGAGTGCAACCCAGAGGAATACCAGAAATACCGCACTGTACGAGCTTACCTGCCCCATCGCGAAATATCCGGTGGCCAACACCACGTAAGCCACAATCAAGGTTTTTCTGAACCCGAACTTATCGGCGATCGCACCGGTCAGCAATGGTAAAAAGTATAAAACCATCACTACGGTACCCATCAGAGTTCCCTTCTGAACCTGGGAAAACCCTAATGCACCAGTCTCGGTAGAGCCGGTCAGATAGAGTGAAAGAGGAATAAACATGCCGTACCAGGCGAGACGCTCGAACAATTCCATCGAATTAGCCCACCAGTATGTGGAGGGAAGTTTGCGCATTACAGTACTTAGTGTGCTCATGGTTTAAGGTATCAGTTGTCTGTTAGCAGTTGTCTGTTAGCTTACTACTTTCCGGAACCGATAACCGATAACCGACAACCGATATCCAAGTCATTAATCTTCATTCTAACAACATTCTCCACGTGGTGTGTATGCGGGAACATGTCGACTGGTTGAACCGCTTCAATGGTATAGAGATCGGCGAGCAGGCCAAGATCACGGGCCTGGGTAGCGGGATTGCAGCTGACATAGACAATACGTTTGGGGGCAGCTGAGCGGATAGCAGTGATCACATCCTCATGAACACCTGCGCGGGGCGGATCGAGAATGATCACATCCGGTTTTCCGTGAATTTCCATAAAATCAGCAGTTAGTGTATCCTTGATGTCGCCGGTAAAGAATTTAACGTTTTTTAGCCCGTTTAGCGATGTATTCACCTTAGCATCTTCAATAGCCTCAGGTATATACTCTATTCCTATAACCTGCGAAGCTTTGGCGGCTACAAATTGGGCAATGGTGCCGGTGCCGGTGTACAGATCATAAACGACCTCCGAACCGGTCAATCCCGCAAAATCCATAACAACCCGGTAGAGTTTATGGACCTGATGAGTATTGGTCTGAAAGAAAGATTTCGGACTGATCTTGAATTTCAGGCCCTCCATCTCTTCAAAGATATGATCACGTCCGTCCCAGGTAAAGACTTCCAGATCATTAATAGTATCGTTCCGTTTCGGATTGATAACATAAACGAGGGAATTTAGGAAATGGAACTTCTCAACCAGGTGATCCATAAGAAGTTTCCGGTTATCCGGCTGATCCTCATGAAAACTGACGATCACCATCCATTCGCCGGTTGAAGTACATCGGATGGTCAGGTTGCGCATCAAACCTGATTGATTTCTCAGATCAAAGTAGGTAAAACCATGCTCCATAGTAAACCTTCTCACCTCGTTCCGGATTTCGTTGGCCGGGTCGGGTTGCAACCAGCATTTTTTGATATCGACAACCTTATCGAACAATCCACGGACATGCAACCCCAGGCCGGGAGTGGATTCCGGGAATCCGCTGGTGGGCATATCCTCCTGCAACATCCATCGGCGGCTGGAGAAAGTATATTCCATTTTGTTCCGGTAGAACTCAGATGAATCACCTCCAATGATCGGCGGGATCTCAGGCAGATTTAACCTGCCGATCCGGGTTAGCTGGTCAGTGACCTGCTTTGCCTTGAACTTCAGCTGTTCGGGATAAGGAAGCATTTGCCATTTGCATCCCCCGCACACACCAAAATACTCACAAACCGGCGTCTGCCGGCCCGGTGAAGAAGTTACCAGCCGGAGCATATCGCCTTCCCAATAAGAATGACGTTTTTTGGTGATTCTAACATCCACCACATCACCGGGAATCACCATCGGGATAAAAACAACACGATTTTCATAACGGGCAATGGCTTTCCCTTCGGCACCTATGGATTCGACCGTCAATCCATGCAATACAGGCAGGGGTTTCTTTTTCAAAATAATACTTTAATGGCGACTAAAGTAATAAACACCACGGTATTTCCGACTGCTCTACCATATCCACCTATGGATTCCGGTCCGGAACCAGGCAAACCTGCCAAACCAGGCGGCGACCGAGATCAGGAATGGGAAACAGGTCATCAGCCGGATGGCTCGGCGTTGTGATTTCATCCGGTTCCAGAGAAGTTTTTCTACCTGTTTACCGTATAAAGATTCCCGCCCGATTTTTGCTGCTAGACCGGCCAGAAGGCCGCTCCGAACCGCATACATGATCCCGTCGCCGGAGACAGGGTCAACGAGTGAACCTGCATCACCCGTCAGCATAAACCCAGGACCGCTCCATACCTGCTTTTTCATGGCAAAAGGCACTATTCCTCCGCGGATTTCGCTCACCTGACAAGCGTTTTCGAGCATCCGTCTGGCTACGGGGTGCTGTTCCCTGAATTGCTGAAAGAGATCAACCAATGAGGCGCCAGTTTTCCTGCGATGCTTTTCAGGCATACCGAATCCGGCATTAACCCGCCCGCCGGTCATCGGGAACATCCAGAAATAACCCGGGAAAAAGCGGGGATGATAGAAAATAAGTTCGAGTCGCGGGTCTATGCCTTCCACCCCTTCGAAATAACACCGCACTGCCTGCCCGTAAACCACCGGATCCGGCGAAATTCCAGCCAATCTTCGCGCCGCCAGTGAAGGAGCGCCATCCGCAGCAATGACCAATGGAGTAATGATCTCCGCGCCAAGGGTACCATCCCTCGTTTGGGTATTAAGCCGGATAAAAGCCTCAACTCGCTGATAATTTACTACTTTTAATCCGGTAATCACCTGCGTATCTGTCATTTCAATAACTCTGTCCAGTAAAAAGGCATCGAAGATCTGCCTTTCGGTAACGTAACCCGGGAGTGGCCAGGTAAACTCAATTTGACTGGCATTGGGGAATACCAAAGCCGAAGACCGGAAAGAAACTGATTGAACCTTTTGCAGAAAAGAATCATAAATACCTGGACTGATATTCTCAAGTCCGATCAGGGCATACGCGGGGATTGAATCGCCACAAGTCTTTTCACGGGGAAAAACTGCCTTATCAACCAGGAGAACCTTTTTTCCGGATCCCTTAAGCGCTAATGCAGCCGAACAGCCGGCCGGTCCGCCTCCGACGATGACAACATCGGCATCAATAATCTCAGCATGGGCACCCTGGATCATCTCATCTTGTTATACCCGAAGTTTATCTAAATTTGGCGAAAATTAAAAACCGGCATGGCCCGTATAGGACGACAGGTTGATCATTTTGAAGAGATTGATATTCAAAGCATCCGGGCAGATTTCTCACCCGACCGGTTATTCAGGTATACCCTGGAAATGAATTACAGGGTGGATCTTTTAGATCAGAATCGTTCAAAAACCATGACCGTGATCCTCAAAAATCCGAGTTCGGCCGATGAAAAGAGATCTGACTCAACCATCAGAAAGGTTGAGACCTATGTCTGGAAACAATTTCCTGATGTCCGTTTTCTCCGCATTCTTAACATTTTTGCCTTCCGGGCCACCGATGCCGTTGAGGTTAATAAACGGTTGAAATCATTAGCTGAAATAGCCGTAGTAGGAGTAGAAAACGATGCTTTTTTCAGATCAACTTTAGCTAAAACAGATTATGTGATCTGTGCCTGGGGAGGACCCTCCGGCATCGATATCACTCGTTACGCGTCACGCGTCACGACTGTCAGACAATTAATCAGGAACCACTATTCCGGCCCCGTACATCATGTTTGCGGAAACCGGGCAACAAAAGAGCCATTGCATGGGCTGATGTGGGGATATGAATATGAACTTAAGCCATTTACTATATGATTTCCCTGGACCAGGTAACGGTAAGTTTTGGCAGTTTTGACTTGCTTAAGGATATTTCATTCCTGGTCAGTCAAAGGGATCGCGTAGGCCTGGTAGGCAGAAATGGTGCCGGAAAGACCACTATACTCAGGTTGTTCACCGGCGAGATGAAACCTACTGGAGGCTTTGTTTCCACCCCACCCAACATTCGCCTGGGATATCTTTCCCAGCACATGCCATATTCCGATTCCACAACGGTTTTCCATGAGGCAGAAAAGGCTTTTGAAGAGGTGCTTCAGATTGAAAAAGATATTCATAAGCTGACGGTTGATATCACAGCCCGGACTGACTATGAAACCGATTCCTACCATAAACTGATTTCGGATTTATCAGAAAAGAGCGATCGGTATGAAATGCTGGGTGGCCGGAATCGTGAAGCAGAGATTGAGCAAACGCTGATCGGACTTGGATTTGAGCGCAGCGATTTCGAAAGGGCCACCGCTGAATTCTCGGGCGGCTGGCGTATGCGTATCGAGCTGGCCAAAATCCTTCTTCAAAAGCCGGATGTTTTATTGCTTGATGAGCCCACCAACCATCTCGATATCGAATCGATCCAGTGGCTCGAGGATTATCTTAGAGATTTCAGGGGAGCCGTTCTCCTCATATCACACGACAGAACTTTTCTCGACCGGGTCACCAAACGCACGGTAGAGATAACTTTAGGCCGGCTGGCCGATTACCGGGTGCCCTATTCAGAATTCCTTAAGCTGCGTGCTGAAAGGCGCGAGCAGCAGTTTGCGGCCTATACGAATCAGAAAAAAAAGATTGACGATACCGAGAAGTTTATTGAGCGATTCCGGTATAAAGCCAGCAAATCGGTGCAGGTGCAATCCAGAATCAAACAGCTGGCTAAAATTGACCGGATTGAGATCGATGAGATTGACGGATCTTCCATCCACATTAAATTTCCACCTGCTCCTCATGCCGGAACCATCCTTGTTGAAGCCGAAGATGTCAGCAAAAGTTACGGTTCGACTCACGTTCTCGACAAAATAGAAATGATTATCCATCGCGGAGAAAAGGTTGCCTTTGTGGGTCGCAACGGAGAAGGTAAAACCACTATGGCCAGAATTATCATGGGCGAGCTGGAATATGAAGGAAACTGCAAGTTAGGCCACAACCTGAAGATTGGCTATTATGCCCAGAATCAGGCAGATGTGTTAGATTCCGTCAAAACTGTTCTGGAAACTATTGATTATGTTGCCCTTGGGGATATCCGGACTAAAATGCGGGATATCCTTGGTGCGTTCCTCTTTAGTGGTGATGATATTGACAAGAAAGTATCAGTACTCTCAGGAGGAGAAAGATCGCGTCTGGCCCTGGCTTGCCTGCTGATGGAACCAAAGAACCTCCTGGTATTGGATGAGCCCACGAACCACCTGGATTTACGTTCTAAGCAGGTTTTGAAAGAAGCCCTTTTAAAATTCAACGGTTCGCTGATCCTGGTATCACACGACAGGGATTTCCTGGATGGTTTGGTCACCAAGATATTTGAATTCCGGGGCAGGAAAGTAAAAGAACATCCGGGTGACATTTTCGAATTCCTGAATAAAAAGAGACTGAGCACGCTGAAAGAGATTGAGCGGAAAGATGTGGTTCAGAAGCAGGAACAGAAGATCAGGCAGGAGCAGATGCAATTGGTGAATCCTGCGATCATCGTTACTCTCCCCGACAATAAGCAGAAATACGAAGAGAAGAAGGAGGTCGACCGTCAGAAGCGCAAGTTAGCCACACGGATTGCCAAAGCTGAAGAGAGAATTGCAGATCTCGAAAAGCGCATTCATCTGATCGAGATGTTTTTAGCCGATCCAAAAAGCATGGCTGCCAATGCCGGTGCAGATCCTTACGTTGAATACGAGCAGCTCAAAAAAGAGCTCAGTTTGGCGATGGAACAGTGGGAAGAGGCGCATGAAGAAAGACTATAAGACAAGAAGACTATAAGACTGTAAGACGAGAAGATGAGAAGACGAGATTTTTATTTTTGTATTTTTAAACAAATAAGATAACCCATGAAAAATAAACTAACCTGTTTGATTATCAGTCTGGCACTATTCTCAGGCGGATGCAAGAAAGATGTTCTGGAACTTCCCGAAGCTCTGACAACCTCAAAAACGAACCTGGTTTCAGCATTTGAAAGTCTTAACTCAAGAATGGCGGCGGCCGCTAATTACTTGGTGTCCGTTAACATGGATACAACATTGATCCGGACAAAGATGCTAGAACTTGTTAATGGGGCTTCTAATATTGAGGAGTTTTCCTGGGTTACTCCACAGGGAATATTGAAAATTATCGAACCATCAATATATTATGGTTCCCAAGGAGCTGATATCAGTCAGCAGGATCATATTATCAAGGCTTTTGAAACGAAAAAACCTGTCCTTAGTCAACAGTTTCTGGCCGTGGAAGGTTTTTATGCCGCAGTGGACATCCACCCGATCCTGGATAATAAAACTGTTTTAGGTGGGATAACTGCACTCTTCATAACAGAAGAGTTTTTAGCGAATATTATGGAACCTCTGCTTCTGGGTCAGGACTTTGAACTTTGGGTAATGGAAAAGGGAGGAAGGATGTTATACAATCAAGATGCTTATGAAATCGGGCTGAATCTGTTTACCGATCCATTATATAAAGATTTTCCTGAATTGGTTACTGCAGCCGGGAAAATCGATACTGAAGAAAGTGGAACAACCCACTATTCTTTCTATAAAACAGGAACGTCGGAGCCTGTAACAAAGCTCACCTACTGGACCACTTTTGAACTATATGGTGCACAATGGAAATTGGTTTGGGTAAAACCGGAATAATCCGGTTCACTGAAAGACGCAAGTATGCGTCTCTACATCGTTCATTTGCCAGGGTTTCGGTCCTATCATACCCACACCTCACACCCAAACCCACACCTGTTTCGCTGCTCGCTTCGCAGGCAGCGGACCGAGAAACCGTAACTCTTGGCGTCGTTGTCCCGGTCCACACCATCGAAAAGGTTCTCAGCCATATAAACTTGTGTCCCAATCCGATTCCATTTATAAATATGATTATCACGGGAATCCTTGAAGGTTCCGTCTTTGGAATTATGAAATGGATCTTTGCCGCATCCAACAATCAGAAGAGCAAAAATCATAGATAAAAAGCCAATCTTTTTATTCACAGAGTTAATTATTTTAGTAAAAAATTAATTCGATTGTCAGTTGTCGGTTGTCCCGCAGGAGTTCACTCCCTTCTCCCGTGAGCGGAGCGAGCGCACCCACACGCACACCCACTTCGGGGGTGAGGTGGATTATCGGTTATCAGATGCAACTCGGTATAGCGTCAAGGGGTCCCCGCCTTCGCGGGGATGACAATGCTCCGAGTTTGGATTTTGAGGTTTTGGGGGTTGGAGTTTATTTGTTTTTTTGGGGTTTGTTATTTGTGGAACTCCGCTGCCGCACCGCCTCAAAAAGGATCACCGAGGCCGCAGCCGATACGTTTAATGATGCGATCTTTCCAAGCATAGGAATACGCACCTCCTGATCGCATAAAGCAAGGATATTGGGACTGATACCATGATCTTCGGCGCCGAGGATCAGCGCCATCGGGGATTTAAAATCGGCGTCGTAAAAGAGAACATCCGTTTTTTCAGTGGCTCCGGTAATTTTCAGACCGGCATTTTTAAGGTATTTGATGCTGCGGATCAGATCGGGGGTGCGGCATACCGGAATAATGGCGAGTGCACCGGCTGAAGTTTTCATCGAATCGGGGTTAATCTGGGCTACGCCCTTTTCAGGAATCAGTATGGCATCGGCCCCGGCGGCTTCGGCTGAACGGGCTATGGCACCCAGGTTCCGGACATCCGTGATCCCGTCAAGAATAACGACCAGCGGATCCCTTCCATCCTCGAAAACCCGGGCAACTACCTCCTCAAAAGGCAGATAGGTAACGATAGAGGTAATAGCGATTATCCCCTGATGATTCTTTTGCGTCATCCTGTTGAGTTTCTCAACCGGAACGTACTGAAATGGTATTCCGGATTGCCGGATCAGATGAAGGAGTGCATAAACTCCGTCACCCTGCAATCCTTTTTTGATCATTACTCTCTCGATGGTGCGTCCGGCTTCTATGGCCTCCTGAACAGGCCTCAGCCCGAAAATATAATCTTGTTGTTCCATTACATGCTAAATATTTTCCCTCGTCGCCAGGAATCAACTGCTTTGTTCCAGATGGGTCGGAATTCCTCTTTTCTTTTTAATTTAAAATCATTTCCGATCCAATAATCATCAGTCAGATTGAATTCAAAGGTAATCTTCTCTCCGGTTTCGGAAGCCTCATAGTACCAGGTTTCCCGGGTTTCGGTTCTTTCTATCGACAATGGAGGTCCCAGCAGCAAATAAATCATGCCCCGGTCGGTCTTCCATCCTTGCTTGCTGGATGGGAAATAGAGGTTGGCAAAAACCACACGGTTATAGTAAACCCGGATCAGATCGCGCGCATTGCCAAAAGTTTTTCCTTTATCGAGCCAGAATTGATCTACAGCTCCTTTCAGATCAGGATTAGGTATCAGTTTCTGATATTCTTCATGCGTGGTAATATATTGCAAAGGAGGCAGCATATCTTCCGGCTGTGTTACCTGGGGATAACGATCGCCAAACTGGGTCAGGCACAATCCCTTTGCTATATCCGGTTTAAAATGAAAAACATAGATACCTTGTCCCCCAAGCTTATACAGCAATTGTTCCGAATAGGCCATGTAAAAGGTTGAATCCGGCAAGGGAATATTATCGGGCTGTTCATCAAGCGAAAAAGGCGGAAGCGGCAAAATATTCCGTGGCGGAAAAACCGAGATATACACACGCTCCGACTTGCTATTTTGCTTAATCAGCCGGAATGATTCACCCGGATAAAAGAACTGCTCAAAAGCAACTTTATTCTCCGGATAACTCAGCACCAACCAATCCTGCTGATTTTCGGGCTGAAATCGATCCACAAGAATCCGGTCCCTTACTAAAGACTGGCGGATCTGGTCCTCGAGAGTTATGTCGAGGAGATATGTTTTGCCCGGGGTGGTTGAAAGTTTAACCGATGCCATAATCTGGTCCGATAACGATTCCCGGTCGATCACAAATTGCTGAGTATCCCGTTGGGCAATTTCATTATTGGCCAGGGAACTGTAAAGGGTGTATATTACTCTTAGCCGTGCCTGGTTTTTAACTTGCGGATTAGCCTGATTAAAAACAACTTCACTGGTCAGAAACTTAAGAAACAGAATACTTTCAGTTTCGGAGGAATGGTAAATTTTATATTGCGGATGCAGGATGGTCTTCCCTGGATTGTACAGTAATAATTGCGATGAAGCCTTATTGGTCACCGGACGAAGAGAAAGGCAAGAAGAAAAGACAAAGATAGAAACGAAAAGAAAAAGATAAGACAACCGAGAACATATTAACTTCATCACCAGTGATTTATCGGATTAATGGCTAATTGCAGATTAAAATATCGCGGGTCGCCTGACACTTCTTTGTCAACCCATTCCGGCCATTCAGGATTTTCTGAATCTGCATTCAATTCCACTTCAGTAAGAATAAGCCCCTCATTATCACCCAGAAACTCATCCACCTCCCAATTATAGCCCTTATGCCTGATCACATAACGTCGTTTAAGAATTAATGGGGTTCCGGCCAGTTGAATGATTTCCAGGCCATCATTCAACGGAACGTAATACTCAAATTCTTTGCGCGAAATTCCTTTAGATTCTCCCTTGATGGTAATCAAAGCCTTGTGGTCTGCGATACGGATACGGACGGTGCATTTAGGATCTGTTGAAAGATAGGCCTGTTGAATAAAAATAGCATTCACAGGATTGTATAGCTCCTGCCAGAGGGTTTTTTTTACCAGGAACTTACGTTCGATTTCCACTTTGATTAGTTGGTGGGTTGGTGGGTTGATTAGTTGATGTGGTACTATGTGTCATTATCAATTGCCACTAGATCTATCTAGTGGATATCATTGTAATTCTGTAGATTAAGGCCTTTAGGCCAATTTTTTTTGCTATTTTGGTTCAAATATATCAAACAATTCAGAATATTGGGCTAAAGCCCATATAACTCACTGTCAATCTGTCCACTAGCTAAAGCTAGTGGCAACTTATAAGGGGCACCCTGGTAAATGAAGCCTTCGTTAACCTGCAACCTGCAACAATCATAACCATCACAACAACCATAACCATCACAACAACCATAACAATCACAACAGACAATCGGCAACATGTCAACCCATCAACCCATAAACCCATCCCTGCTGCTCAGCTGTTTAAAATCCGCACCGGTAGGATTCTGGAAAACACGGAGTTCGAATTCAGGTATAACAGCCAGAACATGATCGAATATATCGGATTGAATATTCTCGTAAATTTCCCAAGCCTTTTCGCTGGTAAAACCATAGATCTCAATTGGAATTCCACGGTCGGTTGGTTGAAGCTGGCGAACCATAGTGGTCATTTCATGTTGAATATCAGGATGTTCCTTTAAATAGCATTCAAGATATTTCCTAAAAACACCCAAGTTGGTTAATCGCATTCCGTTTGCAACTGACTGATCGGCATCCGAATATTTTCGGTTCAGCTCAGCCAATTCAGCTCTTTTTGATTTAATATAATCCGAAATCAGATGAATCTTCTCCAGACGTTCAAGAAGTTCTTCTGAACAGATATGGACTGTACCCATATCGATATTAACGAATCGCTTGATACGGCGGCCATTGGATTCTTCCATACCCCTCCAGTTCTGGACCGATTCAGATACTAGTGAATAGGTGGGCATGGTGGTTATCGATTTATCCCAGTTTTCGACCTTCACTGTATTGACTGTGATATCGAGAATGGTTCCATCGGCATTCCTTGACGGGATGGTAACCCAATCGCCTATCCTGACCATCTTGTTAACTGTCAATTGGATAGAAGCCATCAATCCGAGAAGGGTATCCCGGAAAACGATAACCAGTACGGCCATAAAGGCACCTAAGCCGGTAAAGAAACCTTTGAGCTCAAATCCGAAGACCGTTGAGAGGATCCAGATTGCGGCAATCAGAACGACCATGAATTGAACAACCTGGACATACCCTCTGATCGGCACCCTGCCTGAAATATCCATATGCATATAGATAGCCATTAATGCGCTCAGACTGGTAAGGATCACCGCAGCACCGATGATGATCATGTAAATAGCAGTGGCTTTCTGTGAGTAATCGATGAATGCTTTTAAAACTGCATCGGGTTCTACCGAATCCACGAAATAGACCCCTTTTAAAATGTGGGGCAGCATGTAATAAATAACAACGGCCGGCACAAAATGGGCGATCCGCCTGTAAACCCCCTTCTCCAGCAAAATATCATCAAAAGGATTCTCAGTCCGTTTAACTAAACGGTGAATAAAGACTTTGATAATACTTCTGGTGAGGCGATCTATTGCAAAACACACCAGGAATAATAAAAACAACGAGATTGCAAGATGCAAAAACTGACCAAAGGCACCCGTTAAGCCCCAGGTTTCAAGCCAATCAGACAAATGCTTGAACATTATTTTCAGATTATCACCCATATATGTTGTAAAGAATTGGTTTTAGCTTTGACAAAAATACATAGTAATTTACCTTTACCATTGGTATTTACCAAAAAAGGAACCCATGAATAAGTTATTTCTACTGTTATTGGTGAGTGCAGCTCTAAGTTTGCAGGCTCAAATCAAATATGAAGATTATTTTACTGACAACACCCTTCGGTTTGATTACAACCGCTGTGGTACAGCAATTACCGAGCAAATCGGCTTCGAGCAGATGAAGCAGGAAGGTAAATGGTCAGGTCCCCGCAACCACCTGATTGATCCGTTTGAATGGGGTGAATACCGGGTGGAACTGTTCGACAAGGCTACCAAAAAGTTGATTTTCTCGCGAGGATATGCCGGTTTGTACAGCGAATGGCAATCAACTGCCGAGTCAAAAGTTACTTCCAGGTGCTTTTATGAAACAGTACTTGTACCCTTTCCAAAAAAACCGGTCACGCTGCAACTTTACAGCCGCAACCGCAAAACAAAACTTGTTAAAACATTTGAATATCAGATCGATCCAACTAATTATTTTATAAGCAAGGAAACTGGTCCGGTATACAAATCCTACATGGTACACGATTCGGGTAATCCTTCCAAAAAAATTGATGTGGTATTTATTCCGGATGGATTCACTGCAGGAGAGATGGACAAATTTCGCGAAGCCGTCAAGAGTTTCTCAAAAGGCTTGCTGGATACCCCGCCCTTTACAGCTGCTGAGGATCAATTCAATTGCTGGTTGGTTGAAGCGCCCTCGGCCGAATCCGGAACGGACATTCCTGCCAAAGGAATTTACAAAAACACCCTGCTTAATACGAGTTTTTACACATTCGACAGCGAACGATACAACATGACCTTTGATATTAAATCGGTTCGCGATGTTGCAGCCAATGTACCTTATGACATTATCATTATTCTGGTCAATTCAGAGAAATACGGTGGTGGCGGGGTATATAACTATTATGGTTGCTTCACTGCCTTCAACAAGCAATCGATCGGCGTATTCGTTCATGAATTCGGACATACCTTCACCTGGCTGGCTGATGAGTATTATACCAGTGATGTCGCTTATCAGGATTATATCGATATGACCGTTGAACCGATACAGCCCAACGTCACCAACCTGGTTGATTTCGGCAAAAAATGGAAGCAAATGATCAAGCCTGGAACATCAATCCCCACCCCACGGAAGCCTGAATTTGAAGGGGTCTTGGGTGCTTATGAAGGCGGCCTGTACAGTGCAAAAGGCATTTACTGTCCGATGGCCAAATGCAAAATGAACTGGCTTGGTGATCCGTTTTGCCCGGTTTGTTCGAAGACGATTAAGGATATGATTAACTACTACACTAAATAGTAATTATGCTCTCTGCGGTAGCTAATTATATGAACCTCTCGCGCTTCTGTAAGCTCGTCAAGCCCCCCAGCAGCGCCAGCACGATCCCTGCAAACAGGATCACTCGGTTGTCCTGAACAATTGATTTCCAGGCATTTTCACTCATTCCGGTAGGGGTATTGAACGGGTTAAGAAAAATGTTCCATTTGCTGTTTTGGATAACTGCCATGAGGGCTATGAAAAATACCCCGATTATAATCATCACGACACCGGTACCGATACCGTTTTTGATAAAAGTAGATAGAAGGAAAGCCAGAGTTCCCATGAAAAAGATCGGGAACATCAGGTGCCAGGCCATGTTAAAAACTGGAAAAGGCAGCAGCGCCCAGGAGCAAAAGATCCCCAGTAGCAAGAGGATAAAGAAAACTACGAAATAGATCAGGATCAGTCTTACAAGCCATACTTTGTAACGGTAATCCGGGATCCCGAAAAGGATCTCCAGTACCCGGGTATCCTCATCGTTTTGAATTCCGAAAACTGTGGGATAAAAAACCAGAAGAAGACCCGGATACAAAAGCAGGTTAAATATAGTCCCGGCATCAATTTTACCTCTGGAAAAGAGGGTAATCAGTAATACCCCGACAAAGAAGGCCAGTGAAGCCAGCAAAAACCAAATAAACTTATTGGCGAAGATAATCTTGAGATTATATCGGACCATATTGAAGATCCAGTTCCAGATTAATGCAACTCGGTTACTTTTCATATCAGATCGCTTTCTTCAACATCCATAAATAAGAATCCTCAAGCAAAGGCTGAACCGGTATGGCATCTGGTGACGGTTTGCTTTCAGCCAGCAGGCGCACACGTATATTCTGACCGTCGCGCATATGATGAACTATTTTGTAAAGTTCTGACAGCCGGTCAAACTCGGCCATACTCACCTCAACCTGCCATACATGTCCCTTGGCGGTAAGGGCCATATCTTCCGGTGGTCCCAGGAATACCATATCACCTTTATCAAGAACTGCCACCTGGTGACAGGAGCTCGAAATATCCTCGATAATATGAGTTGAAAAGATGACAACCCGCTCGCGTGATAATTCCACTAAAAGGTTCCTGAACCGGATCCTCTCCCGCGGATCAAGTCCCGCGGTAGGTTCATCAACAACCAGAATCCTGGGCAGGTGTAGCAATATCTGGGCAATCCCGATACGCTGTTTCATACCGCCGGAATAGCTCCCGATTTTTTCATCCTTATGTTCAATCATGTGAACCGAACTCAAAACAAAATCAACCCGCTTTTCGCGTTCATCAGGATATTTTAATCCCTTGAGAATCCCCTGGTAGTTAAGATATTCACCTGCAGTCATATTCTCATACATTCCAAATTCCTGCGGCAGATACCCGATCAAACCCTGCAATTCTTCGCGTTTTTCCTGGGTATCCACCCCGCTGATCCATATTTTCCCATAGCTCTGTTCGAAAATTCCACAGATAATTCTCATCAGAGTGGTTTTGCCAGCTCCGTTTGGTCCGAGCAATCCGAACATCCCCTGCCCGATTTCCATGGAAACACCGCGCAAAGCTTTAAATGGTTTCTTCTTTTTACCGATCACCGGTATCGACTGTACCATTCGGTACCAGCCCCTGCGGATTCTTCCAAACCGGCCGGTGATGCGGTTCACGTTAACTTTTTCGCGCGCCAGTCGGGCGGAAGTTGTGAAAACAATGAGCGCAAGATACCAGGCCAATCCGATCAGCACATCCAGAGCCACATTTTTCCAGCGTATCTGATAAAGTATTATACTGAATGCCGGGAAACCCCAGAATATCAGTCCGTACATGAACTGGTTAAACTTGTTGATCAAACCCGCAGGTTTAATATATCTGAGATAAATCCTGATCGGCTCATAGATGGTAAGAATCATAAAGTAAATCGGAATACTGAGCAGAAATATCCAGAAACCGGATTCCAGGAAGAAATAGACAAAGTAAATCATGAAACCCAGGATTGGCAATTGCCACAAGATATCATCGAGATCTTTCCATGATTTAATTTCCTTTTCCATGCCCTTACGCTTACGGATAGCTAATCCAGCCTTCCACTGCCGGGTAAACCGTCCGTCGCGTTCGTAAATCTTGACCAGGTTTTGTATCCGGATGATAATGGATTCATCCATCGGAATAACGGTATCGCTGGCTTTACGCAGACTATTCATCACAAACCAGATAGAAGCCGGAACACCGATAATGGTCAATAATATGGTTATCGCCTGCCAGAGAACCGAATCGATTCCAAAATAAATCAGGGCAGTAAGTCCAATCATCAGACCGTACATGACCAACTTCACCACAAGCTTCTGATCTTTCATCCATTCCAGTGCATTTTCCAGCCCGGAGTAGAATGTGGGTATAAAAACCAGTGTCAGAAGTGTACTAAGTGTTAAACCCCCAATAACTGTAATGGCAAACGGGGCCCCGATCAAACTTACATATTCGGATTGACCCATTGCCATAGGAACCATGGCCACCACTGTAGTGCCAGCCGTTATCAGAATCGGGCGCAAGCGGGCCAGTCCGGCAACCATCAGGGCCCGGGTTTTCCGGTGACCATTCTTACGCAATATTTTGGTATAATCAATCAGGATAATCCCGTTGTTTACCACGATTCCTACGAGGATTATAAAGCCGGTAAGTGTACTGGCGTTGATCAGCGAAGTTTTTGTGAACAGTATGGCCAGAAATGAACCGATACCTGCCAGCGGGATGGATAGGAGCAGCACAAAAGGTACACTGTATGATTCAAAAACCGCAGCCATTATCATGTAAATCAAAACAAAGGCAGCAACGATCAGGAAATAGAAATCCTGGAACTGATTGGCTTCATGTTGAACTTCAACAGCGACACCTGCAGGAATCTTCATACTGGCAATCAGATTATCGACATCCGCCCGGGCAGCCTCAAGCAGCGGTTTTGATCCATTGGTTTCCGCGTCGAACCGATAGGTCAACTGTATCTGTTTTTCCTGATTTAACCGGTTTATGGTACCCATGCCAAAGGCGAAATAAACCTTGGCAAGGTCGGTCAGCCGATGCTGGCTCCCGTCAATCGAAGGAATATCCATGCTCTGCAGATCTGCCATCGTCCGGGTTTTGTTTTTATCCACGATAACTTTATCGTATTTGATCAGGATGTCATATTCTTCCGTCCCCTCTTTGAATTTAACACCCGTACTGACTTCGGTAGGGAAAGAACTTAATTCCGACATTACAGAAGAGAGGGCCACATTACGTTCACCCATCTCACGGGTATTAAAAGCCATTCTCACCTCGGGACGGTTATCCTGAACACCGACAGTTGCCTGCACGATCGTAGTCATGTCGTCGAGATAATACTTTACATCCTCAGCAACAGCCTTCATCAGATCGAAGTTCTGTCCTTTGACAATAACTTTCTCTTGTTGCGTTCCAATACCCATTAAGCTCTCGAGACCTCCGGCACCAGAAGCC